>JAKALD010000106.1 GCA_021813275.1 Pseudomonadota bacterium | reverse complement strand
GTGATCCTGGCGCCCGCGGAGATGCGCCAGGTGCTGCACGGCGATCGCGCCGCGGTGCGGGTGACCGGGCGCGACCACCGCGGCCGCCCGGCGGGGACGATCGTCGAGGTGCTCGCGCGCGGCACGCGCCCGATCGTCGGGCGCCTGCGCGAGGAGCACGGTGTGCTGTTCCTCGTTCCGGAGGACCGGCGCATCGCGCAGGACATCGTCGTGCCGCCCGCGGAGGCCGGGCGCGCGCGCAGCGGCGAGGTCGTCACCGTCGAGCTGATCGTGCCGCCGGCGCGCCGGGCGCGGCCGCTCGGGCGCGTGGCCGAGGTGCTCGGGCGCCACACCGAACCGGGCATGGAGATCGAGATCGCGCTGCGCAAGTTCGACCTGCCGCACCGCTTCTCCAAGCCCGCGCTCGCCGCCGCGCGCGCGCTTCCCGACGAGGTGCGAACGGAGGACCTCGCCGGCCGGCGCGACCTGCGCGACAAGGCCTTCGTCACCATCGACGGCGAGACGGCGAAGGATTTCGACGACGCGGTGTACTGCGTGCGCGAGAACAGGTCCTTCCGGCTGTGGGTCGCGATCGCCGACGTGAGCCACTACGTGCGCCACGACGGCCCGCTCGACCGCGACGCCGCCGAGCGCGGCACCTCGGTGTACTTTCCGCGGCGCGTGATCCCGATGCTGCCCGAGAAGCTCTCCAACGGGCTGTGCTCGCTCAATCCCGAGGTCGATCGGCTCGCGATGGTGTGCGAGATGGCGCTCGCGCCGGGCGGCGGCGTGGCGCGCTACGAGTTCTACCCCGCGGTGATCCGCTCGCACGCGCGCCTCACCTACACCGAGGTGTGGGCGATGCTCTCGGAGGGCGCGGCGGCGCGCGGCCGCGAGCGCGTCTACCCGCATCTGGCGACGCTCTACGAGGCCTTCCGGCGCATGGCAGAGGAGCGGCGCCGGCGCGGGGCGATCGATTTCGAGACGACCGAGACCCGGATGCTGTTCGACGCGCACGGCAAGATCGAGCGCATCGTGCCCGAGCCGCGCAACGACGCGCACCGCGTGATCGAGGAGTGCATGCTCGCCGCGAACGTGTGCGCCGGCGAGTTCCTGACCGCGCGCGGCCACCCGGTCCTGTACCGCGTGCACGACGTGCCCGCCGAGGACAAGGTCGCGGCGCTGCGCGATTTCCTGGCCGAGCTCGGGCTGTCGCTGCCGGGCGGCGCGCAGCCGCGCCCCAGGGACTACGCCGAGCTGCTCGAGCGCATCCGGCCGCGGCCCGACTTCGCCCTGCTGCAGACCATCCTGCTGCGTTCGCTCAAGCAGGCGATCTACAGCCCCGACAACGCCGGCCACTTCGGGCTCGCGTTCGACGCCTACGTGCACTTCACCTCCCCGATCCGGCGCTTCCCCGACCTGCTGGTGCACCGCGCGATCAAGGCCTGCCTGGCGGGGCGGCGCTACGAGGGCGGCGACTGGGACGCGCTCGGCCGGCACTGCTCCGAGACCGAGCGGCGCGCCGACGAGGCGAGCCGCGACGTTGAGAACTGGCTCAAGTGCTATTACATGCAGGACCACGTTGGCAGCGTGTTCTCGGGCAGCGTGACCGGCGTGACCGCGTTCGGCCTGTTCGTCACGCTCGACGACTACTTCGTCGACGGCCTAGTGCACATCTCCGAGCTGGGGCGCGACTACTTCCAGTTCGATCCCGCGCGCCACCGCCTGATCGGCGAGCGCACCGGCAAGCGCTACCGGCTCGCCGACCGCGTGCGGGTGAAGCTGGTGCGCGTCGACCTCGAGCAGCGCAAGATCGACTTCGTGCTGGCGTGATGAGCGAGCGACGGCGCGAAGCGCGAGTGATCTTCGGCTTTCACGCGGTGCTCGCGCGCCTGCGCGCCGAGCCGCGCACGGTGCTCGAGATCTACCTGGACGAGACGCGCCACGACGCGCGCGCCAAGGACGTCGCCGCCGCGGCCGAGCGCGCCGGCGTGCGCCTGCTGCGCGTGCCGACGAAGCGACTCGACGGCTTCTACGGCGGCGGCCGCCACCAGGGCGTGGTGGCGCGCATCGAGGCGCCGGACGCCGCGGCGAGTCTCGGCGAGCTGCTCGACGCCCTGCGCGAGCCGCCGCTGCTGCTTGTGCTCGACGGGGTGACCGATCCGCACAACCTGGGCGCCTGCCTGCGCGTCGCCAACGCCGCGGGCGCGCACGGCGTGATCGCGCCGCGCGACCGCGCGGCCGGGATCACGCCCGTGGTGTCGAAGGTGGCGAGCGGCGCGGCGGAGGCGACGCCTTACGTAATGGTGACCAATCTCGCGCGCGCCCTGGACGAGCTGAAGGAGCGCAACGTGTGGGTCGTCGGCACCGACGCCGCGGCCCGCGACGACCTGTTCGCCGCCGACCTGCCGCCCGCGATCGCCTGGGTGCTGGGCGCCGAGGGCGAGGGCATGCGGCGCCTCACGCGCGAGCGCTGCGACCTGCTCGTGCGCATCCCGATGCATGGGGCGGTCGACAGCCTCAACGTGTCGGTCGCGGCGGGCGTCGTGCTGTTCGAGTCGGTGCGCCGCCGCGGCCTGCCCAAGGGCTAGATTTTCCTTTATAATCCGCCCCCTTTTCCTTGCCGCACCGCTTGCCCATGGCGGGCGGCTCCATCCATAAGGAGCGTGCATGCGGCATTACGAGATCTGTTTCGTCGTCCATCCCGACCAGAGCGAGCAGGTGCCCGCGATGGTCGAGCGCTACCAGGGCGTCATCGCCTCGCACGGGGGCAAGGTGCACCGGCTCGAGGACTGGGGCCGGCGCCAGCTGGCCTATCCGCTGCAGAAGGTCCACAAGGCGCACTACGTGCTCATGAACATCGAGTGCGACCAGGAGACCGTGAACGAGCTCGAGCACTCGTTCAAGTTCAGCGACGCGGTGCTGCGCCACCTGATCGTCAAGATGCCCAAGGCGGTCACGGCGCCTTCGCCGATGATGAAGGAGGAGAAATCGAAGTCGCTGCTCGAGAAGGGCGCCGAGCGCGCCGATGCGAAGCCGGCCGAGGCGCAGACGGCCTGAGCTTGCGCGGCACGAACCGCGTCGCGTTGTCGGGAACGCTGCTCGAGCTGGGCAGGCTGCGCTACACGCCCGCCGGAGTCCCGGTGATCGATTTCCGCCTGCGGCACGAGTCGCGGCGCACGGAAGCCGGCGCCGAGCGGGCGGTGAGCGCGGAGTTCGAGGCGATCGCGTTCGAGGTGCAGGCGAACCTGGTGTCCGGCGCCGCGCCCGGCAGCGCGCTCAGGCTGGAAGGATTCCTGTGCGCCAAGAGCCGGCGATCGAAGAAGCTGGTGCTGCACGCAACCCATATCGAATTCGTTGAAGGAGATTGAACATGCCCCCACCCCGTGGCCGAGGCAAAGGAAAAGGCAAAGGAAAAGGCAAAGGCAAGGACCGCAAGGACCGCGGCCAGAAGGCGCTGTTCCGGCGCCGCAAGTTCTGCCGCTTCACCGCCGAGAAGGTCGAGTGGATCGATTACAAGGACCTCGACACGCTGAAGGATTTCGTCGGCGAGAACGGCAAGATCATCCCGGCGCGCATCACCGGCACCTCCGCGGGCTACCAGCGGCAGCTCTCCACGGCGATCAAGCGCGCGCGCTTCCTCGCGCTGCTGCCGTACACCGACCTGCACTGAGGGGCGAGCGATGCAAGTGATCCTCATGGAGAAGCTCCCCAACCTGGGCAATCTCGGCGACGTCGTCAAGGTCAAGGACGGCTACGCGCGCAACTACCTGATTCCGCAAGGCAAGGCGAAGCGCGCGACAGAGGCGAACCTGAAGGCCTTCGAGGCGCGGCGCGCCGAGCTCGAAAACGCGCAGGCCGCGGCGCTCGCCAAGGCGCAGGAGCGCGCGGCGAAGCTCGAAGGGCTGATGCTGCAGATCACGCAGAAGGCCGGCGTCGACGGGCGGCTGTTCGGCTCGGTGACCAACTACGACGTGGTCGAGGCGCTCAAGGCGCAGGGCATCGAGGTCGAGCGCTCCGAGGTGCGCATGCCGCAGGGGCCGCTGAAGCAAGTTGGCGATCACCACATCGAAATCGCGCTGCACAGCGACGTCGTGGCGACGATCACCGTGTCGGTGCTGGGCGAGAGCTGAGGCGCGGCGCGCCGCCCGCGAGATCGCGGGCCGCAGCCGCAAGAAGAAAGGGCCGCGCGCGCGGCCCTTTTTCTTTTCCGCAAGCGGCGCGCGCGCTATGATGCGTGCTTCATCCGGCAAGGCGAGCATGGCACGCGCGCAGCACAGTGCGGCAATCGAATCGGCGCATCGCGGCGAGGGCGATCCGCAGCTGCTCGCGCTCAGGGTGCCGCCGCACTCGGTCGAGGCGGAGCAGTCGCTGCTTGGCGGGCTGCTGCTCGACAATCAGTCCTTCGACCGCATCGCCGACCTGGTGTCCGGGGAGGACTTCTACCGGGACGACCACCGCCGCATCTTCCGCCACGTCGCGAAGCTGATCGAGGCCGGCAAGCCGGCCGATGTCGTCACCGTCTCCGAGTCGGTCGATTCGAGCGAGGACAAGGACAAGACCGGCGGGCCGGCCTACCTCGGCGCGCTGGTGCAGAACACGCCCAGCGCGCTCAACATCCGGCGCTACGCGGAGCTGGTGCGCGAGCGCGCGGTGCAGCGGCGGCTCGCACAGGTGGCGACCGCGATCGCCGAGTCCGCGCTCAGCCCCGCCGGCAAGGAGGTCGGGCAGCTGCTCGACGAGGCCGAGTCGCGCATCTTCGAGATCGCCGAGCACGGCGCGCGCGGCAGCCAGGGGCTGCAGGAAATCAAGCCGGTGCTCGCCCGCGTGCTCGAGCGCATCGACTACCTGTACCACCGCGACAACCCGTCCGATGTCACCGGGATTCCCACCGGCTTTCACGACCTCGACCAGAAGACCGCGGGGCTGCAGGCGGGCGACCTCATCATCGTCGCCGGCCGGCCGTCGATGGGCAAGACCGCCTTCGCGCTCAACATCGCCGAGCACGTCGCGGTCGACAACGGCCTGCCGGTGGCGGTCTTCAGCATGGAAATGGGCGGCGCGCAGCTCGCCACGCGCATGCTCGGCTCGATCGCCAAGGTCGACCAGCACAAGATGCGCACCGGGCGCCTCAACGACTCGGAGTGGCACGACCTGTCGCAGGCCATGAGCCGGCTGCACGAGGCGCCGATCTTCATCGACGAGAGCGCGGCGCTCAACGCGCTCGAGGTGCGCGCGCGCGCGCGGCGCCTGCGGCGCCAGTACAGCAAGCTCGGGCTGGTGGTGGTCGACTACCTGCAGCTCATGTCGGCTTCCACCCAGGGCGAGAACCGGGCGACCGAGATCTCGGAGATCTCGCGCTCGCTCAAGGCGCTCGCCAAGGAGCTCGACGTGCCCGTCATCGCGCTGTCGCAGCTCTCGCGCGCGGTCGAGCAGCGCAACGACAAGCGCCCGATGATGTCGGACCTGCGCGAGTCGGGCGCGATCGAGCAGGACGCGGATGTGATCCTGTTCATCTACCGCGAGGAAGTCTATTCGCCGGACAAGCCGGAGGCGCGCGGGCGCGCCGACGTCATCATCGGCAAGCAGCGCAACGGCCCGATCGGGACCGTGCCGCTCACTTTCCGCGGGCAGTTCACCCGCTTCGAGAACTTCGCCGACCCCGGGACGTTCTGAGCGGCGCGCGCGAACGGGCTCTTTCCAATTTCCGGCGGGGGCGCAACAATCGGTGCCCCCGAGACCGCAGGAGGAACGACCCCATGCCCGAGCCGATGATCGCGCAGAAATCGCCCTTCGCCGTGGAGCTGGCGCCGGGCGACTACTGGTGGTGCGCCTGCGGGCGCTCCAAGCGCCAGCCGTTCTGCGACGGCTCGCACAAGGGATCGGAATTCAGCCCGGTGAAGTTCTCGGTGAGCGAGGCGCAGAAGGTGTGGCTGTGCGGCTGCAAGCACACCGGCAACCGGCCCTTCTGCGACGGCACTCACTCCAAGCTCTAGTCGGCGTCCTTCCCTTCAAAGCGCTTCGGCGGCGTGATCGGCGAGGCGCGAGCGCTCGCCGCGCGCGAGCGTCACGTGGCCGGCGTGCGGCCAGCCCTTCATGCGGTCCACCACGTAGGTGAGGCCGGAGCTGCCCTCGGTGAGGTACGGCGTGTCGATCTGCGCGATGTTGCCCAGGCACACCACCTTGGTGCCGGGACCGGCGCGCGTCACCAGGGTCTTCATCTGCTTGGGCGTGAGGTTCTGCGCCTCGTCGATCACCAGCCACTTGTTGATGAAGGTGCGCCCGCGCATGAAGTTGAGCGACTTCACCTTGATGCGCGAGCGCACCAGGTCGCGGGTCGCGGCGCGGCCCCACTCGCCGCCGGACTCGTCCGAGGCGTTGAGCACGTCGAGGTTGTCCTCGAGCGCGCCCATCCACGGCTGCATCTTCTCCTCCTCGGTGCCCGGCAGGAAGCCGATGTCCTCGCCGAGCGGCACGGTGACGCGCGTCATGATGATCTCGGAGTAGCGCTTGTCGTCGAGCACCTGCGTGAGGCCCGCGGCGAGCGCGAGCAGCGTCTTGCCGGTGCCGGCCTGGCCGAGCAGCGTCACGAAGTCGATCGCCGGGTTCATCAGCAGGTTCAGGGCGAAGTTCTGCTCGCGGTTGCGCGCGGTGATGCCCCACACCGCGTTCTTCGCGTGGCCGTAGTCGCGCAGCGTCTCGAGCACCGCGCCGCGGCCGGCCTTCTCCTTCACCAGCGCATAGAGCGGCCGCTCGCCCGACTCGTCGTACACGAACTCGTTCACGAGCAGCTTCGGCACCAGCGGCCCGCGCACCCGGTAGTAGGTGTGGCCTTCCTTCTTCCACGACTCCATGTCGCGGCCGTGCGCCTCCCAGAAGTCCGCCGGCAGGCGCGTGACGCCCGCGTACAACAGGTCGGTGTCTTCCAGCACCTTGTCGTTGAAGTAGTCCTCCGCGGCGAGGCCGAGCGCCCTCGCCTTGATGCGCATGTTGATGTCCTTGGTGACCAGGATCACGTCGCGCTGCGGCTGCTGCTTCTGCAGGTGGCGCACCACCGAGAGGATCTGGTTGTCGGTCTTGCCCGCGGCGAGCGTCGCCGGCAGCTCGCCGCTGATCGCCTCGGTCTGCAGGTACAGCCGCCCCTGCGGACGCTCGCCCGCCTTGTCGCGCAGCGGGATCCCGGCGCCGATGTCGGCGACCGCGTTCGAGACGATCTCGTCGAGGAAGCGGCTCGCCTGGCGCGCGTTGCGCGCCACGTCCGAGAGCCCCTTCTTGTGGTTATCGAGCTCCTCGAGCGTGCCCATCGGCAGGTAGACGTCGTGCTCCTCGAAGCGGAACAGGCTCGACGGGTCGTGCATGAGCACGTTGGTGTCGAGCACGAACAGCTTGCTGGTCCGCCTGGCGGGCGCAGAGCGGGAGCGTTTGGGCATGGACTGCTGGGCGGAAGCGGCGGAGGGGGCGGGGGAGTCGGCGGCGGGGTGTGCGTCGGTATCCGCGTCGGAGACGCGGTCAGAGGGCTTTAACAAAGTCGAGTACCTCCTGTGCGTGGCCTGGGACCTTCACCGCGCGCCATTCGCGCGCGAGCAGCCCGTCCCGGTCGAGGACGAAGGTGCTGCGCTCGATGCCGCGGACCTTCCTGCCGTACATGTTCTTCAGCTTGATGACGCCGAACCAGCCGCTGACCTGCTCCTCGGCATCGGAGAGCAGCTCGAAGGGAAGCTTCATCTTCGCCTTGAAGCCCTCGTGCGACTTGAGCGAGTCGCGCGAGACGCCGAAGATCGCGGCGCCGGAGCGCACGAATTCCTTGTGCAGGTCGCGGAAATCCGCGCCCTCCTGGGTGCAGCCGGGAGTGTTGTCCTTCGGGTAGAAGTAGAGCACCAGCTTGCGCCCGCGGGTGCTCGAGAGCCGGAACACGCTGCCGCCCGTCGCCGGCAGGGAGAAGTCCTCGACCGGCTTGCCGACCATCCCGGGCGTGTTGTTCAAAATCCTTCTTAGCAATGCGGCGCAACGCTTTCATTGAACATGTTTTCTGCTGCGTCTGCAAGTCCCTCGGTGCGCCTGGCGCCGGTCCGGTGCAGGGGGCTGATTCCAAGGCGATTTCGGGCGAGGGGAGGCTTGGTATTCTCGCCGTGCCGGCGCACGGCTACATGCCGCTCAGGCAGGAAAGCACGGGCTGAGCGTTACGCCGGCTCGGTCGGGTCTGACGACCCGATCCGGGGCGCCCAGGCCAGGGCGACGATCCTCGCCATGATGGCCAGCATCGCCGCCACCAGCGCAACGCAGGCCGGCCAGCCGGCGATCGTCCACGCCACGCCGCCGAGCGCAGCGCCGAGACTGCCACCTATATAGAAGCTGGTGACGTACAGCCCGACCGCCGAGGAGCGACCGGCCTGCGCGGTGATCGTCACGTAGCCGGTCGACACCGACTGGGACATCAGGCCACAGCCGGCGCACAAGGTCAGCCCCAACAGGATCGTCCACAACGGTCCGGTCAGCGTGAGCGCGACCCCGCAAATCCACAGCGCGATATTGCCGATCATGAACTGCCGCCGCCCGAAGCGGCCGATCACCCAGCCGGTCCACGGCGTCGATGCGGTGCCGACGAGATAAGTCACGAAGATCGCGCCGAGCCAGCTGGCCGACAAACTGTACGGTGGCGCGGCGAGGCGGAAGCCGATGAAGGTGAAGGTGGCGATGAAGCAGAACAGCACGCCGAAGCCGACCGCATAGGTCGCGAGCAGTTGCGGGTTGCGCAGGTGACGCACCATCTGGCGGCCGGAGGCGACGAGCCCTTCCGAGCGTACGAACTTGCGCTCGCGCGGAAGCATTGCCCAGACCGCGGCAGCGCCAACGAGCGTGATCAGGGCCAGCGCGCCGAAAGCGAGCCGCCAGCCGATCAGGTCGGAGAGCACGCCGGTGAAGAAACGGCCGCTGAAACCGCCGAGGCTTGCCCCCGAGGTATAGACGCCGGCGGCAGCGGTCGCCTCGCGCGGCGGCCATTCGTCGCCGATATAGGCGATGGTGACGGCGAAGATCGGTGGCAGGGTGAGGCCCTGCACGAAGCGCCAGAACACCAGCGCTGACAGGCTCGGCGACAGCGACGCCATGACCGTCGGCAGCGCCAGCGCTGCCATGGCGGAAACGATGACACGCTTCCTGCCCAAGACGTCGGCGACCGTGCCGGTGAACGGTGCGGTCAGCGCCACCGCCAGCGTGCTCGCGGTCATGATGGTGGAGATCCCGGCGGGGCCGGCGCCGAATTCCTTCGACAGCAGCGGCAGGATCGCCTGCGGCGCATAGAGATTGATGAAGCAGCAATAGCCGGCAAGCCCGGCCGCAAGCTGGCGCGCAAGGAGAGAGCGGGGCGTCGCAGCGTTCATCGAGGGGTCCGGCGGGGAGGACTCGGCCGCGTCAGGCCATGTGTTGTTTGTCGCGAGCGGCTACCGGGACGGCGCGGTCAATTTCTCGGAAAGCGCGGAATAATCGCGCGCGCTCAACGCCGCTCGTGCCTGGCGAGAAAGCGCAGCAGCCCCCTGAGCGTGTCTTGCGGCGCCTCCTCGGGCAGGAAGTGCCCGCACGGCAGCGCTCTTCCGCTCACGTTCCTCGCCACCTCGCGCCAGTCGGCGAGGCAGTCGAACAGCTTCTCGATCACGCCGTGCTTGCCTAGTCACGGCGAACTTACTGCGATCGGCTTCGCCGCGGTCGCTTCCCCGCGGCCGGAAGCAGGCCCGTGCATCGGTGGTACAGGTCGAACAGATGCGCCACCCGGTCGGCGTCGGAGGCGAACGTTCTTCTTCCGTACGCCGCATCCACGGCACGGTCGACGGTCTGATGCGCCTTGGAAAGTTCCGCGGGCATCGTGAGCGGATCGTAAAGGTCGGCGAGCGATGCTTCGGGGTACTTCGCCCTCGCGTCCAGGACCGCCTGTGCGGCTTGTTCGATCGCCCGCGTCTGGCTTTCGGTCGCCTTCTCCGGCCAGGGAAAGTTGTTGTAGACGATGTCCTTCGAGTAGCGGTAGTCGCTCTTTAGGCGACCGCAGGTGTAGCGCACCCAGGCCATGTGCATCGTGGAGCTCAAGACGGCGAAATGATACGGCGTGGCGCCAGCGATGGTCAGCACCTGGTCGTTGGCGATCGTTTCCTTGCTCACGAACGCCATCGGAACGTATTGCCGGCGTTCGGATGAGACTCTCGGAACGAGGAGATAATCCGAGTCTGGCTGGGCCAATTGCACGAAGAGTCCCGGCGTAGCAGCGGCCTTCTGGGTCGATGCCGCCTTACTTGCCAGCCGATACTTCCGCACGGCCTCGAGGCGTTCCATGACTTTCGGCAGAGACCGCAGTTGCGCCGGATCCGCTCTGCTCAACCAGAGACAGAATCGGCTTCCCCGGTTCAGGAATTCTTCGGCACCGGTGTACGGCCGAATCCACTGCGCGGCGGCAGGTTCTTGCGCAATTAGCTCGTCGCGTTCATCCGGAGTGAGGATGAGGTGTCCGCCATCACGCGGCATGCTGCCAAATCGCATCGGCGGAACTCTGCATATCGGATCGCTGCGATTTTCCAGAAACACGTCCGGCGCGTCGACGAGATACGCGTTGATGTTCCGCGCGCTGATCGCATGGGGCTCGCCTGCCGGCGTGACGTATTCGTAGATGGTGCGCTTCTCCGGCTCGGTCTGCGAAAAGCCGATGATGACGCAGTGGACGGCGGCGACGCCTCTTGCTTCGTTCGACCAACGGAAGGTCCGGTGCGCGAAGTGGATCTTGATCCGGTATCGCCCCATCAGAGGGGCCCAGAGCAGCCCGACCTGTTCTCCTTGGGTGATCGAGTTCGTCGAGACGAAGCCGGCGCGAATCGGCGCGCCGTCGATGTACTTCGCGGCCTTCCAGTACCAGCAGGAGACATAGTCGAGCACGCCGTACCCGGGCAGGTCTGCGAACACCGCGGCCATGTCCGCCCGCTGGGCGTCGCCCATGACCATCGCCCCGGAGAACGGCGGATTGCTGATGAGGTACGAGACCCGTTCGGCAGGCACCAGGTCGTTCCAGTCGAGCTGGAGCGCATTCCCGTGGACGATGTGTGGCGTGCTCGTCAGGGGAATCCGGGCGAAGTACATGCCGAATTCCTCGGAGACCTTGAGGTTCATCTGGTGGTCGATGAGCCACAAGGCGACTTGGGCGATCTGCGCAGGGAAGTCCTCGATCTCGATGCCGTAGAACTGGTCGACGTCGAGCGTGATCTCCTGATGAATGTTGAGGAAACGAGACCCTGGTCCGCTGTGCACCGCCCGCAGGATCTCCAGCTCGAGCAGCCGCAGCTCGCGGTAGGTGATGACTAGGAGGTTGCCGCAGCCG
>JAKALD010000105.1 GCA_021813275.1 Pseudomonadota bacterium | reverse complement strand
GCCTCAGGCGAGGACTTCGCGCATCATCGCCGCGGCTTCGGCAAGGGCACGCTCGCCGTTCCCGACGAACGCCGAGCCGTGCATCGCCGCGAGCACCTTCGGCTTCAGCGCCGCGAGCCGCTCGAGCGTCGCCTCGGTGCGCGGCGTGTAGGGCAGGTAGCCCGGGGTCGGGCCGTCGCGGTTGTCGACGAGCGTCTGCCGGAACCGGCCGACCAGGTCGTCGCGGGTCACCGGCTCGACGTCGCCGTTCTGGTGAAAGAGGTCCGAGCAGAAGAGGATTCCCTGGGTCTCTTCGAAGAGCAGGCTCGCGTCCCAGCCGTGCGGCACCTGCGGCGTCTGCAGGAAGCGGTAGCGGAAGGCGCCGGTCGCGAAGCGCTCGCCGTCGGCGAGCGCGCGCGCCGGCCGAGCCGCGATGAAGTCGTCGACGCCGATCCTCTTGCCGATCCGGGTACAGAGCGCGGTCGCCGCGGGCGCGATGCCCTGCCAGTCGGCGAGCGCGCCGCATTCGTCGGCCTCCATGTGGCTGAAGCCGATCCAGCGCAGCGTCGCCGGGTCGATCAGCGTCGCGACCGCCTCGCGGACCTCGCCAAAGAGCCGCCGGTGTCCGGTGTGGTAGAGCAGCGGCTCGGCGTCGCGCGCGAGGAACTGGTTGAACTGGATGTTCGCTTCCGGAACATAGGTGCAGATCCGGAAGACGTTGTCGGCGATCTCGGTGACGGTGCTCATTCCGGGTGGCCTCCTGCGCGCAGCTTGGTGAGCGCGCTGCCCTTGTGCAGCGCGACGTGGTCCGTCTTGTCGCTCTTGATCTCGCACTGCGGATCCTCCGGGCTCGCGTGGTGGATGTAGCCCTTGTAGTTCACGTCCGCGGTGTGCACCCTGACGATCCTGCCGCGCGCGCGCCCGGCTTCGGAATTCCAGCTCACGTGATCGCCGACCTCGAATTTCTTCGCCATGGCGTTTGGTCCGGAAGGCCCGGCTCGTGCGAGCGGTTCAGTACCCGTAGAACTCCTCGTAGCGCATCGACGGCTCGCCGACGCCGAGCGCTTCGAGCAGCGCGTGCATCGCCGCGGTCATCGCCGGTGGGCCGGCGAAGTAGTAGAGCGCGGCCTTCGGCTCCGCCACGTGGCGCTCGATCAGCTCGCGCCGGATGAAGCCGGTCTCGCCGCTCCAGGGGTGCGCCGACTTCTGCGGCTCGGACATGAGCGCGATCAGGCGGAAGCTCGGGTTGCGCTTCGCGGTTTCCTGCAGCTCGTCGAGGAACGCCGCGTCCTCGTGCCGCCGGTTGCCGTAAAAGAGAAGGATGCGGTGGGCAAGGCGCGCGTGCGCCGCGTGCAGCGCCATCGAGCGGAACGGCGTGATGCCGATGCCCCCGGCGAGGAACACCACCGGCCGCGTCGGGCTTTCCTCGAGCACCATCTCGCCGTTCGGGCCGTCGATCGTGAGCGCGGTCCCTAGCGGCAGCGATTTCAGCACGCGCTTGAACGCGGTGTCGCGCATGCGCGTCGCGACCATCAGCTCCGCCTCGTGCGGCGCGCTCGCGATGGTAAAGGTGCGGCTGTCGCCCTCGCCGTCGGTCTCGGGCGGCGAAATGAGGCTGAGGAGCAGCGACTGTCCGGCGCGGAACTCGAACCCCGCCGGGCGCGAGAAGTAGAACGCCGTCGTCCCCTCGGCGACGCTCTCGCGCCGCCGCAGCCGCACTTCGTGGACCGCCATCGGAACGCCGCAGGATCAGTAGGTGCGGATGCCGGGGAAACTGTCGGGGCACTCGTGGCGCGTGCCGGCAGCGTCGTACCAGTAGAGCTTGTTCTTGTCCTCGGTGGTGGTGAGCTTGTGCGAGCCGTCGCAGAAGGGCTGGTTCTTGGAGAGCCCGCAGCGGCAGAGATACTTGTCCTCGCCGCCGACGGTCAGCTTGTACGGTTCCTGCCAGGTGCGCTTCACGATGCGTGCCATGCTGGTCTCCTTTCTCCGCTGCGTTGGCTCCGCTCCCGGTCTTTACTATAGCCCGGCGCCTGCACGCTCGAGGCTCGTCGACACAATAGAGTCGGGATTCGGGCGCGCCGTTCCGTCAGCGTGGCGCAAGGCCGTGAAGCCCATGCTGTTTGAATGGTCACCGAACCGGCTCGCGCCCGCGTGCAGCGTCGAAGCCCGGATCGTTAACATATCCGTCATGGCCCATGCCGCCGTCCTCACGATCGGCCACTCGACCCGCAGCCTCGCCGAGCTGATCGAGCTGCTGAAGGCGCAAGGTGCGGCGGGCGTGGTCGATGTGCGCACGATCCCGCGCTCGAGGACCAATCCGCAGTTCGACCGCGACGCCTTGAGCCGCGACCTCGAGGCCGCGGGCATCGGCTACCGGCATGCGCCCGGGCTCGGCGGCCTGCGGCGCGCGAGACCCGACTCGCCGAACATGGGCTGGCACAACGCCTCGTTTCGCGGCTTCGCGGATTACATGCAGACGCCCGAATTCGCCGACGCGCTGCGGGTGCTGATCGAGGACTCGCAGAAGGAAAGGCTCGCGCTCATGTGCGCCGAGGCGGTGCCGTGGCGCTGCCACCGCTCGCTCATCGCAGATGCGCTCGCGGTGCGCGGCATCGCGGTCGAGCACATCGTCGGCAAAGGCCGGACGCAGCCGCACGCGCTCACGCCCTGGGCCGCAGTCGAGGGCACCACCATCGTCTATCCGCTCGCGAAGGCCGAGCGCTACGAGGCGGCGCGCGCCGCGGCGCCGCACGGTGCGGGAAAGCCGAGCCATGGCAGCGCCGCGCGCTGAGCCGAACGCCCGGGTGGTCGAGCTGACCGCGCACGACCTCCCGGCCTATTGCCCGAATCCCAGGATGCCACTTTGGTCGTGGCATCCAAAAGTGTTCCTGGACGTCGTCAACGAGGGCGAATCCATGTGCCCGTACTGCGGCACGCGCTATCGCCTCAGGGCGGGCGTTCGCGAGCGCGACTTCGATACGCTCGGGCTGCATCAGCATCTCCGGGAGCCGCCGCTCGAGCCGGAGGCGCAGCCCGCGGCGGCGGATCCTCCCGAGGCGGCGAATCTCCGCGCCGACGCGCAGGGCAACACGACCCTGGAGCAGATCACCCGCTGGCTCACGCGCCGCGCGCCGGGTTGACGACGGCGGGCCCGGCGTGGAATGTTCTCGTGCGCGCGGACGCGCACGCCTCTGCGCGAGTAACGTGTCCACAGTTCTCTACTTCAGCGACATCCACATCGAGATCCGCGAGAAGGCCGGCCGGCTCGGGTGGACGGAGCGCACTCCGCTCGATCTCGGCCCGGACCTGCGCGCCTGGGCCGGCAAAGCGGATCTGCTCGTGCTCGCCGGCGACATCGGTCGCATGCGCTCGACGCGCGACGTCTCGACGCTCACCTACGCGTCCCAGGCGGCGGAGTTCCTCGGCTGCCCGGCGGTGGTGGTGCCGGGCAACCACGAGTACTACCGTGGCTCGTTTGACGAGGAGCGCGACGCGCTGCTCGCGGCGCGCGTGGAGGGCGTCACGGTGCTCGACCGGGGCGAAGCGCGCTATCCGACTTCTGCCGGCGAGCTGCGCGTGCTCGGCGCGACGCTCTGGACCGACTACGCCGCGAACGGCGATCCCGCCGAGGCGATGCGCCGCGCGCAGGAGCAAATCGAGGATCACCGCCTGATCGCGCGCTCGGGCGGCGCGCCGTTCCGGCCGCAGGACGCGCTCGCCGAGCATCGCGCCTCGCGCGCCTGGCTCGCCGCGCGGCTCGCCGAGCCGCACGACGGACCGACGCTCGTCGTCACGCACCACGTGCCGCACTCCGCGGCCTGCCATCCGCGCTTCGGCATCACGCCGCTCTCGCCGGCGTTCCACAGCGATTGCGACGAGCTGATCGGCGCCGCGGCGCGCGCGCGGGTGCTCGCGTGGGTTTTCGGCCACCACCACTGGAGCCACGAGGTCGAGCTGCGCGGCGTGCGCCTCGTGTCCGCGCAGACGGGCTACCCGGGCGAAGCGACCGGCTGGACGGGACCGGGCGTGCTGCCGATTCCGGCCGGCCGCTAGCGTCCCCTCCAGACGGGCTTCCTCTTGTTGAGGAAGGCGTCCATCCCCTCGCGGAAATCCTCGCTCATGTAGCACATCAGCACGAGATCGTTGCCTTCGCCGTGCGGGATCGCGGGGCGCAGGCGCAGCAGCGCCTCCTTGGTCGCCTGCAGCGTGAGCGGCGCGAGGCTCGCCACTTCGCGCGCGAGCGCCTCGGCGCGCGCCGCGAGCGCCGCGCCGTCCTCGAGCAGCTCGTTGAGGAACCCGATGGCGAGCGCTTCCTCGGCCTCGACGAGGCGCGCGCGGAACACCATGTCCTTCACGCGCGCCGGCCCGAGCAGCGCGGCGAGCCGCGCGTAGCTCTGCATCGACAGGCAGTTGCCGAGGGTGCGCGCCACGGGGAAGCCGAAGCGCGCGCCCTTCGCCGCGATGCGCAGGTCGCAGCAGCTGGCGATCCCCGCGCCGCCGCCGGTGCACGCGCCGCGGATCGCGGCGATCGTCGGCGCGCGGCAGCGCTCGAGCGCGCCCAGCACGCGGTCGATCCTCGCCTCGTACTCGAGCGCGTCCTGCTCCTTGTCGAAGGCGCGGAACTGCGAGATGTCGGTGCCCGCGGCGAAGGCCTTGTCGCCCGCGCCGGTGAGCACCATGGCGCGGATCGCGCGGTTCTCGTTCGCCTCGGCGCAGATCTCGACCAGGCGGTCGTACATCGCGAAGGTGAGCGCGTTCCTCGCCTGCGGGCGGTTGAAGGTGACGTACGCGATGCCCTCACGCACCTCGTAGAGGATCTCGTCCATGGCGGGCTCCCTGTCCGCGGTATCCGAGGCGGGATTATCGGCCAGCGCGCGCGCGCCGGCGGCGGCGTTTCGCCGCGGCCCGGGAGGCGCCGACGGATCAGAACATCCCGCGAAGCAGCGAGGCCGGCACGCGGCGCCCGCCGTCGGACAGGGTGTAGAAAGCGTGCCCGTTGACTTCGCGCCGGCACACGCTCACGTCGTCCCCGCGGATCCAGTCGAGCACGCGCAGGCGGAACTCGCCCCGGTCGGAGACGGCGAAGCTCTCGCCTTTGGCGGTGCCAATCCGCGAGCCGTCCGGGCTGATGTGCGTGAGCACCTCGGTCCGGCACGACCAGGGCTTAGGCGCCGCGGCCGCGAGGAGCGGCGCCGCGGCGAGCAGCGCGCTCAGCAGCAACTTCGCTGCGTTCTTGTGCTGCGGCATGGTCCGAATCGGAAGTTGCGCTCCTTCTTCAACAGACATGCCGCTTACCCGCGCGTTCCGCGGCGCCGGCAACCCGTCGCGCAGCTTGCGAAGCGCACTCTGGCTGCCGCGTACAGGCGCCAGTCGCTCTCAACTCCTTTCAGGCCAGAGGCGCCGCGGTCGGCGACGCTCACGCCGGAGCCGAGCACCAGATCTTTGACGGTGCTTGAGATCGGGATTTCCATCCAGCTTTGTGGCTGGAGTATCCGGTCACCTCCCGGAACCCCGAGGCCCAGCGCCATCGAAGGCGGCGAGCATGCTGTCTCCGGTTTGTTGATCAAGCGACCAGCTACCGCCGGAAAGGGGGCAAGTTGTGTCCTCCGAGCGCTCAAGAATGGGGCCGGGCTCTGCTATGAGCTTGCGCCGGGCAGCAGCTCGAAGCCGAGGTCCACGACGGTCCCTGGCAGCGCTCCGCCGATCCGACCGAGCAATATGCTCGCCGCATGCGCGCCGATCTCGCGACGCGCGAATCTCATGGAAGTGAGCTCCGGCGTGAGCTGGGCGCCGATCGGCGAGCCATCGAGTCCCGCCAGGGCCACACGGCCGGGGACAGGCAGGCCGCTCTTGAGGCAATACAGCAGCGCGCCAACCGCGAGCACGTCGCTGGCCGCGAAAACGGCGTCTATTGACGGCGTCTTGCTTAGCAGGTCAGACAACGCGCGGGCGCCGTTCTCAAATTCGAACGGGGTGCGCCGCACGAAAGCCTCCCTGGCTTTCAGGCCGGCTTCGGCGAGCCCCGCGCGATAGCCGCGCTCGCGCGCCTGCGTCCGGTCGTTCATGTAGGTCGGCCCGCCGATGTATGCGATGCGCCGATGGCCGCGCGATACCAGGTGGCGGACCATGGCGCGTGCTGCTGCAAAGTTGGAGAAGCCGACTGCGCAATCCAGAGGTCGCGTCGGGAGATTCCACATCTCCACCACGGGAGTTCCTGAACGCTTCAGTTGCGCCCGGAGTGCCGGCAAGTGCGTGGTTCCGGTGAGTGCAATCCCATCGACACGCTGCTCGAGGAATGCCTCGACGACTCGCTGCTCCCGCAAGGGGTCGTATTGGCTGGAGCCGATGAGCAATCGGTAGCCGCGCGCCTCGAGTTCTTCGGACAGACCCTGAAGCGTGTCGGCAAATATCGAATTGGACAGCACCGGAACTACGCTGCCGATGCACCGGGTGGCTTTGGATGCCAGGCTCCCGGCCACCGCGTGGCGCACGTAACCGGTCTGCTCGATTGCGCGCCGGATCGCCGTAAGCGTGTGCGCGGCGACCTGCGAGGGGTGGGACACGGCGCGGGACACGGTGATTGGCGCGACGCCCGCTTCGCGCGCGACATCCGCCATGGTCGGCGGCCTACGCAATTGGGGTGACTTTGTCATGGGGAGGCGCATTTTCCGGGCAATTGACACAAGCCTTCATCCTCGATATGGTAGCGCTACCATCCATTGCAACAGGCGATGATGCACCATACGCCGTCTCGCTCCGCCAGTCGCGGAGAGCGCCGCGGCATTGCCGCGAGCGTGCCGCCGAAGGATGCGCGCGCGCCATGAGTGCGGCGGAGCGGATTCACATCGTGATCGATCCGCGCGACAACGTGGCGACGGTTCTGGACGCGCGCGTGGATCTCGAGCGCTTGCAGGGAGGGCTGGTGGCCGCGCGCGGGGTGCCCTTCGGTCACAAAGTCGCGTTGCGCAAGATTCCCCGCGGCGAGAGGGTGATCAAGTACGGCGTGGCAATCGGACGCGCGACGCAGACCATCGCGCCGGGCGAACACGTTCACGTGCACAACTGCGCATGATTTCGCATCGGTCGAAGTGGCGCAATTCCTCCGATCCTTTCGTGAAGATGGCTGCGGTGGGCGACGGCGCCTACGGGGCTGCCGCTGCATACCGGGCCGCGGCTGAGCGCAGGAGCACCCATGCCTGACGAAATCGACTATTTCGATGGACTGAAAAGGGTGGGGGCGGTCTACGACTTCACGACCGGCGACGAGAACATGTTCTACGACCGTATTAATTTGATCAAGCTCACGGCCGAGAACTTCCGCAAGCGCGGGATCGCGACGGACTTCGTCGTCTTGATCCACGGCCCGTCGACGAAGTTCGTCATCCGCTCGCAGGCCGGGACCAAGTTCGATGGAGAGAACATTCCGAGATTGTCCGCGATCCATGGGCTGATGCAAGACCTCCGTGAATCCGGCAGCGCGCGCATCGTGACTTGCGGCATCGCGATGGGGCGGCATCACGTGGCACCCGACAACCTCATGTCCTTTACGGTTGCCGAGGAAAACGTAGCGGAAATCAGCATCGCCCTGCAATGCAAGGGGTACGCCTACATGCAGGTCGACTTGATGGCAGCAAATCCGGTGAAAACGCCCTGAAGGGGCATTGTGTGATCGAAGGGAGGAGGATAGGAAATGAGCACGGAGTCGAGTAAACGACGCGCCCTGCTGAAGGGGCTGGGGGTCGGCGCGGCCGCCGTGGCCGCCGGCGTATTCCCGGCGATTGCCCGCGCGCGCAGCGACAAGCTTCGGGTCGGCTACATCCACACCGTGGCCGTGGATGGGCAGATCTGGACGGGCGAACATATCGGGAGCTGGAAGAAGGAAGGGCTCGATATGGAGTTCATCAAGTTCGACTCCGGGCTGGCGATCTTTCAGGCCATGGTCGGGGGCAGCATCGACATGCTGTCCGTCGGCGCCTACGCCGCGAATTTTCCCGCGAGCGGCCAGGGCAAAGTCTTCCTGATCAACTCGATCGAGTACGCGACCGCGCAGCTGTGGGTTCGCACCGACCAGGGCGTGAGGAATTTCGGCGACCTCAAGGGGAAGAAGATCCCGACCGCTATCGGCTCGACCGCGGACGTGTTTCTGCGCACCGCGCTGAAAGCCAACGGCATCAATCCGGCCACCGACGTGCAGATTGTCAACCAACGCATGCCGGACGCCGTATCGGCGTTCATTGCCGGGGCAGTTCCGGCGGTCGCACTTTGGGTGCCCTTCAACCTGGCGGTCGCGAAGAACGTGCCGACGGCGAAAATGCTGGTCGATGCGTCGGCCTACTATCCGGAATCCGCGATCATCGGCGGCTGGGTAGCAGGCAACGAGTACTACGCAAAGCACCCCGACGTGATTCGGCGCGTTGCGCGAGCATGGATCGCGGCCAATGACTATCTGGTGTCGAAACCGGACGACGCCCTGGCGGCCATACAGAAGACGCAGTATCCGGAGGTGCCGCTGGACTCCCTCAAGGCAATGTACAAGGCGGCCAAGGTGTTTCCGGCACGAGAGTGGGCCAAGCTGTACGCCGACGGCACGGTGGACAAGTGGCTGGATAAGGTGACGAACTTCTACGTCGAGATCGGCGCACTGGAGAAACCCCTGCCGGCGTCGAAATATTTCGACGCGAAGCTAATGCCGAGCGTCCTGGGCGCGTAGCAAGTGGTGCGGCGCCGCTAGTGCGGCGCCGCGTCGCGCGTCTGCTGCTCCTGCGCGGCGTACTCGAGCATCACGAGATCGCGTATGCGCGATCTCAGCTGTAGGAATTCCGGCTTTTCGTGCAGCGACTCGGTCCTCGGGTACGGGAAAGGGATCTCGACGATACAGCGGACCCGGGAGGGGCGCGCCGAAACCACGACCACCCGAGAAGAGAGGTAGATCGCCTCCTCGACGGAGTGCGTGATCATGACGACGGTCTTACCCTCCTTTTGCAGCACTTCGAGCAACAAATCCTGCATCGCGGTGCGCGTCTGCGCATCGAGGGCGCCGAACGGCTCGTCCATGAGCAAGAATTGGGGCGCGACAGCGTACGCGCGCGCCAGTGCAAGCCGCTGGCGCATGCCGCCCGAGAGCGTCCTGGGGTATGCCTTGCGGAACTCGGAAAGCCCCATCAGCTTTAGGTAGCGGTCGCAGACGTTCGTGCGCTCCGTCACGGATTTCAGATTGGCGCGCAAGCGCAGACCGAACTCGATATTTGCTTCAACGGTCAGCCACGGGAATACCCCGTACTCTTGGAAGATTACGCCGCGATCGGGGCTCGGACCGGCAATCGGTGCGCCGTCCAGCGTGACGGATCCGCTCGTCGGCAACACGAACCCTGCGAGGATGTTCAGCATCGTGGTCTTACCGCAGCCGGATGGCCCGACGAGCGACACGAACTCTCGGTCCTTGACCGTGAACGAGACGTCGTCCACCACCGGAAGCGTCCCGCTCTCTGTCCGGAAGCTCACCGAGACGTGGTCGAACACGATGCGGTTCGGCGCGGTCACGATGAGATCCTCTCTTGCCAGTTCAGAAAGCGGCGCGCGATCTTGCGCAGCGTCAGGTCCATGGCGAGTGCTATCAATCCGATGCAGATGATGCCGAGGTAGATGACGTCCAGCTGGAAGAACGCCGACGCATTCTGGATCAGCGCTCCCAGGCCGTTTTGCGCCGCGATCAGCTCGGATGCGACCAGCGTTGCCCACACGACGCCGAGCTCGACGCGCACGGCCGTGAGGATATGTGGCAGCGACAGGGGAACAATGACGCGCCGGAAGATTTCGCCATCGGTGGCGCCCAGAGTGCGCGCGACGCGGATGTAGATCGGGCTGATCTGGCTGATACCCTCGTACATCACGATGACGCCGGAGAAGAACGCCGCATAGAACAGCACGACCACCTTCGCCGTCTCGCCGATCCCGAAGTACACCACTACGAGAGGAATGAGCGCGATGGGAGGCAACGCGCGGAAGAAGTTCACCAGCGGGTCGGCGAAGAAATGGACACTCTTGTACCAGCCGAGGAGAAATCCGGTCGGAACCGCCAGCAGGGTCCCCAAGGCGACCCCGGTGAGCACCCGCCTGCTCGAGATCAGCATGTCGAGCGGGAGGCTGCCGTTGGACAGCAGCTGCCAGAAGCGCACTGTGACCTGCGCGGGCGTCGGCACCAGAGTCGGTTTGACGAGGCCGGAATAGTGCACGAGCGTCCAGATGGCGACGACGGCGGCCCAGGGGAGCAGAAGCGCGAGGCCTTTCTTATACGAGCTGGCGCTGATCATGGACGATTGACAGGTGGCATCGTGCGTCGGTATGGTATGGTAGCGCTACCATGAATGGCAAGAGAAAAATCATGATCAAGTGGTGGCGCCAGTGACATCCGCCGCTTCGCATTTTCGTGGCTTCGTGCGGGTCGGCGGGAAAGTGGGCGTGCGCAATCATCTCGTCGTGATGTCGACGGTAGCGCTCACAAACCGCTGGGCGGAATTGATCTGCGCGGATGGTCGTGGCGTGGTTCTGGTGAGTGGAGAGTTCATGCGCGGCTTGCGCGCGCCGGACGCCGCGCGGCAGGCTCTGATCTGCGAGTCCCTAGCCGTGCACCCCAACGTGGGTGCTTGCCTGGTGCTGTGCCACGACTCGGCAAGCGCGCAACAGTGGCGCAAGAAGCTGTCGGGCAGCGGGCGCGCATTCGCCGTTCTGGCTCTGATGGAGCAGGCGGGCATGACGGCCGCGGTTCGCGCAGGGCGCGATGCGCTGGAATCGCTGGACACGGAGAGGCGCGCGGCCGTCCGGCAAACATGCCCGCTCGGCGCGCTTACGTTGGCGCTTGAGTGCGGCGGGTCGGATCCCACGTCTGCGCTAATTGCGAACCCGGCGATCGGGCGCGTTGTTGACCTTGTGCTCGACGCCGGGGGCAGCGCAATCGTTTCGGAAACCGTGGAATTCGTCGGAGCGGAGGATGCGGTGCGTGCTTCGTGCCGCAGTCCGGAGGTGGCGGCGCGCATCGTGGCCGCCATCGCCGCCGCCGAGCAGCGTATGGAGGAGGACGGCGAGCGTTATCGCGGGATCAATCCAACGGCTGAGAACATCGAGGCTGGCCTCACTACGCTGGTAGAGAAGAGCATGGGCGCGGTGGCGAAAGTGGGGTCGCGCGCATTCGCAGGATTGCTCGAGTTCGGCGAGCCGCCTCCGGCACCGGGCCTGTATCTGATGGACACCCCGTTCTTCAGCCCGTGTTCGATCACCGGCATGGTAGCCGCCGGGGCCCAGCTTACCCTGTTCGGCATGGGCGTGTTCAATCCCTCGGGTAATCCGCTGGCGCCGACGATCAA
>JAKALD010000104.1 GCA_021813275.1 Pseudomonadota bacterium | reverse complement strand
CGGACTGTGGCTGCACGCCGCCCACCGCGCAGTACACCATGCACGCGCCGTCGAGCACGCGCAGGCTGCGCTCGACCTCGATCGTGAAGTCGACGTGCCCCGGCGTGTCGATGATGTTGATGCGGTGCTCGGGGTAGGTCTGGTCCATCCCCTTCCAGAAGCAGGTCGTGGCCGCGGAAGTGATCGTGATACCGCGCTCCTGCTCCTGCTCCATCCAGTCCATGACCGCCGTGCCGTCGTGCACTTCGCCCAGCTTGTGCGAGACGCCGGTGTAGAACAGGATGCGTTCCGTGGTCGTGGTCTTGCCCGCGTCGATGTGCGCGCTGATGCCGATGTTGCGATAGCGCTCGATTGGAGTCTTGCGTGCCACGGTGATGCCCATCCTTGCGTCGTTCGAAGGGTCGTTGAATATGGGGGCGCAACCCGGAAAATCCAGTCCTCAGAACCTGTAGTGCGAGAAGGCCTTGTTCGCTTCCGCCATTCGGTGCACTTCCTCGCGCCGCTTCATCGCGCCGCCGCGCCCTTCCGCGGCCTCCTGCAGCTCGCCGGCCAGCCGCACGGTCATCGACTTCTCGCCGCGCTTCTGGGCCGCCTCGCGGATCCAGCGCATGGCGAGCGCGATGCGCCGCACCGGCCTGACTTCGACCGGAACCTGGTAGTTCGCCCCGCCGACCCGCCGGCTCTTCACCTCCACCACGGGCTTCACGTTCTGCACCGCCTGCGTGAAGACTTCGACGGGATCCTTGCCGCCTTTCGACTTGATCATGTCGAAGGCGCCGTACACGATGCGCTCGGCGGTCGATTTCTTGCCGCGCTGCATGATCACGGTGATGAATTTCGACACGTCGGCGTTGTGGAACTTCGGATCCGGAAGGATCTCGCGCTTCGGAACTTCGCGGCGACGGGGCATGGCAGTCCTCTGACAGATTCGCGGTTAAGCGGCCTTGGCGCGCTTGGCGCCGTACTTGGAGCGGCCCTGCTTGCGGTCCTTCACGCCCTGCGTGTCGAGCGACCCGCGCACGATGTGGTAGCGCACGCCCGGCAGGTCCTTCACGCGGCCGCCGCGAATGAGCACCACCGAGTGCTCCTGGAGGTTGTGCCCCTCGCCCCCGATGTAGCCGATCACCTCAAACCCGTTGGTCAGGCGCACCTTGGCCACCTTGCGCAGCGCCGAGTTCGGCTTTTTCGGGGTCGTCGTGTAGACGCGGGTGCATACCCCGCGCTTCTGCGGCGACCCGGCGAGCGCGGGCACCTTCGACTTGGCTCGCTTGGCGGCGCGGCCGTGGCTCACTAACTGGTTGACAGTCGGCATGTTTTCCGTTTCCAGAAACGAACCGGGCGGCCACGCGGATCGAGCTGTAGCCGCCCAGGAGGAAAAAAAGAGGCCGGATTATAAAGAGGTTTTTCCATGAGCGTCAAGGCGCATCGGAGGCCGGCGCGCGAGGGATGCGGAGCCAGCTATGGCCCCGGGCCCGGCACCCGCGGTCTGCCCGCCGCGCCGGGCCGGACCGGGGCTGCCGCCGCTACGGCCGCGGCACGGCGACGAAGCCGAAGCGCGCCTCGAGATCGGCGGATGCGATGCGCCCGAGGGCGAGCCGCGCCCCGCCCCACGCAAGGAACGCTGCGACGTCCTGCTCCCCCGCCAGCAGCGCGCCGAGCTGCGCCTCATCGAGCGGCGCGCCGCGGCGGTCCATGAGGTGTCCGCACGCGGTGCCGAGGTCGCGATCGTCGAGCACGCCGATGCCGCGCCCACCCGCGAGCAGCAACCCGCCCTGCTCATCGAGCCACGCGCCGCGCAGCGCCCCGGCGGGCTGGCCGCAGTGATCGACGATGGCCCCGGGCCCGAGCCGGAAGACGAGCGGCGCACGCTCGAGCCGCACGAAGACCCTCTGCGGGCCATTGCGATAAAACCAGGCCCCGCGCGCGTCTGCGGCGTAGTGGCGCCCGATGCGCTCGCGCAGCGCCGCGTTGCCGATGCGCTCCATGGAGCCCGTGCGCGGGTTGCGCATCCGCCACTCGCCGCGCGCGTCCAGGGCGAGCCAGCCGTACGCGTCCGGCACGTTAGGCCATTTGGCAACGCCGGTCCGCACGGCTTCGTCCATGCGCCCGGCGCGTGTGCCCGCCGACGGGGTGCCGCGGGGCACTACTCTGGCGGCGGCGCACCGAGCAGGGCCTCCAAAGGGTGCGGCTCGTAGATGCCGAAGCCCTGCACGTAGCGCACGCCCAGCGCCTTCAGGCGCGTGAGCACGCTCTGGTCCTCGACGTTCTCGGCGACGACCCCAAGCCCAAGGATGTCGCCGACGCGCAGGATCGCGCGCAGCTTGTTGAGCGCCACGGCGCTGCGCAGGACGTTGCGCACGATCGAGCCGTCCACCTTGAGGAAATCCGTGCGCATCGCCTTCAGCGGCGCGAAGGACACCGCCCGGCCGCCGAACCCGTCGATCGACACCGCGCATCCGATCGCCCTCACCGCCGCCGCGAAGCGCGCGGCGTGCTCGAGCCGGTAAAGCACGTCCGACTCGCCGATCTCGAAGACCACGCTCGTCGCGGGCACCGCCGCCGCGACCAGCGCGTCGGCGACGAACTTCGCGAACCCCGGATCCTCGAGCGACTGCCCCGACATGTTGACGATGAGCCGCGGGATGCGCGAGCCGCGCGCGAGCCGCGCGACCACGTGACTGACCACCCAGCGATCCAGGTCCGGCAACATGCCGAAATGCTCGAACACCGGAAAGAACTCGCCCGGCGGGAGCAGCGCCGCTTCCTCCTCGCGCAGGCGGACCAACACCTCCGCCATCGGGAACTGCGTCGTGCCTTGCAGATCGAGCACCGGCTGGCAGTACAAGACGAGCTCGTCGCGCGTCAGGGCCTCGTGCAGCCGCGCCATCGGGTCGGCCCAGCCGGCGAGCTGCTGGTCCAGCTCGTCGAGCAACCGGCGGCCGCCCGTCGCATCCGGGTCGGAAGGCTTGCCTTGCGTCACTTTGGATCCCGCTCGAAGTCCCCGCATTCTAATTTGAGATCCGCAAGTCGAGCTCGGCGGCGCCGCGCCATTCCGCTTCGCGCGTCAGACCTTGAGATAAGATTCGAGGAGGCCTGAACATGACTGCACCGTCTTCGCACGCCGAAGCGCCTCGCGCGGACCGGGTCATCGACACGGGTATTCGCGGCGGCCGAATCAACATCGCGCTCGACCAGGCACTGATCGAGGCGCACAACGCCGGCCGCATCCCGGACACGATCCGCTTCCTGCGCTTCCGGCCCTCGGCGCTCGTCGGCCTGCACCAGATCCTGAGTCACGAGGTGCGGCTCGAGTACTGCCGGCGCTCGGGCATCGAAGTCGGACGGCGCATCACCGGGGGCGGCGGCCTCTACCTCGACGAGGGTCAGATCGGGTGGGAGCTGGTGCTCGACCGGCGCCGGCTGGGGACGAGCGACCTCGCCGAGATCGCGGCGAAGATCTGCACGGCGGCGGCCTCCGGGCTGAAGCGGCTCGGCGTACCCGCCGAGTTCCGGCCCAGGAACGACATCGAGGTGGACGGCCGCAAGATCAGCGGCACCGGCGGCTTCATCGACGGCGCGACGCTGTTCTACCAGGGCACGCTGCTCGTCGATTTCGATGCCACGCGCATGATCGAAGCGCTCAAGGTTCCTGCCGAGAAGCTCGCCAAGCGCGACCTGGAGGACGCGCGCCGCCGCGTCGTCACCGTGCGCGAGGTGCTGGGCCGGGTTCCGCCGCTCGAGGAGATTTACGCTGCGCTGCTCGAGGGCTTTCGCGACGCGCTCGGCCTGCGCCCCGAGTGGGGCGCGCTCAGCGAGTACGAGGAAACGCTCGCGCAGCGGCTCCACGAGCACGAGCTCGGAACCGACGAGTTCGTGCAGCTGGTCGATGCGCCCGAAGTCGAGGACAACCTCGTGTCGGCGACGCTCGTGCGCCGCGGCGGCACGCTGCGCGCCGATGTCCGCCTGGAAGGCCCGGCGCGCGAGCGCATCCGCGAGGTGCTCCTGACCGGCGATTTCTTCGTCACCCCGCCGCGCACCGTGTTCGATCTCGAGGCGGAGCTGCGCGGCCGCAGCGCGGCGCAGGCCGGCAAAGCCGTCGAGGCGTTCTTCGCGCGCACACCGTGCGATCTCGTCGCGCTCGCGCCGGCGGACTTCCGGGAGGTACTCGAGCGCGCCTTGCGCCAGATGAGCCTGCGCGCGGCCGGCCGGGCGCTGCGCGCCCACTGGCGCGGCCCCGGGCCGGAGCAGGCGCCCACTCTGGTGTTCCTGCACGACGCGCTGGGCAGCGCGCGCATGTGGCGCGACGTGCCGGAGCGCCTCGCGCAAGCCGTCGGCTGCGGGGCGCTCGTGTACGACCGCTGGGGCTCCGGCGACTCCGAGCCGCTCGCGCGGCCTTACCGGCGCGATTACCTGCTGCACGAGGCGCTCGTCTCGCTGCCCGAGGTGCTGGCCAAGGGCGGCGTGCGGGACGCCGTCCTGGTCGGGCAGTCCGACGGCGCCGCGATCGCGCTCGCTCACGCGGGAGCGCACCCGGGGCTCGTGCGCGGCGTCGTCGCGCTCGCGCCGCACCTCTTCCGGGAGGAAAAGACCGTGGCGGCGATCCGCGCGCAGATCGCGGACTTCGAGCACGGCGACCTCAGGGCCCGCCTGGAGCGCCATCACGGCGCGAAGACCGCGGCGCTCTTCGAGCGGCTGGTCGAGGTCTGGACCGCGCCGCAGGCGGATGCAGGCTGGGGACTGGAGCCCTGCGTGAGCCGGGTTCGCTGCCCGGTGCTCGCCATCCAGGGCGAGGACGACGAATTCTTCTCCGAAGCGCAGCTCGCGGCGCTCGCCGCGCTGCTGCCCGGCCGCCTCGAGACCCTGCGCATTCCCGCCTGCGGGCACTACCCGCAGCATCAGGCGCGCGCCGCGGTCCTCGCGGCGGCGAGCCGCTTCATTCGCGCGCTGCTGCCCGGCGCCGCCGCGGGCGCAGCCGCGCAGCCGAGCTGACGAGCACGCCGCATGGACACCGGCGCAATGCCCGTTCTCTGGTGGGAGGACTTCAAGGTCGGCGAAGTCGTGGAGATGGGCCGCTACACCTTCACCGAGCCCGAGATCGTCGCCTTCGCGCGGCAGTTCGATCCGCAGCCCTTCCACACCGACCCCGCGGCCGCACGCGACTCGTTCTACGGCAAGCTGATCGCGAGCGGCTGGCACACCTGCGCGATCGGGATGCGCCTGATGTGCGAAACCACGATCAATCGCACCGTGAGCATGGGCTCGCCCGGCGTGGACAACATCCGCTGGCTCAAGCCGGTGCGCGCCGGCGACACGCTCACCTACCGCCGCCACGTGCTCGAAGCGCGCGCCTCGCGCAGCCGCCCGGAGGCCGGGCTCGTCAAGTCGCGCTGGGAAGCGCTCAACCAGGACGGCGAGGTCGTGCTGACGATGGAGGGCTGGGGCATGTTCGGCCGCAGGCCAAAGTGATGCCCGCCCGCATCGAGCTCAATCACAAGGTCCACGTCCTCACCAAGAAGGAGGAGCTCGACACGGTGCGCGTCCCGGGCAAGGTCGTGGTCGTGCTCGACGTCCTGTTCGCCACCACGACCATGGTCGCGGCCCTCGCGCACGGCGCGCGCGAGGTCATTCCCGTCGCGGACGAGGCGGCGGCGCGCGCCCAGGCCGGCGCTCAGGCCGCCGGTGCCTGCGTGCTCTCGGGGGAGCTGTATGCGGAGACCCTTCCCGGCTTCGTGCAGCCCACGCCGCTCGCGCTGCTCGCCCACGGCGTGCGCGACAAGGCGCTGATCTACTCCACCACCAACGGCACCGTCGCGGTCACGCAGTCCGCGGGGGCGGCGCACGTGTACTGCGGCGCGCTGCTCAACGCGCGCGCGCTGGCCGAGCACATCGTCGCGCGGCATCCGCGCGAGACCGTGCTCATCCTGTGCTCCGGCTCGGGCAACAACTTCAACCTCGAGGACTTCTACGGTGCGGGCTACCTCGTCGAACGCATCGCCGACCTGCTCGGCAGCGGCGCGGACCTTTCGGACGCGGCGCGCGCCGCACGTGGCCTGTACCGGCAGGCGAAGACGCCCGAAGTGCTGCACGACTGCCGGGTCGGCCGCATGATGGCGGCCCGCGGACTGCAGCACGAGGTCGAGTTCGCGTGCCGCTTCGACGCCTTCCCGGTCGTGCCAGCGCTCATCGAAGGACGGCTGCGGCTCGTCGCCTAGCCGCACCCAAGCAGGTGCGGGGGCTAGTGCGCCTTGTCCGCCCGCGTCAGGCTAAGCAGCAGGCGGGCGAGCCCATAGCCGATCCAGATGCGCACCCGCAGCCACAGCGGCTGGCGCTTCCAGCTCTGCGGCGGGACCGGCTGCGCGCCGCTGCGCATCGCCTCCATCAAGCTCGTGCGCAGCTCGGTCGCGAAGCCGCGGTCGTCCACGAAAACGTTGGCTTCGCGCGCAAGCAGCAGGCTGAAGGGGTCGATGTTGGAGGAGCCGACGCTCGCCCAGCGCGCATCGAACACCGCCACCTTGGCGTGCAGGAAGCTGCGGTGGTATTCGTGGATCTCGATCCCCGCGTCGAGCAGCGAGCCATACAGCGCTCTCGAGGCGTAGTGCAGCAAGACGTACTCGACGCGCCCCTGCAGCAGCAGCACCACGCGCACGCCGCGCGCCGCCGCGGTGGCGAGCGCCTGGCGGAATCGCCGCCCCGGAAAGAAGTAGGCGTTGGCGATCAGGATTTCCTCGCGCGCGCGCGCGATCAGATCGAGATAGGCGTCCTCGATGTCGTTGCGATGCCGCAGGTTGTCGCGCACCAGCAGCGCGGCGCGTTGACCATCGCCGGAGGCCGCGCCCTGCGCAGGCGCCTGCGCGCGGCTGGTGCCCATCAGCGCGTCCAGCCCGCGCAGCCGCCTGCCGAACGCCGCCCAGGCGACGCGCGACCACAGCCTCGCCGCCTGCGTGCGCACCTCGCGCGCGAGCGGTCCCTCGATGCGCACCGCGTAGTCGTAGCGCGGCGGCGTCTGGTGCGGCGTGTCGTAGTCGTCGATGACGTTGATGCCACCGACGAAGCCGAGCGCAGCGTCGATGCACGCGAGCTTGCGGTGCATGCGCCGCAAGCGGCTGCGCCGCAGGCGCCAGCGGCTGAGCTCGGGCCGGAACATCAGCACCTGCGCGCCGGCTCCCGCCAGCATGTTGCGAAAGCGCGGCGAGAAGTCGTGCGCCCCGAATCCGTCGAGCAGCACGTGGACCTTGACGCCGCGCCCGGCGGCGCGGGCGAGCGCGTCGGCGACCAGGCTCCCGGTCTCGTCGTTGGCGAAGATGTAGGTCTCGAGAAACACCTCGACGCGCGCCGCGTCGAGGGCGGCGATCAGCGCGGGGAAGTACTGCTCGCCGTTGCGCAGCAGGGTCAGCCGGTTGCCGCCGACGTACTCCATCGTCTCAAGCAGGCCGCTTGCTCGCCCCGTGCATCAAATCCGCGCTGAGGGCGAGGTGGTCCGACAGCAGGCTCCAGGGCGCGCCGCAGTGCACCTGCGAGCCGAGAATCCGGAATCCGCGCACGTAGATCCGGTCGAGCCGCAGCACCGGCAGCACGCTCGGAAACGTGCGCGCGGCGCGCCCGTGCCGCACCACCGCGACCTCGGTCATCCCGAGACGCGTCGCGAGGACGCGCGTCGCGCGATGTCGCCAATCGTTGAAGTCCCCCGCCACCACGATCGGCAGGTCGTGCGCCGCCAGCGGCTCGAGGCGCTCCGCGATCGCCTCCAGCTGCCGCCGGCGCCCGCGCTCGTGCAGCGACAGGTGCACGCACAGGCAGTGCAGGTTGCGGCGCCATCCCGGCACCGCGACCACGCAATGCAGCAGCCCGCGGCGCTCGTAGCGGTGGCTGGATACGTCCTCGTTCTCGACCGACACGATCGGAAAGCGCGACAGGATCGCGTTGCCGTGGTGGCCGTGCTCGTAGATGGCGTTGCGGCCATAGGCGTGCTGCCAGCGCTCCGCGGCGAGATACTCGTGCTGCGGCGCGTGCGGCCAAGTGGCGAAGCGCAGCGCGTTGCGCTCGTTCAGCCCCTGCACCTCCTGCAGGAAGACGAGGTCCGGATCGAGCACGCGCAGGCCCTCGCGCAGCTCGTGCACCACCATGCGGCGGTTGAACTGCGACAGGCCCTTGTGGATATTGAGCGTCGCGACTCGCAGCTGCTCGATCATGCCTGGCGTGGGTCCGGCGGGCGCCGCTCGGAGCTCGCTCCGGGCAGGAACCCCTGCGCGAGCCTGGCGTACAGCGGCTCGGGGCACACCAGGCGCGAGATGCCGGTTGCGATCAGCGCCGTAGCCATGAGCGGCAGCAGCATCTGGTTGTTGGCGGTCATTTCCATGACGATCACGAACGAGGTGATCGGCGCCTGGACGACCCCCGCGAAGTATCCGACCATCCCGAGCAGCGCGACCGCTCCGGCCGGCGCGTACGGCATGAGCAGCGCGAGGTTCGCCCCGAGCCCGGCGCCCACGGCGAGCGACGGCGAGAAAATGCCGCCGGGAATGCCGCTCACGTAGGAGACCACGGTCGCGAGCATCTTGAGGATGCCGAAGGCGGCCGGCATGCTCTCGGTGTGCTCGACGATGCTGCGCGCTTCGCGGTAGCCGGTGCCGAAGGTGGTGCCATGCGAGGCGAAGCCGATGATCGCGAGCAGCAGCCCGCAGAGCGCCCCGAACGCGACCGGCCGCGCGCGCACGAAAGGCCCGAGCTTGCCGGGCAGGCCGCTCGCGGCGCGGATCAGCAGAAAGCTGAAGAACCCGCCGAGCAGGCCGCCGGCCACGCCGCACACGGCGACCGCGATCCAGCCTTCGCCGAAGCGCAACGCCGCCGACGTGTGGCCGAAATAGGTGTAATCGCCGAGCACCGCGAGCGACACGATGCCCGCCACGATGACCGCGGTGGTGATCGTGCCGCTGGTGCGCTCCTCGAACGAGCGGCTCATCTCCTCGATCGCGAACACGATGCCGGCCAAGGGGGTATTGAACGCGGCGGCGATCCCGGCCGCCCCGCCGGCGAGGATGAGTCCCTTGTCCAGGTCGTGGCGTGCGAAGCGCGTCACGCGCCCGAGCGCCTGCATGATCGAAGCGCCGATCTGCACGGTCGGCCCTTCGCGCCCCACCGAGGCGCCGGAGATCAGGGCGAGCAGCGTGAGCCCGATCTTGCCGGCCGCGATCTTCAGGCTGAGCACCCGGCTGCGGGCGGAAGGCTCGCGCATGGAGAGCGCGGCGATCGTCTGCGGAATTCCGGAGCCTTCGCTGCCCCTGAAGTAGCGCGTGAGGCCCACCACCAGCGCCATGCCGATCGGCGTGACGACGAAAGGCAGGTACGGCCACCAGGCGAGGCCGCGGTGCAGCAGCACGTCGAGATAGGACGCGCTCATCGCGAACACGATCGCCGCGCCTGCGACGGCTACCGCGCCGCCCCAGAACACGATGCGCTGCAGCCACAGCCGGGGCGAGAACAGGTAGTGAAAGCGCGGCGCGTGGCGCAGGCCACGCCCCGCCCGGCCGCCTTCGGCGCCCTCTTCCTCGGCGTCGGCCTGCCACGGCGCCGCCAGCTCGACGCCTGCCACGGGTTCATCCCCAGCCGCTTGCTCGCCGCCCGCAGGCGCTGCCGCGGGCTCCGCTCTCTCGGTCATGCGAGCACCATGTTACGCGGCCTCGCCCGTTTCCAGGTCTGCCGCGAGCAGTCGAATCGCGTCGCGGTTGGACCACGAGAAGCAGCGCTCGAGCGCCGCGCGCCACGGCAACCAGACATACGCGACGTGCTCGTCGGGCGCCAGCACGACCGCGCGCGCCGCGGGGACCTCGAAGCTGAACACGTGCTCGGTGTTGCGCGTGGTGCCGGGCGCGTAGCGGCCCCGCCACTGCGCGTAGATCTCGAAAGTGTTGGTGACATTCCAGCGGCGCAGCCTCCCGCTCGCCGCATCGAGGCCCGTTTCCTCGCGCAACTCGCGCAGCGCGGCATGCTCGAGCGCCTCATCGGGAGCGTCGAGCGATCCGGTCACCGACTGCCAGAAGTCCGGCCGCGCGGCCCTCTCCAGCAGCAGCACTTCGAGGGCGGGCGTGTGCACCACCACGAGGACCGAGACCGGCAGCTTGAAGCGCGCGCCGCCCGCCGCCGGCACCGTGTCACGGCTTGGCGAAGTCACGCAGCCTCAGTCCGAGCTCGCGCAGCTGCTTTTCGTCGACCGGGCTCGGGGCCCGGGTGAGCAGGCACTGCGCGCGCTGCGTCTTCGGGAAGGCGATCACGTCGCGGATCGACTCGGCGCCCGCCATCATGGCGACGATGCGATCCAGGCCGAATGCAATGCCGCCGTGCGGCGGCGCGCCGTATTGCAGGTTGTCGAGCAGGAAGCCGAACTTGGCGCGCGCCTCGTCGTCGGAGATGCCGAGCGCCCGGAACACCTTCGCCTGTACGTCGGCCCGATGGATCCTGATCGAGCCGCCGCCGATCTCCCAGCCGTTGAGCACCATGTCGTAGCCCTTGGAGAGCGCGCGCCCGGGCTCGGACTGCAGCAGGTCCTCGTGGCCGTCCTTGGGCGCGGTGAACGGATGGTGCATGGCGGCCCAGCGCTTCTCCTCCTCGTCCCACTCGAACATCGGGAAGTCGATCACCCACAGGGGCCGCCAGCCCTTGGCCGCGTAGCCCTTGTCGTGCCCGATGCGCAGGCGCAGCGCGCCGAGCGCGTCGTTCACGATCTTGGCGCGGTCGGCGCCGAAGAAGATCAGGTCGCCGTCCTCGGCGCCGGTGCGCTCGAGGATCGCGGCGAGCGTCTCGTTCGCCAGGAACTTGACGATCGGGGACTGCAGTCCCTCGGGCAGCCTCGTGCGGTCGTTGACCTTGATGTAGGCGAGGCCCTTGGCGCCGTAGATCGCGACGAACTGCGTGTAGTCGTCGATCTCCTTGCGGGTGAGATCGGCCTTCGGCACGCGCAGCGCCGCGACCCGCCCGCCGGGCAGGTCGGCGGCCGCACGGAACACCTTGAACTGCGCCGTCTTCATCAGGTCGGTGAGCTCGGTGAGCTCCAGCGGCACGCGCAGGTCCGGCTTGTCCGAGCCGAAGCGCGAGAGCGCCTCGGCGTGCGTGAGGCGCGGGAACGGGTCGATCAGCTCCTCGCCGAGCACCTCCGCGAACAGCGCGCGGATCATATCCTCCATCAGCCGCTGGATGCCGCGCTCGTCGAGAAACGACATCTCGATGTCCACCTGGGTGAACTCGGGCTGGCGGTCGGAGCGCAGGTCCTCGTCGCGGAAGCAGCGCACGATCTGGTAGTAGCGGTCGAAGCCGGCCACCATCAGCAGCTGCTTGAACAGCTGCGGCGACTGCG
>JAKALD010000371.1 GCA_021813275.1 Pseudomonadota bacterium | reverse complement strand
TTCCGGCATGGTGCTGCTCGACATGATGATGCGCATCGACCGGTCGGTGGAGGTCTTCTACATCGATACCGACTTCCTCTTCCCGGAGACCTACAAGCTGCGCGATGTCGCCGCCGCCCGCTACGGCTTCGAGCCCGCCGGCTACATGTCGCTTCTCACGCCCGCACAGCAGGCGGCCGCCTACGGCGATGCGCTCTGGGCGCGCGACCCCGACGCCTGCTGCGCGCTCCGCAAGGTCGAGCCGAACCGCCGCGCTCTCGCCGGCAAGCGGGCCTGGATCAGCGGCATCCGCCGCGACCAGTCGAAATCACGCGCCGAAACCCCAGTCGTCCAGTGGGACGAGAAGTTCGGCCTCGTCAAGGTCAACCCGCTCGCGGCGTGGACGGAGCCGCAGGTCTGGAAGTACATTCTCGACAACGGCGTCCCCTACAACGAGCTGCACGACCGGGGCTACCCGAGCATCGGCTGCACGCACTGCACGCGGCCCGTCGCCGCCGGCGACGACCCGCGCAGCGGCCGCTGGCAGGGCTTCGACAAGACGGAATGCGGCCTGCACGCCCCCGACAGCCGCGAGGGCCCGGAGCCCGCGCGCGCCGCCGTCGGCGACTGACACGGTTCTCGGTTCGCGGTTCCAGGTTCTCGGTTCTAGGTTCTCGGTTCTGGAGGAGACACGGTTTGGAACAGCAGGGATTCACCATCTGGTTCACAGGGCTCTCCGGCGCGGGCAAGACCAGCATCTCCGACGCCATCGAGCCGCTGCTGCGCGAGCGCGGCCTGCGGAAGATCGAGAAGCTCGATGGCGACGTCGTGCGCACGCATCTCAGCAAGGGCCTCGGCTTCAGCAAGGAGGACCGCGACACCAACATCCGCCGCATCGGCTGGGTGGCGGAGGTGCTGACGCGGAACGGCGTCTGCGTGCTGGCGTCGGCCATCTCGCCCTACCGCGAGATCCGCGATGAGGTGCGGCGGAACGTCGGCGACTTCGTCGAGGTGTACGTGAAGTGCTCGATCGCCGAGCTGACGCGCCGCGACGTGAAGGGCCTCTACCAGAAGGCGCTCAACGGCGAGATCCAGAACTTCACCGGCATCAGCGACCCCTACGAGGAGCCGCTGCACCCGGAGGTCACCGTCGACACCGAGGCCGAGGATCTGGGCGAGAGCGTCAGCAAGGTGCTCGCCGCCCTGGAAGAGCGCGGCTACATCCCCGTCGCCGCGACGGCGTGACAGCGAGCAGTGGAGCCGAGGAGCTAGCGATGACCGACCACGGACTGATCGCGCCGCACGGCGGCAGGCTGAACCCGCGCGAGGTGCACGGTGACGCCGCGCGGGCGCTCGAAGAGAAGGCGCGCGCGCTGCCGGCTATCGCGCTCAACTCGCGCGAGCTCGCGGACCTCGAGCTGCTTGCCAACGGCGGCTTCTCGCCGCTCGACGGCTTCATGACGCAGGCGCAGTACCGCGGCGTCGTCGATGCTATGCACCTGCCCGATGGCCTGCCCTGGTCGATCCCCATCACCCTCAGCATCTCGCGGGACGACGCGAACCGCATCAAGGGCGACGTCGCGCTCACCGACGCCAGTGGCACGCCGCTCGCGGTGATGACGGTCGCCGAGCAGTTCGAGTACGACAGGGAGCACGAGGCGCGGCAGGTCTACCGCACGACCGAGGACAAGCATCCGGGCGTCGCCGCGCTCTACGCGCAGGATGACGTGCTCATCGGCGGGCCCGTGCAGGTCTTCCGCCGCGCCGGCGACGCGAGCTTCCCCGAGTACCGGCTCGACCCCGCGCAGACGCGCGCCGCCTTCGCCGCGCGCGGCTGGACGCGCGTCGTCGGCTTCCAGACGCGCAACCCCGTGCACCGCGCCCACGAGTACATCCAGAAGTGCGCGCTCGAAATCGTCGACGGCCTGCTGCTGCACCCGCTCGTCGGCGACACCAAGGCCGACGACATCCCCGCCGATGTGCGGATGGAGTGCTACAAGGTCCTGCTCGACACCTACTACCCGAAGGACCGCGTGCTGCTCTCCGTCCTGCCCGCCGCCATGCGCTACGCCGGCCCGCGGGAGGCGATCTTCCACGCCATCATGCGGAAGAACTACGGCTGCTCGCACTTCATCGTCGGCCGCGACCACGCCGGCGTCGGCAACTACTACGGCACGTACGACGCCCAGCGCATCTTCGCCGAGTTCGACGCACGGCAGCTCGGCATCACACCGCTCTTCTTCGAGCACTCCTTCTACTGCAAGAAGTGCGAAGGCATGGCGTCGAGCAAGACCTGCCCGCACGCCGCCGAAGACCGCGTGACGCTCTCCGGCACCCAGGTGCGTGAGTTCCTGCGCGATGGCATCGAGCCGCCGCACGAGTTCTCGCGGCCCGAGGTCGCGCGCGTCCTCATCGCCGCCGAGCGGGCGAAGGTGTGACGGTGGCCAGCGAAGGACTCCGCGAGCGCGCGCTGCCGGCGCCCGCCCTCGATGAGCCCGAGCTTGCTCTGCCCGTCCCGCACGTCCCGAAGCTCGCGCTGAGCGGCCGCGTGCTCGCGCGTCTGCTCTCGATCTCCTTCGCGCTCGCGCTATTCGTCCTCTCGCTACAGCTCATGAAGCGCGGCGCGGCCGGC
>JAKALD010000103.1 GCA_021813275.1 Pseudomonadota bacterium | reverse complement strand
TCTTCGTCATGAATATTCGTCCATTGCATGACCGCGTGATCGTCAAGCGCATCGAGGAAGAGCGCAAGTCCGCCGGGGGCATCGTGATCCCCGACACCGCCGCCGAAAAGCCCGACCAGGGCGAAATCGTCGCCGTGGGCAAGGGCAAGCGCGACGAGGCGGGCAAGCTCATCCCGCTCGACGTCAAGGTCGGCGACAAGGTGCTGTTCGGCAAGTACTCGGGCCAGACCGTCAAGGTGAAGGGCGAGGAGCTGCTGGTCATGCGCGAGGAAGACATCATGGGCGTGATCGAAGGCGCCTGATCGCCCTCGAAGCCCGAATCGAACCGGAAGGAGAAAGACATGCCTGCTAAGGAAGTACGTTTTCACGAAGGCGCGCGGTCCCGCATGGTCCACGGCCTGAACATTCTGGCCGACGCGGTCAAGGTGACCCTCGGGCCGAAGGGCCGCAACGTCGTGCTGGAGCGCTCGTTCGGCGCGCCCACCGTCACCAAGGACGGCGTCTCGGTCGCGAAGGAAATCGAGCTCAAGGACAAGTTCGAGAACATGGGCGCGCAGATGGTGAAGGAGGTCGCCTCCAAGACCTCCGACGTCGCCGGCGACGGCACCACCACCGCGACCGTGCTCGCGCAGGCGATCGTGCGCGAGGGCATGAAGTACGTCGCCTCGGGCATGAACCCGATGGACCTGAAGCGCGGCATCGACAAGGCGGTCGGCGCGGTGGTCGAGGAGCTGAAGAAGATCTCCAAGCCCTGCACCACCTCCAAGGAGATCGCGCAGGTCGGCGCAATCTCGGCCAACGCCGACACCGACATCGGCAAGATCATCTCCGACTCGATGGAGAAGGTCGGCAAGGAAGGCGTGATCACCGTCGAGGACGGCAAGTCGCTCGCGAACGAGCTCGAGATCGTCGAGGGCATGCAGTTCGACCGCGGCTACCTCTCGCCGTACTTCATCAACAACCCCGAGAAGCAGATCGCCGTGCTGGATGATCCCTACATCCTGCTGCACGACAAGAAGATCTCCTCGATCCGCGAGCTGCTGCCGGTGCTCGAGCAGGTCGCGAAGGCGGGCAAGCCGCTGCTGATCATCGCCGAGGAAGTCGAGGGCGAAGCGCTCGCCACCCTGGTGGTGAACAACATCCGCGGCATCCTGAAGACCGTCGCGGTGAAGGCGCCGGGCTTCGGCGACCGCCGCAAGGCGATGCTCGAGGACATGGCGATCCTCACCGGCGGCACGGTGATCAGCGAGGAGCTCGGGCTGAAGCTCGAGAACGCGAGCCTCAAGGACCTGGGGCGCGCGAAGAAGGTCGAGTGCGCCAAGGAGAACACGACGATCATCGACGGGGCCGGCGAGAAGAAGCAGATCGAGGGGCGCGTCAAGCAGATCCGCGTGCAGATCGACGAGGCGACCAGCGACTACGACCGCGAGAAGCTGCAGGAGCGCGTGGCGAAGCTCGCCGGCGGCGTGGCGGTGATCAAGGTCGGCGCCGCGACCGAGGTCGAGATGAAGGAGAAGAAGGCGCGCGTCGAGGACGCGCTGCACGCGACCCGCGCGGCGGTCGAGGAAGGCATCGTCCCCGGCGGCGGCGTGGCGTTCCTGCGCACGCGCGTGGCGATCGAGGGCAAGGTGAAGGGCGAGAACCACGACCAGGACGCCGGCATCAAGATCGTGCTGCGCGCGCTGGAGGAGCCGCTGCGCCAGATCGTGGCGAACGCGGGCGCCGAGCCCTCCGTCGTGCTGAACAAGGTCGTCGAATCCAAGGGAAACTTCGGCTACAACGCGCAGAGCGACGAGTTCGGCGATCTGGTCCAGATGGGCGTGATCGACCCGACCAAGGTGACGCGCACCGCGCTGCAGAACGCGGCTTCGGTGGCGGGCCTGATGCTCACCACCGACGCGATGGTCGCCGAGCTGGTCGAGGAGAAGAAAGGCGGCGGCGCCCCCGACATGGGCGGCATGGGCGGCATGGGCGGCATGGGCGGGATGGAGATGTAATCCCGGCTCGCCGAGCCTGCAGCACCGAAAAAGGGGCGCGCGAGCGCCCCTTTTCTTTTGTGCGGCGCTATGCGCCCGGCGACAGGCCGAAGTCGCGCGCCGCACCCTCGCGGCTCACCTTGCCTTCGCGCAGGTCGCGCGCGAGCGCTTCGGGATCGCGCTCTTTCGGCTCGCCGTAGCCGCCGCCGCCGGCGGCGTCCATGACGACGCGGTCGCCGGGGCGCAGCCGCGTGAGGCCGTAGGGGTTGCCCGCGCGATCGTTGACGAGGAATTGCGCGCGCGCGCCGGGCCGGCCGCCGAAGAGGCCCTCGGGCGCGAGCCGAAAGCGGCCCGACTGGATCGCGAGGCTTACCTCGCCTTGGGGTGCGTAGGCGTCGTCGGGCACCCGGAACACCTCGCGCCGGCCGAGCGCGCCGCGCTGGCGCCCCGGGCCGCCCGAATCGGCGAGCAGCTCGCGCCGCTCGACGACGAGCGGCGTGTCGCTTTCCAGAATCTCGACCGGCGTGTTGGCGCCGTTCGCCGGAAAGATGAAGCACCCCTCGCCGTCGCGCGCGGCACTTGCGCCCAACCCGCCGCCGCGGATGAGCACGGCGTGAAACGGCTCGCCCGTCGCCCGCCGGCCGTAGAACACCTGCATCGTCGCCGGGGTGCCGCCGCTCGATGCGACCACGCGCCCGGGCAGCGCCTGCGCGAGCGCGCGGTACACGATCTCGGTCATGAAGTGCCCGATCTGCATGCGCGCCGCCACCGCCGCCGGAAAGCGGCAGTTGACGACGCTGCCTTCGGGGGCGACGAGGCGGAGCGGCGCTGCGGCGCCGTCGTTGTTCGGCAGCTCGGGGTCGAAGATGCTCTTCACCGCCATGTGCACGTAGGCATAGGTGAAGTTGTAGACCACGTTGCCGCCCCAGTCGACCTGCGGCGCGGAGCCGCTCAGGTCCACGGTGATGTCGCTGCCGCCGATGTGCAGCGCGCAGCGGATGACGACGTCGGGCTCGCCCGCGACCTGCTCGATGACGCCCTCGGCGCGGTACACGCCGCTCGGCACCTGGGCGATCGCCGCGCGCAGGCTGCGCTCGCTGCGCCCGATGATCTCGTCGGCGAGCTCGTCGAGGCCCTCGAGACGGTGCTCGCGCAGCATGCGCCTGATCTGCTCGGCGCACACGTGGTTCGCGGCGACCTGCGAGCGCAGGTCGCCGGTCACCTGCTCGGGCGTGCGCACGTTGGCGCGGATCATGTCGAGCACGCTCTGATTGAGCTGGCCGCCGTCGTAGAGCTTCACCAGCGGGACGAACAGCCCCTCTTCGAACACGTCGCGGTTGTCCGAGGCCACGCGCCCGCCGATATCGGCGTGGTGCAGGATGCAGGCGGTGAAGGCGACGAGGCGAGCGTCGTGGAAGATCGGGCTCAGGACGCAGACGTCGTTCAGGTGCCCCGCGAGCGCCCACGGATCGTTGGTGACGTACACGTCGCCCGGGCGAAACGCCTCGGCCGGCAGGCTCTGGACCAGCTTCTTGATGCCGAGCGCCATCGCGCCCGACTGCCCTGGCGTGGCGAGCGTGCCCTGCGCGAGCTCGCGGCCGCGGCGGTCGGTGAACATGCAGGTGTAGTCGTGCGCGTCGCGCAAGAGGCTCGAGAACGCGGTGCGCGCCACGGCCGCGTCCGCCTCGTCGACGATCGAGATCAGACGGCGCCACAGGATCTCGAGGGTCACCGGATCAAAGCGGCTGGTCATGGGCGGCCTCCTGCGCGACATCCATCCAGACGAATCCGTACTCGTCGACCGTCGCGCACGCGTCTTCGCCGACGACGATCGTGGACTCGCGCTCCTCGATGATCGCCGGCCCGGCGAGCGCCGCGCCGGGATAGAGCCGGTAGCGGTCGTAGACGCGATGCGGGACGAAATCGCCCGCGCGCGGCGAATAGGCGCGCCGCTCCCCCTTGAGCGCCTGGTCGACGCGCGCGCCCGCGGGCGGCGGCAGCTTGGGCAGGGCGAGCAGCCGCACCGGCAGGCTCGCGCGCACCCGGAAGCTCACGAACTCGACCGGCGACTCGGGGTAGGTCCGCCCGTACAGGCGCCGGTATTCGTCGTCGAAGCGCGCGCGCAGCGCCGCCCGATCCAGGCGCGCGAAGTCGCGCTCGGGCAGCGCAAGCGTCGTCTCGGAGCCCTGGCCGATGAAGCGCGCGTCGACCGAGCGCGCGAACTCGATCGCGCCGGTCGCGCCGGAGCGGCGCAGCGTGCGCTCGCACTCGGCCTCGAGCTCGCGGAACAGCGCCTCGAGCCGGGCGAAGTCCGCCGCGAGCAGCGGTGTCTTGTGGCTGCGCACCAGGTCGAAGGCGCGCGGCGCGGCGAAGAACCCCATCGCGGAGCCGACTCCCGCGTTCGGCGGCACGATCACGCGCGGCGCGCCGAGCTTGCGCGCCAGGCCGCAGGCGTGCACCGGCCCGGCGCCGCCGAAGGCGGCCACAGTGAGCGCCCTGGGGTTGCCGCCGCGCTCGGCGATGTGCGTCTTCGCGGCGGCCGCCATGGTCTCGTTGATCAGGTCGTGGATGCCCCACACGGCCTGCAGGTAGGGCACGCCGAGCGGCTCCGCCACGCGCTCCTCGATGCCGCGACGCGCGGCGGCGGCGTCGAGCTTCATCGCGCCGCCGAGGAAATAGTCCGGATCGAGATAGCCGAGCAGCAGGTCGGCGTCGGTGACGGTCGGCTCGACGCCGCCGCGCCCGTAGCAGATCGGCCCCGGATCGGCGGCGGCGCTTTCCGGACCCACCTGGAGCGTGCCCATGCGGCTCGGGCGCGCGATGCTTCCGCCGCCCGCGCCGATCTCCATCAGGTCGACGACCGGCACCTGGATCGTCAGGCCGCTGCCCTTCTGGAAGCGCTGCACCCGTCCGACCTCGAAGGTCGGCACCACGCCGGCGGTCCCGCCCTGGATGAGGCACGACTTCGCGGTCGTGCCGCCCATGTCGAAGCAGAACATCTGCGGCACCTCGAACAGCCGGCTGAAGTACTGGCCCGCGATGACCGCCGCGGTCGGACCGGATTCGATGATGCGCACCGGGTGCTCGGCGGCCGTCTCCGCCGAGGTCACCCCGCCGCTCGAGAGCATGATGAACAGCCGGCCCTGGAATCCGAGCGTGCCGAGCCTCGCCCGCAGCCGGCGCAGGTAGCCCTCGGTGAGCGGCTTCACGTAGGCGTTGGTGACCGTCGTGCTGGTGCGCTCGTACTCGCGGATCTGCGGCAGCACCTCGTAGGAGATCGACACCGAGACCCCCGGGAGCTCCTCCGCCACGAGGCGCTTGAGCGCCAGCTCGTGCACCGGGTTCTCGAACGAGTTGAGCAGGCACACCGCGATCGATTCGACCTCGAGGGACGTGAGCGCGCGCAGCACGCTGCGCGCCTGGGCTTCGTCCAGCGCCTCGAGCACGCTGCCGTCGGCGCGCAGCCTCTCGCTCACCTCGAGGCGGCGCTCGCGCGGCACGAGCGGCTCGGGGAACTGCGCGAACACGTCGTACGCCGCGTAGCGGATCTCGCGCCCGAGCTCGAGCACGTCGCGAAAGCCGCGTGTCGTGACGAGTCCGGTGCGCGCGCCCTTTCTCTCGAGGATCGCGTTGATGACGAGCGTCGTGCCGTGCACCACCTCTTCCAGGCGCGCCGTGCAGCCGGGGTGCCGGGCGGCGAGCGCGGTGACGCCCGCCGCGATCGCGTCCGAGGGATCGCGCGCGGTCGTGAGGCACTTGTAGGTGTCGAGGCGCCCGGTCGCGTCGTCGAGCAGGACGAAATCGGTGAACGTGCCGCCTACGTCGATGCCGATGCGCATGGCGAGGGAGTGCGCCTCTTGCGGTGAGCTGGATCGCGGTCCTTGACGTCGGGCCGGTTCGAGTATACGGTATACGGGACACGTATTCCAGAGACTTTTCCGCCGTGGGCCCCCCGAAGCTCGAGGTGCTGGAACGCCCGAAGCCGCTGGCCGATCGCGTCTACGCGACGCTGCGCGAGCACCTGCGCGCCGGGCGCGTGCCGACCGGGCAGCCGCTCCAGGAGGCGGCGCTCGCCACGCAGCTCGGCGTCTCGCGCACCCCGGTGCGCGAGGCGCTCGCGCGGCTTGCGAGCGAGGGGCTGGTCGTTCCCGAGGGCCGCAGCTTCACGGTGCCGGCGCTCACCGACCAGGACATCGAGGACATCTACGCGCTGCGCCACCTGCTCGAGCCGGAGGCGCTGCGGCTCGTTGCCGGGCGCGTGCGCGGCGACCGTAAGGCCCTGGCGCCGCTGGGCGCCGCGCTCGAGGACATGGCGCGGGCGCACGCGGCCGACGACGGCGCGGCATTCATGGACGCCAACTACCGCTACCGCGATGCGTGGACGGCGCTCGTCCCGAACCGGCGGCTGGTGCGCGCGATCGAGCTGTACGCCGACCACGTGCGCTACCTGCGTGCTTTCACCCTCGACGATGCGGCGGTACGCAAGGTCGTTCTCGACGGCCTGGAGCGCCTCACCGCGGCGCTTGCGCGGGGCGACGGCGAGCAAGCCGCGAAGGCGATGCTCGCGCACCTGGAGCGCGCCAAGCGGATCCTGCTCGAGATGACGAAGCAGATGGGCGCGGCGGCGAGCGCAGCGGCGGGCTGAGCCGGGAGAACGCCGTGGCCTACCTCGCCGAAATTCCCTACGGTGCCTACTGGAGCACGCCGTTCGCGCGCTGGCAGGGCGCGTTCGCCAACCTGAACTCGATCGAGCTCGCCGCGCACGTCGCCAAGGCCGAGCTCGCCAGGCGCGGGATTCCGGGCGAGACGTTCGATCACGGGGTGCTCGGCATCAGCGTGCCGCAGAAGCACTCGTTCTACGGGCTGCCGTGGCTCGCGGGCCTCGCCGGGATGGGCCACATCGGGGGCCCGACGCTCATGCAGGCCTGCGCGACCGGCGTTCGCGTCCTGCTCGCCGGTGCCCAGGAAATCGCGAGCGGCCTCTCGCAGGCGACGCTCACGCTGACCTGCGATCGCACGTCCAACGGCCCGCACCTGTACTACCCGAATCCGCGCGGCCCCGGTGGCACCGGGGCGCACGAGGACTGGGTGATGGACAACTTCGGGTGCGACCCGCTCGGGCGGCACGCGATGCTGCGCACCGCCGAGAACGTCGCCGCGAAGCACGGCATCGGCACGGCCGAGCAGCACGAGGTGGTCCTCAGGCGCGAGGCGCAGTACCGCGAGGCGCTCGCCGATGAGCGCGCGTTCCACAAGCGGTTCATGAGCCTGCCCTTCGAGGTGCCCGATCCCGCCTACCGCAAGGCCGCGGCGAGCCTCGCGGGCGACGAGGGCATCAACTTCTCGACCGTGGAGGGGCTCGCCCGCCTGAAGCCGGTGATCGAAGGCGGCACCGTGACCTACGGGGGGCAGACCCATCCCGCGGACGGCAACGCGGCGATCGTGCTGGCGCGTCCGGAGCGCGCCAAGGAGCTGAGCCGCGACCCGGGAATCCGCATCCGGCTGCACGGCTTCGGCGAGGCGCGCGCCGCGCTCGCCTACATGCCCGAAGCGACCATCCCGGCCGCGCAGCGCGCGCTCGAGCAGGCCGGCAAGACGATCGGGCGCATGGACGCGGTGAAGACCCACAATCCGTTCGCGGTGAACGACGTCCTGTTCGCGCGCGCCACCGGGGCGGACCTCGGCAGAATGAACAACTACGGCTGCTCGCTCGTCTGGGGCCATCCCCAGGCGCCGATGGGCACGCGCGCGGTCATCGAGCTGATCGAGGAGCTCGCGCTGCGCGGCGGCGGCTTCGGCCTGTTCACCGGCTGCGCCGCGGGGGATACCGCGATGGCGGTGGTCCTCGAGGTCGGCGACGCGTAGCGGGGGCCGCGCGCGTGGATTTCGGGCTCTCGAGCGAGCAGCGGGCGATCCGCGAGGCGTTCGCGCGCTTCGTCGACGAGCGCGTCGCGCCGCAGGCCGGGGCGCTCGACGAGGCGCATGCCTTCCCGCGGGCGCTCTTCGACGAGCTGGCAGGCCTCGGCCTGTTCGCGATGCGCTACCCCGAGGAGGCCGGCGGTGCGGGCGCCGGGCTCACCGAGTTCTGCATTGCGCTCGAGGAGATCGCGCGCGGCTCGATGTCGCTCGCCGGCTGCGCCGCGATGCAGTCGCTGATGGGCACCAAGTTCCTGCACATGCTCGGCAACGCCGACGTGCTCGAGCGGCTGTTCAGGCCTGCGCTGCGCGGGGAGCGGATCGGCGCGATCTGCATGACCGAGCCGAACGCCGGCAGCGACCTGCAGGGCATCGCGACCCGCGCGCGCAAGGTCGACGGCGGCTACGTGCTGAACGGCCAGAAGACCTGGGTGACCTCGGCCCCGGTGGCCGATTTCTTCACCGTGTTCGCGAGAGCGGGCGAGGAAGGCAAGCTCACGATCTTCCTCGTCGAGCGCGCGTTCCGCGGCCTGGCGATCGGGCGCGAGATCGAGAAGATGGGCGTCTGGGCGCTGCCCACCTCCGAGCTCGCGTTCAACGACTGCTTCGTGCCGGACAGCCACCGCCTCTCGAAGGAAGAGGGCGACGGCGAGGCGCACCTCCGGAAGACGCTCGCCGAGATCCGCATCATCACCGGCGCGATGGCGAACGGCGTGGCGCGCGCCGCGCTCGACGCGGCGCTGCGCTACGCGGCCGAGCGCAGCCAGTTCGGCAAGCCGATCAACCGCTACCAGGCCATCCAGGCGAAGCTCGCCGACATGGCCACCGAGCTCGAGGCCGCGGCGCAGCTCGTGTACCGCGCCGCGTGGCTGGGCGACGCGGGCAAGCCGCACCACAAGGAGGCGGCCATGGCAAAGCTCTTCGCGAGCGAGGCGGCGGCGCGCACCTGCGACCAGGCCGCGCGCGTGCTCGCTTCCTACGGCTACGCGATGGAGTACCCGGTGCAGCGCTTCCTGCGCGACGTGCGCTTCACGCTGATCGGCGGCGGCACGAGCGAGATCCTCAAGCTCGTCATCGCCAAGGAGCTTTGCGCATGAGCCGCGCGATGCCGATCAAGGTGCTGCTCGCCAAGCCCGGCCTGGACGGCCACGACCAGGGGGCCAAGGTGGTGGCGCGCGCGCTGATGGACGCGGGCATGGAGGTGATCTACACCGGGCTGCGCCAGACGCCCGAGGCGGTGGCGCGCATCGCGCAGGACGAGGACGTGGACGTCATCGCGCTCTCCTCGATGGCGGGATCGCACCTGCCGTTCTGCGAGAGGCTGAAGACGCTCCTCGAGCGGGCCGGGCTCGAGGACAAGCTCTGGGTGATCGGCGGCAACCTGCCCAGGCAGGACCACGGCCGGCTGCGCGAGCTCGGCTTCGAGGGGATCTTCCCCTCGAGCTCGAAGCTCGCCGACATCGTCCACTTCATCGAGGCGCATGCGTCATGAACGACCGACTGAACCCGGCGGCGAAGCGCGTGGTGAACGAATCCGGCATCGAGATCCGGCCGGTCTACACGAAGGAGGACGTCGAGCGCAGCGGCGGCTTCGGCTTCATCGGCGATCCGGGCGCGTACCCCTTCGTGCGCGGCATCCACCCGCTCATGTACCGCCACCGGCCGTACACCATGCGGCAGTACACCGGCTTCGGCAACCCGGGGGACACCAACCGGCGCTTCAAGTACCTGATCGCCAACGGTCAGACCGGCCTCAACGTCGCCTTCGACCTGCCGACCCAGTGCGGGCTCGACTCCGACGACCCGCTCGCGCACGGTGAGGTGGGGCGCGTCGGCATGGCGGTCGACACGCTGCGCGACTTCGAGGTCGCGTTCGACGGCATCGACCTCGAGCGCATCACCGTCTCGCTCACCGTGAACGGCGCGGCGCCGCAGCTGATCGCCATGTACCTGGCGATGGCCGAGAAGCGCGGCTACGACGTCGCCAAGCTGCGCGGCACGGCGCAGAACGACATCCTCAAGGAGTTCATCGGCCGCGGCACCTGGATCTATCCGGTCGAGCCCTCGGTGAACCTGGTCGGCGACACCATCGAGTACTGCGCCAAGCACGCGCCCAAGTACAGCCCGGTTTCGGTGTGCGGCTACCACATCCGCGAGTCCGGCGCCGATCCCGTGCAGGAAATGGCCTACGCGTTCTGCATCGCCAAGGCCTACGCCGACGAGGCGATCCGGCGCGGGCTCGACGTGGACGAGTTCGCCGGGCGCCTCTCGTTCAACTTCAACGTCTTCGGCAACCTCTTCGAGCAGGTCGCCAAGTTCCGCGCCGCGCGCGGCCTGTGGGCGAAGATCGTCACGGAGCACTACGGCGCGCGCAAGCCCGAGTCGGGCTGGATGCGCATGATCGCGGGCGGCGGCGGTGGCGGGCTCACCTTCGAGCAGCCCGAAGTGAACATCGTGCGCGGGGCGTACTACGCGCTGATCGCCGCGCTCGCGGGCGCGCAGACCACGGCGCTGTGCTGCTACGACGAGGCCTACACCATTCCGACCGAATACGCGCAGCGCATCTCGCTGCGCACCATGCAGCTGCTGCTCGAGGAGATGGGCCTCGCCGACACCGTGGACCCCCTCGGCGGCTCGTGGTACGTCGAGACGCTCACCAACCAGATGCGCCAGAAGATGGAGCAGGCGATGGCAGAGGTCGATGCCGAAGGCGGCATCGTGAAGCTCGTCGCCGAGGGCGCGATCCAGGCGCGCGTCTCGGCGCAGGCCTACCGTATGCAGCGCGCGATCGAGTCGGGCGAGTTCCGCAAGGTCGGCGTGAACTGCTACCGCGTCGAGCAGGCAGAGGAGCTGGAGGTGCAGATGCACCCCTACAACGAGGACGACGCGCGCGAGCAGGTCGCGCGCCTGAACGAGGCGCGCGCCGCGCGCGACGCAAGCCGTGCCGCCGCCGCGCTCGGGGCCGTGCGCGCGGCTGCGCGCGAGGGGCGCAACGTCATGCCGGCGGTGTTCGAGGCGGTCAAGGCGTACGCGACGGTGGGCGAGATCACCGAATGCCTCGCCGAGGTCTACGGCCGCTACCGCGAGCCGGTGAGGTTCTGAGCATGGCCGCGATCGAGCGCTACGCCGCGCCGAAGAGCCTCGCCGAGGCGGCGGAGCTGCTGCGCTCGGGCGACGCGACGATCCTCGCCGGCGGCACCGACCTGATGCCCCAGACGCAGTCGGGCCGGATGCGCTTTGCACCGCTCTTGCTGAACATTCGCCGCATTCCCGAGCTGCGCGGCATCGAGGAGCGCGAGGGCGTGATCCGCATCGGCGCGCTCACCACCGTGAGCGAGCTGCTCGCGAGCGCGCTGGTGCGCGAGCGGCTCGCGATCCTGTGGCAGGCGTGCGACCACTTCGCGAGCGACCAGATCCGCAACGCCGCGACCGTGGGCGGCAACCTGTGCAACGCTTCGCCGGCGGGCGATATGCTCGTGCCGCTGCTCGTGCTCGAGGCGCGCGTGCTGCTCGCGAGCAAGGCGGACGGCGCGCTCCGATCGCGCGCCCTGCCGCTCGCCAAGTTT
>JAKALD010000102.1 GCA_021813275.1 Pseudomonadota bacterium | reverse complement strand
GAGGTGCGGTCCGGCGACCCAGCCTGCGCGGCCCGCGAGCCGGTGCACCGCGCCCATGTCGTTCGCCTCGACGCGGTAGCGGCCGTTCTCGAGCATGCGCCGCACGAGCTTGAGGTCGCCCGCCGATTCGACGAGCGCCTGCGCCGAGAGCACGACCTCCTTGCCGCGCGCGGCAAGCCGATCGGCGATCGCGAGCCAGTCCTCGAAGGCGAGCTCGTGGCGGCGCGAGCACACCACTTCGCCGAGATACACCACGTCCGCGGGCGACTCGGCGATCCCGGCATAGAACTCGAGCATCGCCTGGCGCGGCCAGTAGTACAGGACGGGCCCCACGGATAGTTTCACCGCGCGCCCCCTATTTCCACGGGCGCGAGAACGCGCCCAGCGTGTGCTGGCTGCCCTCGGCGTGGCGATCGAGCACCGCCATCCACTCGCGGCGCGGCATGTAGCGCGCGCCTTCCCTCTCCGCGGCGTCAATCGCCGCACGCCAGACCTTCGTCACCTGCGCGACGTACGCCGGGCTCCTCTGGCGGCCCTCGATCTTGACGGCCGCAACGCCCATGTCGCGGAACTGCGGCAGCAGCTCGAGGGTGTTCAGGCTCGCCGGCTCCTCGATCGCGTAATAGGTCGCGCCGGCGGCCGCGAAGCGGCCCTTGCACAGGGTCGGATAGGCCGCGCGCTCGCCCTTCGCATAGCGGTCGATCAGCACGCCGTTCAGGCGCGACTCGAGCCCGCTCGCCGTCTCCTGCCAGCGCACCGCGCGCGGCGGCGAGCACGCGCCCAGCGTGTTGGGCGAGTCGCCGCAGGCATAGGCCGAGAGCATGCAGCGCCCCTCGACCATCACGCACAGCCCGCCGAAGCCGAAGACCTCGATCTCGACCGGGGTATTCTTCACCACGTGCTCGACCTGCGCGAGCGAGAGCACGCGCGGCAGCACCGCGCGCTTCACGCCGAAGCGCTCATGGTAGAAGGCGATCGCCTCGTGGCTGGTGGCCGAGCTCTGCACCGACAGGTGCAGCTCGAGCTTCGGGTGCTCGCGCGCCGCGTGGCGCATGAGCCCCGGGTCGGCGGCGATCACCGCGTACACGCCGAGCGCCTCGGCGCGCTCGAGGGCGTCGGTCCAGCGCTTCCAGGTCGCGGCCTGAGGGTAGGTGTTGACCGTCATCACGAGGCGCCGGCCGCGCTCGTGCGCGTAGGCGACGCCCCAGGCGAGCGACTCGTCGTCGAAATTCAGCCCGGCGAAATTGCGCGCGTTCGTATTGTCGCGCAGGCCGAGGTACACCCAGTCGGCGCCGTTGTCGATCGCGGCTTTGAGCGCCGGGAGGCTCCCGGCGGGACAGACCAGTTCCACCCGCGCGATTCTAAATTCGCGGAGCGGGGCGCCCGGCCGCGGAAACTGACGCGGATCAACAAATCGCCGCTTCGGCGCAACGCCGCGCGCCCGCGCCGCGGCTCAGGAAGTCGTGCCCCGCAGGCGCTCGAGATCGGGTATGCGCACGCTGCGCCCGTCGACCTCGATCAGGTCCTGCGCCGCGAGCTCGTGCAGGATGCGCGAGAAGTGCTCGGGGGTCATGTTCAGGCGCGAGGCGATCACGCTCTTGCCCGGCGTGAGCTCGACTTCCACCGCGCCGGATGTCACCTCCTCCGGCACCTCGCCGAGCAGATAGCCGATCACCCGCTCGGCGCCCGAGCGCAGCGTGTAGGCCTCGACGTCGCGCACCAGCCCGTGCAGCCGGCGCGACAGGCCCGAGAGCATGCGCCGCGCGAAGCCCGGGTCGCGCGAGAGCTCCGCGTTCACCGCATGCTTGGACACGTGCAGCAGCATCGAGTCGCTGAGCGCCTGGGCGAACACGATGTAGGGCTTGTCGAGGAACATCAGCGCCTCGCCGAAGCTCTGCCCGGGGCGCACGATCTCGACCACCTTCTCGACGCCCTGCGGGGAGGTGAAGCCGAGCTTCACCTGGCCGTAGACCACCAGGTGAAAGCCGGTGCACGGATCGCCCGTGTGGCACACCTCCTCGCCCTTTTGCACGTACAGAGTCTCGGTGCCGGCCGCGATGCGGTCGAGCTCCCCGGGGCTCATCTCGCTGAAGAGGGGCAGGTTCGCGAGGAACGCCTGCACCTTGATTTGCGGACGTAGCCGCCGTGCTCGGCCTCCCGCCGACTTTCTCGATTCGTCGTTCCGCAGGACTGACTGTGGGACCCCTGCCATCGGCACCGTAGTTACCTCCCCGCTGGTTTCTCCGCGAACAGATCGCCGTCCCGCGAGGCTGTTATCGCCTCTACTGCGGCTCCCAGGTGACGATGCCGCCCTTCACGTAGATCTTCCACGAGCACGACCCGGTGCAGTTGGTGCCGTGCGTGGAGCGCACGGTCTTGTCGTGGCTACAGCGATTGCGGTAGCCGTCCTCCCGGCCGCGGTCCTCGCGGTGCACTTCGCCGTGCCCGCCGGCGAAGCCCTCGCGCACCTCGGCGAGGAACCGCAGTCGGTCGAGAAAGTGGCTCATTCGCTCATGCCTCCTTGCGGCCGGAGCGCACGAACGACCCGGCGATCACGATCGCCAGCCCCGCCAGCACCACGTAGACGAAAAACCCGCCGGCGTAACCGCGCGGCCCTAGCAGGTCGACGAACGCGCCGAGGATCGGCGGGATCACGAAGCCGCCGAGCGCGCCCAGGCCCCCGACCCAGCCCGCCGCCCCGCCCACCGCCTCGGGAACGAACTTGGGCACCATCTTGAACACCGCCGCGTTGCCGATGCCCATGCCGAGCGCGATCGCGAGCTCGCCCGCCAGGTTCACCCCAAAGCTCAGGAAGAAGGTGAGTAACGCCGCCCCCACCAGCACCCCGACGAACGCCGCGAGCGCGACGCGCTCGCCGCCGAAGCGCTCGGAGAGCACGCCCCCATAGACCCGGATCGCCGCCGCGAGCAGCGAGAACCCGACCCCACCCAGCACGCCGGCGGCCTTGATGCTCATGTGGTGCAGGTTCGCCCAGTAGGTCGGGAACCATGCGGTCAGCGCGAGAAATCCACCGAAAGATACGAAGTAGAGGGCCACCAGACCCCAGGTGCGGGGCTCCACGGCCGCATGACCGAGCGCCTGCCAGAACGAGCCCTTGGGGAACAGCGCCTGGCCTTCGGCGCGCGCGAACTCGCGCGCCTGCTCGCGCACCAGCCCCTGGCTGCGCAACTGGAAGTAGTATGCGTCGCGCGTGATGACCGCGTAGATCAGCGCGCCGAGGAGCAGAAAGACAAACCAGGCCAGATAGGAGCCCGCCAGCCCCCAGGCGGCGATCGCGAACGGAAGAAGCAGCGTGAACAGGCCCGGCGCGAGGTTGCCGATCCCGCCGTACAGGCCGAGCGCGGTGCCCTGGCGTTCCTGGGGAAACCAGTACGAGACCTGGGGTATCCCGACCGAGAACGAAGCCACTCCGCAGCCGCTCAGGAAACCGAACAGTAGAATCACCGGGTACATGTCGGGTTTCAGCTCGCGCACGCTGAACAGGATGTAGACGAGCCCCCACATGCCGATCAGGGAAAGCGCGAACAGCGTGAGCATCGGCGTGCGGCCGCCCGCCCGGTCCACCCACGCCCCGAACGGGATGCGCAAGAGCGACCCGGTGAGCTGCGGCGCCGCCACCAAGAGCCCCAGCATGATCCCGGAGATCTGCATCCCCTTCTGGAAGTAGTGCGCCGCCGGGCCGTAGAGCGCGACCGCGGCGAAACCGATGAAGAAGCCCCAGGTGGCCATCACCAGGCCGAGCTTCGGGTTGCCCTCCAGCTCGTGCCGGGCGTTTGGAATCGTGATTGTTATCGTCGCCATTTTGTGCTCCTTGCATACCTCTATGTGCTGGCTGAGCACTCAGGATCACCAACGCTTATGCGGCGGCCTCTACCTTGGCAGCGACGCCAGTGCCACTCTGCCACCCTGAACTCGGTCGCTTGGCGGCTGATCAGCAAGCGACCGAGGTCTTGCGCCCCACTTCAAACGAACTGCTACTGCGGGTCGGGCGGACGCTTGGGCTCGCGGGCCAATATCCACTTCACCATCGCGTCCGCCTGTGCTTGCGTTAATTCAGGATGGGGCGGCATCGGCGTGGAATAAGTCCACGCATCCCAGTCTCCGCTGCCGCCGCGAATCACCTTCTCGGCCAGCATGTTGACGGCGTCTCTGCGCGCGCGGTAGCGATAGGCGATCCAGGCAAAGGCGGGCCCCACCCGCTTCTGAAGAAGGGCATGACAACTCAGACAGTGGTTTTGCGAGATGAGCGGATTGGCCTCTTCCGCGGCATTGGCCACGGTCGAGCCAAGCAACGCCAGTGTCGCTGCAGCTGCGATGAACTGCTTTTGCATAATCTCATTCCTCAGAGTTTGCGACGCGGCCCCGGCTTGAAGATCGCGGGGACTTGAGCGCCCTCGGCATGGATCACCGCAAGGCAACCTTTATGGACCACGCGGCTCAACGCATGGTCAACGAGCTTCACATCACCCGGCACGGGAAAGTGCAGCGTCGCGATGGCCGTGGAGCCTGGCGGCACGGGGTACGTTTGGATGTAGTGGAGCGGCGAGGTACGCACGGAGCCTTCCGGCCACAGGTCGCGCCATACGTTGCCAATGGGATGGAAGCTGCAGGTGAGATTCGGTCCGCCCACCACCAGATAAACGCGTGCGGTTTCGCCGGTCTTGACAGCCATCGGTCCATAGCGCCCAGCGCTCAATCCATATTTAGCGCCGTTGAACACGACGTAGGTGGGTTGCTCATGAACCATGGCGCCGGTGTCAAAGCCGTGATGACCGTGCATGCCGGCCGGTTTGTCCGTGTAGATTTCGTGTTGGCCGAGATAGAACTCATGATCGACTCGGGGAAGTCCTTCCTTCGGTTCCACGAGAATCATCCCGAACATGCCCGCACTGATATGCATGTCCATGTTCGACACCGCACAGTGATAGATGAAGGCGCCCGGATAAGTCACCTTGAAGTCGAGGTGAGCTTCCTCGCCGGGCTCCGTCATCGTCGCCACCGCGCCGCCTCCAGGGCCCATGATGGCGTGAAAATCGACGTTGTGGGCCTCGGTGCTTTCTTTCTGATTTCTGAAAGTCAGGTGAACGGTATCGCCTTCGCGCACGCGGATGAAAGGACCGGGCACTTGTCCGTTGTAGGTCATGAAACGGAACGTCACTCCCGGTTCGATCTCCGCGATCACTTCCCGCGCCTCAAGCAATACTGGCACGACTGCCGGGTGACGCCGCGTAATGGGAGGCGGAATTTTGGTCGGCTCTGCACTAACCCGAGCAACGCGCAGGGCACTGGACGGCGTGGATGGCACCGGATTACGAAGATCCTCTCCGGCAGGTTTTGCGTCGGAAGCAGACCACGCCTCTGTCGCTACCCCGCTCAACGAGATCGCTCCCGCCGCGACCCCCGCATATTTCAGAAAATCGCGGCGTCTATGCACGATATCTTCCTCTGTCGACATATCTGCACTTCCCTATGAATTGGCTACGTAAAAGGGTTTCTTAAGAGCGCATTGAGTTGATTGTCAGTCCTACTTGGTTTGGAGCGACCCGTTCCTGGTGCTTCAACAGGGCGTTTGGGCATGGCGGCGCGAATAGAACCACCAAGTGATGGCGATGCAGGTCAGATAGAACGCGATAGAGAGATACAGCGCAGCTTCCGGTCCGCCTGTGAGGTTGATCGAAGTGCCGTAGCTCTTGGGAATGAAGAACCCGCCGTAGGCCGCGAGCGCCGAGGAGAAGCCGAGCACCGCGGCGGCCTCCTTGTTGGCCTCGCGCACCGCCTGTTCCATCGCCTCGCGCCCATTTCCCGCGGCCAGGCGCTGCCGCTCGGTCAGAAAAATCACCGGGATCATGCGGAAAGTGGAGCCGTTGCCAATGCCGGTGGTGAGGAACAGCACCAGGAACATGGACAGGAAGCCCGCGAAGCTTCCGCCCGACCCTCCCGAAGGAAGGAAATACAGAACACCTGCCACGGCGAGGGCCATCGCGATGAAATTCCAGAAGGTGACGCAAGCCCCACCCAGCTTGTCTGCGAGCCATCCGCCGAAGGGCCGGGTCACCGCGCCGACGAGCGGACCGAGCCAGGCATACAGCAGGGCGTTTACTTCCGGAAACTCGGACTTGATGAGCAAGGGGAACCCCGCGGCATAGCCGATGAACGAACCGAAGGTTCCGAGGTACAGCCAGCACATCAGCCAGTTGTGCTTGCGCTTGAAGATCACTGCCTGGTCGGCGAATGAGGCCTTTGCGTCGGCGATGTCGTTCATGCCGATCCACGCGGCGAAAGCGGCGATCGCTATAAAGGGCACCCAGATGAAGGCGGCGTTCTGCGCCCAGATCAGGCTCGGGTGATCGGTCGAGTTGGTAAGGCTCTGGGGCCCCCCGCCGAAGACGCCGAAAAGGCCCATCGTCACCACTAGGGGCGTGAGGAATTGCACCGAGGACACGCCCAAGTTCCCGAGACCCGCGTTCACACCGAGGGCTGAGCCCTTGCGCTCCTTGGGAAAGAAAAAGCTGATGTTGGCCATGGAGGAGGCGAAGTTGCCCCCGCCGAAACCGCACAGCAGCGCAAGCACGAGCAGCGCCGGGTAGCTCGTGGTGGGCCTCTGTATCGCAAGACCAATGCCGACGGCCGGGACGAGCAGCAAGGCGGTAGAGATGGCTGTCCAGCGCCGCCCACCGAAGATGGGCACCAGGAACGAGCAGAAGATGCGCAGCGTCGCTCCCGATAGCGCGGGCGCCGCCGCCAGCCAGAACAACTGGTTGGTACTAAACCTGAACCCGAGCGCCGGTAGGTACACCGCGATGGCGCTCCACATCTGCCAAACGGCGAAGGCGAGGAACAGCGCCGGCACCGAGATCCACAGGTTGAGACTGGCGACAGCCCGCCCCTCCTTCCGCCAGAACTCCTTGTCCTCCGGCGTCCAGATAGTCAACAGCCGTGCGCTGCGCAGGCGTCCCAGTGCTTGCGTTGCCATGAGCGATTCTCTGCCGGGGATCCCGGCAGCAAGGTACGCGGCACTTGCGCCCTTGCCTATCCGGCGAAAGTACGGCCAGGCTGCCGCGGATGGAGAATGCAGGGCCAGCCGAAGGAGCGGCGGTATCGGCCGGAGGACCTAGTCCTTTTGGGTAATCCGCAGCGCCAAGAGCGCTCTTGCGCGATTATGGCGCGGCAAGATTGCGCCTTGCACGCTGGAAGACAATCCGGGCAGTTGCACTCAGGACTTCGGCGCCAGATTCTGCTCGACCGCGTAGACTGCGGCCTGTACGCGGCTTGCCACGTTGAGCTTGCGCAGAATGTGCTGCACGTGGATTTTCACGGTGCTTTCCGCGAGGCTCAGCTCGCGAGCGATCTCCTTGTTGCTCGCTCCGCGCGCAAGGAGTTTCAGGATCTCACGCTCCCTAGGGCTGAACTTATGCCGCTCGCCCGCGGCCGCGATCTCGCCGCTGCGGTCCATGCTTCGGAGCCCGTCGGCCAGCTTTGCGGCCATTTGCGGCGACATGACCGGTTCGCCGCGCGCCGCCCGACGGATGCTGTCCACCAGGTAATCAGTGCCGAGGTTTTTGAGGAGGTAGCCAAGGGCTCCCGCCTTGAGCGCCGCCACCAGATCCTCGACGTCCTCCGAGACTGTTAGTATCAGCACACGCGCCGCAGGGACCTCCTCCCGAAGAAGGCTCACCGCCTCGTGGCCCGAGATCCCCGGCATGTGAAGATCTAGAAGCACTACGTCCGGCGCGAGCGTCTTCGCGCGCTTGACCCCCTCGAGCCCGTCCTCGGCCTCGCCTACCACTTCGATGTCTTCCTGGCGAGAAAGGAGTGCCTTGACGCCGCCGCGGAAGAGCACGTGGTCATCGACGATCAGAACGCGAATCCGAGGCTTCATGCGCGTGAGCTCGTTTCAGCTGTCTAATTCTTACCGTGTCAAATCTGAAAATACAACGTAAAGGCAAAACGGGGCGCAAACACTTTACCAAAATGTAATTCGCGTTTTCTGTGCATTCTCTCTCTGCCTGTGCATGACAAGACGCTCTTGATCGGGTGGTACAAATCCGGCCCGCGCACAGAACAGTCGCTACGCCGCCTCCCGCTGCATGACCGGGACCTTCAGCGTGACCCGTGTCCCGTCCCCCGGGCTCGAGATCACCTCGAGCCGGCCGCCGATGCGGTGAGCGCGCTCACGCATGATCGTCAATCCCACGTGGGAGTGCGCTTTTCCCATCGCGGAACCGAAATCGAAGCCGCACCCGTTGTCGGAAACCCGGAACTGGTATTCCTGGCCGCGCTCCATGTCCACTACCACTTCGGTCGCCCCCGAGTGCTTGCGCACGTTGGAAAGCGCCTCTTGCACTATATGCAAGACTTGCAGCTGGTCTTCCGGCGCGAGCGCCAGGCCCGTACCGCTTGCGTTGAAGCGCGACCGGATGCCGGTTTGACCTTCGAACTTTTCGAGGGTGGCCCTGAGCGCCTGTTCCATGTCTTCGCGCTCGGGGCTCAGCCGAAAATGGACCAGCAGCTCGCGCACGTCGTCGTAGCTCTCCTGAATCCCTTCGCGCAACCTGGCGAGCTCCTCGGCAGACTCCTGCAGGTCGCCGCGTTTGAGCGACTGCTCGAGCATCTGCGCCTGGAGATTAAGGAAGGCGAGCGATTGCGCGATCGAGTCGTGCAGCTCCTGCGCAAGGAGGTTGCGCTCCTGCGATACCGCGAGCTCCCGCTCCCGCGACACGAGGCGCTGGTTTTCGATGGCGATTCCGAGGTGCTCGCCGAGTGTCTCGAGCATCTTGCACTGCGCCGGCGAAAACTCAAGCTCGTGCCGGAAATGAAGGTTGAAAAGACCCAGCACATGCTTATGTATGCGGATTGCGAAGGCCGCCACGGTGCGGAAGCCCGCGCGCTCGCATCTATAGGGGCTATCCTCGGACAGTTCCGCGCCGAAAACCCGCACCATGGTTTCTCCGTCGCGGGCGGTCTTTCCGCACAGGCATTCCACGGTCCGCATGCACCATGCCTCTTTGACAAACTTGGTGTCGAGACCTTCCTGGACGTAGAGGTACACCTTGTCGGTGCCGGTTTCTACCAGCCGCACGGACCCCGCGTCGGCCGCAAACACGCCCATCAGTTTCTTGAGGAACCCGCGGCAGAGGTCTGCGGTCCCGGATGCATCGTTCAGAAACGTGCTCACCTCGTACAGCGTGGCAAGTTCCCGGTTTTTCTCCTCGAGCGTTTGCGTCTTGTCGCGCACGCGCTCCTCCAGTGTGACGTAGAGCTCCTGCAGGTGTCCCGCCATGCGGTTGAAACCTTCACCGAGCTCGCCGAGCTCGTCCCGACTTTCGACAGGAACGCGCGCCGTAAAGTCTCCGTCCTCCATGCGCCGGATCCCCTCGCGCAAGGCGCTCACCGGTCGCACGACAAATAGGAACAGGAGATAGACAAGGCTCACCGTACTCGCCACGGCGCAACCCAGCAACACGAGCTGAAGGGTGAAAAGCAAGGAAGTTCTTCGGGAGCTATGGAGTTCGACCCCACGCACGAGCCGATCGATCCGTCCAACGAAGGTGTCGATCTTGGGCCTGAACTCGTCAAGGCGCCGCGCGCGGACTTGCAAGTCATCAGCGGCAAGAGCCCGCTCGATCGCTGGCTTGATTTCAGCCTTCCACTCGCGGCGAATGGTCGTAAGCTGAGAGCGCAGGCTCTCGGTTTCCGGAAAGAAAAGCGGCCTCGCGGGATCGCCCCGCTCGATCCCCTCGAGAACGCGCTCGAACTCGGCGGCGACGACCTTCACCTTACGCGCGTCGGCCGTGCGCTCGGCGGGAGCGCGGGACGCCTCGGAAAGCAGGTACGCGATGCGAAACGAACGCATGCGCTCGCTGCCCAGGTCATTGATGGCGGCGGCGCTTCCTTGGAGCTTCCAGGAGACGTAGAGTGTGGCGCCGATCGCGCACACGGCGATGATCGCGAAAGCGACGAGAATTGCCGTCGCCCGAAAGCTCAATTTTTGGAAATCGAGTGACATGCCGGCGATCGGGCGCAGGTCCCCGTCCCTACATCGCGGTCGGCCCGCGCACCTCGAATTGCGCTGTGACCTTCGGGCCGCCCAAGAACTCCAGCGTCACCCGGACCCGCGGGTCTACCTCGATGCCGAGATTCCGCTCTGCGGCCTCGGCCCCTCTCTCACGGTAAACGAACGCAGCAAGCTTGCCGAGGCGGGCCTGGCCTACGGCGAGTGCCACATCGTGGTGCGCGCCGCGGTGCACACGCCGCGCTTCGGGAACGTCTACGCGCCGACCAATACGGCCGAGCGGCACGCGCCCACCAAATTGCTGCTCGGCTGAGCGGCGCGCGCCCGTGCCAGCCGCGCGTCGCCCGGCGATGCAATGATGAAGCGCTTTCACCTTCACGTGCACGACTACGAGCTCGACGCAAACATCAGATTTTTCTCCGCGCTGCTGCTCGCAGCTATCCGTCCACGAACAGCACATCGCCTTCTGCGGTGGGTTCAGGCACAGCGCTACGTGATAGCCGCGTGCAGGCCGGCGAGTGACTCGAGCCGGTAAACATCGTGAATGCGTAGACTCTTCCCGCTAACCGAGATGAGTCGACGGTGTTCAAACTCCGCGAGCACTCGGATGACGGTTTCCTTGGCGAGCCCAAGGTAGTTGCCGATATCCTCGCGCGACATGCTCAGGCGGAATTGCGCTCGCGAAAGCCCCCGTTCGGCCAGCCGCATCGAGAGGTTCACCAGGAATGTCGCAACACGGGCCGGCGCATCGGTCTTGCAGTGCAGCATGTGCATCGAGAGCTCGTGTTGGATTTGCCCGCCCATAATCCGGAGCAGCTGGCGCTGGATGCCCCGCGCCAGCGCCCCAAGCTCCTCGAGCCGATCGAACGGAAACTCGCACACGCTCGCCGTCTGCAGTGCCCGCGCGCTGTATAGATAGGCGCCCGCGCCCACGGCGTCCAGCGCCAGTAGCTCGCCAGGCAGGTGAAAGCCGGTAACTTGCACCGTTTTTTGATTGGCCGCGGTGTAGGTCTTCAGCGAGCCGGATTTGATCGCATACACGTAGCGGAACCGCTCGCCTTGGCGAAACAGATCCTCGCCGCGCTCAAGCAGCCTGCGGTGCTTGATGACCCGTTCGAGCATGCCGAGCTCGGCCTGATCCACGGCGGCGGGCAGACATAACGTGAATAGGCTGCAATGCCTGCAGTCGACATATGCGCCCAGCAGCTCTTTTCGTTCCCGAGATGCGCGGCGCGTCGGTCTAACCTGGCTCGCCACCCCGGCGAAACCGACGCGCTTCCCGCTCGCTGTGTTTAGGCGCATGTTCGGAACCCGGCAAATATGTCGCGTCGGTAGGGTTGGAAAAAATTGCGGTAAGTGTTATTCGCGAGGCGCGAGCGTGTGGCCCATGCGCCGCCTTTGAGCACCTTGCGGTAGCCGAACCACGGAGCCGAGTATTCCTTGTAGGGGGTGTCGACGACGTATCCGGGAAACGGGTAAAAACTGGAGGCGGTCCACTCCCAGACATTCCCCAGCATCTGCCGGCAACCGAAGGCGCTCTCGCCCGCAGGAAACGCCCCCACATCGACGCACCCGAGAAAGCGCGAATCCAAATTCGCGCGCTCGGCTGTTGGGCGATCGTCGCCCCACGGGTATCTTCGTTTTCGCCCCGTGAGATCGG
>JAKALD010000101.1 GCA_021813275.1 Pseudomonadota bacterium | reverse complement strand
GGGTCCCGCCGGGAGCGCTTCGCGCGCGGGCGCGCGTAGCCAGCGCGCGAAGGCCGCCAGCTGCGTGGCGTTGAACAGCACCCGCAAGCCGAGCACCGCGGCCGCGGCGGCCCAGCCCCAGGACGCGCCCGCGGCCGCCCACGACAGCAGGCCCGCGGCCGCCGCCGCGAGCGCTACGCCAAGCGTGCTCGCCCAAACAGGGTTCATGCCATGCGCTCCCGGGGCCGGCCGGCCCAGGGACGGGGATCCGGGGGCGGGCCAAGCGCCCCCGGGGCGAGTATCTCACACCCGGGCGAAGCGGTACCCGGCGCCGCGCACCGTCTCGATCAGCCGGTCGTGGCCGCTCGGCTCGAGGGATTTGCGCAGCCGCCGAATATGCACGTCCACGGTGCGCTCCTCCACGAACACGTGGTCGCCCCAGACCTGGTCGAGCAGCTGCGAGCGGCTGTGCACGCGCTCGATGTGCGTCATGAGGAAGTGTAGCAGTCGGAATTCGGTCGGACCGAGCTGCAGCGGCTTGCCCGCGCCGAAGACGCGCCGCGTCGCCGGCTCGAGCCGCAGCCCGCCGACGTCCACAGGCTCGTCGGTCATCTCCGGCGCCCGGCGCCGGAGCACGGCCTTGATGCGCGCGAGCAGCTCGCGCGGCGAGAAAGGCTTGGTGACGTAGTCGTCGGCGCCGGCCTCGAGGCCCTGGATCTTGTCCTGCTCGCTCGAGCGCGCGGTGAGCAGAATGATGGGAATCTGCCTGGTGCGCTCCTCGTGGCGCAGCTGCTTCGCGAGCGCGACCCCCGAGGTCCCCGGCAGCATCCAATCGATGAGCAGCAGGTCGGGCAGCGCGTGATTCACGATCTGCAGCGCGCCCTCGGCGTCGCGCGTCCGGATGACGTGATGCCCGGCATGCTCGAGGTTCACCGCGATCAGCTCCTGGATCGCCGGCTCGTCTTCGACCACCAAAATGTTTGCGGTCACCGCGGTCCCTGAATCCGGTTTGCGACAATTCTAAGTAGGTCGTGTGACAGAAATGTTACATGTGGGAGAGGTATCATCTTGCCCACCGTCGCATCGGCACCCCGCATGGCCAGCCCCAGTCCTACCGAAATCACGCTCCATCAGAAATCGCGCGTGCTGGAGATCGCCTACTCGGACGGCAAGGTCTTCCGCCTGCCCTACGAGTTCCTGCGGGTCTATTCCCCCTCGGCCGAGGTGCGGGGGCACGGGCCGGGGCAGGAGGTGCTGCAGACAGGCAAGCGCGACATCGAGATCCGGGCGCTCGAGCCCGTCGGCTCCTACGCGCTGCAGCCCAGGTTCTCCGACGGCCACGACACCGGGATCTACTCGTGGGAGTACCTCTACGAGCTCGGCCTGGACCAGGAGCGGCTGTGGGCCGAGTATCTCGCCAGGCTCGCGGCTGCGGGCGCGAGCCGCGACGCAGCGGCACCGCCCGCGGGCAAGCCATAAGGCCGTGAGCGAGAATCCCGGCGCGAAGCGGGAGACCGACTTCGGCTTTCAGCGCGTGCCGGAAGCCGACAAGGCCGCGCACGTGGCCGCGGTGTTCGACCGCGTCGCCACGCGCTACGACCTGATGAACGACCTCATGTCGTTCGGGCTGCACCGGGTCTGGAAGGCATTCGCGGTGGCCCTCGCGCGCGTGCATGCCGGCGAGCGGGTGCTCGACGTAGCCTCGGGCAGCGGCGACCTCGCGCGCGCGCTCGCCAGGCGCGCCGGCCCGACGGGTGAGGTCTGGATGACCGACGTCAACGCGAGCATGCTGCGCGCGGGACGCGATCGGATGATCGACGCCGGCCGGATGCTGCCGGCGGCGCAGTGCGACGCCGAGCGGCTGCCGTTTCGCGACGCGACGTTCGACTGCGTCACGGTGGGGTTCGGGCTGCGCAACATGACGCACAAGGAGCGCGCGCTCGCGGAGATGACCCGCGTGCTGAAGCCCGGCGGGCGCCTGCTGGTGCTCGAGTTCTCCAGGATCTGCAAGCCGCTCGAGAAAGCCTACGACCTATACTCGTTCAAGGTGCTGCCCTGGCTGGGCGAGCGGGTCGTCGGCGACGCCGCCTCGTACCGCTACCTCGCGGAGTCGATTCGCATGCATCCGGGCCAGGAGGAGCTGGGCGCGATGCTCGAACGCGCGGGCTTGGAGCGCGTGGAGTTCTTCAATCTCGCCGCGGGCGTGGTCGCGGTGCATCGCGGCTACAAGCTGCATTGACATGGCGCGCGCGCACGGCAGCGGATGCGCCGGATGACCGCGCACCGGCCTTTCCGGATCGACCGCCGGCCATGATCGCGCCCGAAGCGCCTTTCGTCGCGGGGCTGAACCACCTGCTCGACGCCGAAAGCTGGGCACGCGAGCGGCTGGCGCCATTCGCGGGCGAGGTGGTCGAATTGCGACCGGGCCCGCTTCCGGCGCTGCGCTTCGCGATCGTCGAGGGTGGGCGGGTGTCGGCCGCGCCGGCCGAGCGCGAGCCGTCGCTCTCGCTGCGCGTCGGGGCGGAGGCGCTCGCTGCCCTGGCGCGGGGCGAGGATGCGCTCATGCGCGCGGTCGACGTGTCGGGCAACGCACGCCTCGCTCACGAGGTGCTGCTGCTCCTTCGGCACCTGCGCTGGGATGTGGAAGAAGACCTCTCGCGGCTGCTCGGCGATGCCGCCGCGCACCGGCTGGTCGCCACGGCGAAGCGGCTCGCGCTCTGGCAGGCGGACGCCGCGCGCCGCGCCGCCGAAGCGCTGATGGAGTACGCGATCGACGAGCAGCGTCTGCTGCCGCGGCGCGCCGAGGTCGACGAGCTCGCCGCGTCCGTGGCGCGGCTGCGCGACGCGGTCGAGCGGCTGGAAAAGCGCGTCGCGCGCCTGGCCGGCGGGTCCTGAGCGCACCGTGGCGAACCTGCTGCGGCTGCTGCGCATCCTCGCGATCGGCCTGCGCTTCGGGCTGTACGAGTTCGTGCCGCGCCTGGCGCGCAACCCGCTGCTGCGGCTCGCCGCGCCGCACCGCGCGCTGCCGCGCGCCGAGCGGCTGCGCCGCGCGCTCGAGGTGCTCGGGCCGATCTTCGTGAAGTTCGGCCAGGTGCTCTCGACGCGGCGCGACCTGCTGCCGGCCGACATCGCCGACGAGCTCGCCAAGCTGCAGGACCGCGTGCCGCCGTTTCCCCCCGAGCAGGCGAGGGCCGAGATCGAGCGCTCCCTCGGCAGGCGGCTCGACGAGGTGTTCGCCGCCTTCGAGCGCGAGCCGGTGGCGAGCGCGTCCGTCGCCCAAGTGCACCTCGCCACGCTGCGCGACGGCCGCGAGGTGGCGGTCAAGGTGCTGCGGCCGAAGGTCGAGCAGGCGATCGCGCGCGACGTTGCGCTGCTCGAGACCGCTGCCGGATTGATCGAGCGGCTGTGGGCGGAGGGACGGCGGCTCAAGCCTCGCGAGGTGGTGGCCGAGTTCTCGCGGCACCTCGACGCGGAGCTCGACCTGATGCACGAGGCGGCGAACGCCAGCCAGCTGCGGCGCAACTTCGAGCGCTCGCCGCTGCTGGTGGTGCCCGAGATCCACTGGGACTGGTGCGCGCAGCGCGTGATGGTCATGGAGCGCATGTGCGGCACGCCGGTCTCGCAATCCGCGGAGCTGCGCGCCCGCGGCATCGACCTGCCGACGCTGGCGCGCGCAGGGGTCGAGATCTTCTTCACCCAGGTGTTCCGCGACGGCTTCTTTCACGCCGACATGCACCCGGGCAACATCCTGGTCGCCGACGACGGCCGCTACATCGCGCTCGACTTCGGCATCATGGGCACGCTCACCGAGGTCGACCAGAACTACCTGGCGCAGAACTTCCTCGGCTTCTTCAACCGCGACTACCGGCGCGTCGCGCAGGCGCATCTGGACGCCGGCTGGGTCCCGCCCGCGACGCGCGTCGACGAGTTCGAGGCGGCGATCCGCGCGGTCTGCGAGCCGATCTTCGCCCGCCCGCTCAAGGAGATCTACTTCGGCAAGCTGCTGCTGAGGCTGTTCCAGACCTCGCGGCGCTTCAACGTCGAGATCCAGCCGCAGCTGGTGATGCTGCAAAAGACGCTGCTCAACATCGAGGGCCTGGGCCGCGAGCTCGATCCGGAGCTCGACCTGTGGAAGACCGCCAAGCCGTACCTCGAGCGCTGGATGGCGGGCCAGATCGGCTGGCGGGGCGCGCTGCGCTCCCTCAGGCGCGAGGCGCCGTACTGGGCGGCGACGCTGCCCGCGCTGCCGCGCCTGTTGCACCGCGCGCTGAGCGACGAGCGCGCCGCCGAGCTGCGCGCCGCGCTCGAGCGGCTCGCGGAGCAGAGCGCGCGCCGCAACGCCTTGCTGCGCGGGCTGCTCGTCGCGCTGCTCGCGTTCTTCGCCGGCCTGATCCTGCTGTTGATCTGAGCTGCGCGAGGCTGGCCGGGAGCCCATGCGCGAATCGCCCCTCGCCCGGTTCCTGTTCGTGGCCTACGTCCTGCTGGTGGTGTACGCCTCGCTGTACCCGCTTTCGGGCTGGACCGGGCAGGGCGTGTCCGCGTTCGCGTACCTGAGCGCCCCCTGGCCGCGTTACGTCACCGCCTTCGACCTCTGGGCGAACGTTATCGGCTACGTGCCCTGTGGGTTCCTGTGCGTGCTCGCGCTCTACCCGCGCCAGCGAGGCGGCTACGCCGTGCTCGCCGCCGCGCTCTCAGGCCTCGCCCTGTCGATCGCGATGGAGGCGGCGCAAAGCTTCCTGCCGATGCGCGTCGCCTCCAATCTGGACGTGCTGTGCAACCTGGCGGGAACGCTCGCGGGCGCGTCGCTCGGCGCGCCGCTCGCCGGCTGGCTGCTGCACGTCGGCCCGCTGCGGCGCCTGCGCTCGCTCGCCTTCGTGCCCGGCGCGGCCGCCGACGCCGGGCTGGTGCTGCTCGGACTGTGGCTGTTCGCGCAGCTCGATCCCGCGACGCTGCTCTTCGGCGCGGGCGACCTGCGCGACCTGATGCAGATCCCCGCGGGCCGCGGCTACGCCCCGGCGATCTTCGTCTCGGTGGAGGCGCTGATCGCGGCCGCCAACCTGACCGCCGTGTGCCTGCTCGCCTCGGCGATCGCTGCGCCCGGCACCACGGTGCGCCCGACGCTGATCGGGCTGACGGCCGCGGCGCTCGCGGTCAAGACCCTCGCGTTCGCGAGCCTCATGCGCGCCGAGCCCGTGCTCGCCTGGCTCACACCCGGCGCGGCGCGCGGCTTGGCCGCGGGCCTCGCGGTGGCGCTCGCCGCGGCCGGGCTGCCGCGCACCGCGCGGCTCGCGCTGTCGGCCGTGCTGACGATGGCCGCCACCGTGCTCGTGAACCTGGCGCCCGAGAACCCCTACTCCGCGGAGACGCTGCGCCTCTGGCGCCAAGGGTACTTCCTCAACTTCAACGGCCTGACCCGGCTGGTGGCGAGCGGCTGGCCGTTCGCCGCGCTCGGCTACCTCATTTACCTCGCCTCGCGCCGGGGCCGCGTGTCGCTCGGCTAGAATTCCGCTCTTTGCGCCGGACCCATGTCCTACTACAGCCGCCACGTCTTCTTCTGCTGCAACCAGCGCGAGGCCGGGGAGCGGTCGTCGTGCAACCAGAAGGGCGCGACGCAGATGCGCGATTACGCCAAGCGGCGCGTGAAGCAGCTCGGGCTCGATGGCCCGGGCAAGATCCGCATCAACCAGTCCGGCTGCCTCGACCGCTGCGAGGAAGGCCCGTGCATCGTGGTATACCCCGACGCGGTCTGGTACACCTACGTGGACCGCGCCGACATCGACGAGATCATCGAGGAACACTTGCGCAACGGCCGCGTCGTGGAGCGGCTGCGGATCTGATGGCGCGCGCGACCCCGCGCCGCGAGCTGCTCGCGGGCCCGGCGGGTCGGATCGAGTGCGTGATCGAATCCCCGCCGGCCGGCGCGCGCGGGCTGGCGCTCGTGGCGCACCCCCATCCGCTGTACGGCGGCACGCTCGAGAACAAGGTGGTGCAGGCGCTTGCGCGCGCGTTCGTCGAGCTCGGCTACGCGGCGCTGCGGCCCAACTTCCGCGGCGTGGGCGCGAGCGAAGGCGCCTACGACGAGGGACGCGGCGAGGTCGAGGACCTGGCCGCGGTGCTCGAGAGCGCCCGGCGCGAGCTCGGCGAGCTGCCGCTCACGCTCGCCGGGTTCTCGTTCGGGGCGGTGATGCAGACGCGGCTCGCCGCGCGCGCGCGCGCCGAGCGCCTGGTGCTCGTCGGGCTGGCAGTCAACCACTTCGACGCTTCCCCCGTGCCCGCGGACACGATCCTCGTTCACGGCGAGCTGGACGAGACCGTGCCGCTGAAGAGCGTCCTCGACTGGGCGCGGCCGCAGGATCTGCCGGTCGTCGTGGTTCCGGGGGCGGATCACTTCTTCCACCGGCGGCTGCACGTGCTGCGCGGGATCGTGCAGCACAACTGGCGCACGCGATGAGCCCGACTGCGGTGCGTGCGGCCTGTGCTATCGTTGCCTGCGCAGCCGCCGTCGTCCCGGCGCAGCCCCGCCCGCTGGCGTGATCATGCTCTGGGTCAAATCCCTGCACATCATCTTCATGGTGACCTGGTTCGCCGGGCTCTTCTACCTGCCGCGGCTGTTCGTCTACCACGCGATGGCGAGCGACGCGGTGTCGATCGAGCGCTTCAGGGTCATGGAGAGGAAGCTCTTCTGGGGGATCATGACGCCGGGCGCGCTGCTCACCGTGGCCTTCGGCACGTGGCTGTGGCTCGGCTGGGACTTTCACGGCGCCTGGCTGCACGCCAAGCTCGCGCTCGTCGCGCTGCTCATCCTGTATCACGTCTGGTGCGGCAAGCTGATGCTCGACTTCAGGCGCGACCGCAACCGCCACGGGCACGTCTGGTACCGCTGGTTCAACGAAGTGCCCGTGCTCTTTCTCGTCGCGATCGTCATCCTCGTTGTCGTCAAACCGTTCTGAGGCGTTCTTCGCACCGTGCCCCCGCGGGCTCGAGGCGCTGCTCGCGCAGGAGCTCGCGAGTCTGGGGGTGCGCGCGCCGGAGGCCACCGCTGGCGGGGTCGCCTTCCGGGGCGATTGGGAGACCTGCTACCGGGCGAACCTCTGGTCGCGGCTCGCCTCGCGCGTGCTGTGGCGGGCAGGCGCGTTCGACTACGGTAGCGATGAGGACGTCTACCGGGAGTCGCGCGCGCTCGACTGGCCGCGGCTCTTTGCGCTCGAGCGCACGCTGCGGGTGAACGTCACCGCGCAGAAGAGCCCGCTCAAGAGCCTCGAGTTCGCGACGCTGCGGATCAAGGACGCGATCTGCGATCGGTTCCGTGATGCCGCCGGAGCCCGGCCGAGCGTCGAGCGAACGAATCCGGACGTTCGGATACACGCTTTTCTCGATGCGCGGCGCGCGACGCTCTATTTGGACACTTCGGGCGAGCCGCTTTTCAAGCGCGGCTGGCGGCGCGGCGCGGTCGAGGCTCCGCTCAGGGAGAACCTCGCCGCCGGGATCGTGATGCTTTCCGGCTGGAAGTTCGACGAGCCGCTCCTCGACCCGATGTGCGGCGGCGCGACCCTGCTCGTGGAGGCCGCCGCGATGGCGCGCGGGCGCGCGCCGGGGATGCAGCGGAGCTTCGGCTTCGAGAAGCTGAAGGTCTTCGATGCGCGGCTCTGGGAGCGGGTGCGGAAAGAGAAGCGCGCAGCGCCGGCGGCGGAGCCGCGGCTCTTCGGCAGCGACCGCGACGAGCGCGCGCTGGCCGAGGCCCGGAGGAACCTGGCCGAGGCGGGCGTCGAGCGCTGGGTGTCGCTCGAGCGGGCCGACGTGCTCGAGCGGCGCGCGCCGGCGGCCTCCGGCGTCATGATCGCCAATCCGCCCTACGGCGAGCGCATCGGCTCGAAGGAGGAGCTCGCCGCGTTCTACCCCAAGCTCGGCAATGCGCTCAAGAAGAACTTCGCCGGTTGGCGCTGTCACTTTTTCACCGCCGACCTGCGCATGCCCAAGCTGATCCGCCTCGAGCCTGCCCGCCGCGTGCCGCTTTACAACGGCGCGCTCGAGTGCCGGCTGTACGAGCTCAGGATCGTGGCGGGGAGCCACCGGCGCGCGGCCGGCGGCCGGGCGGACGCCGCCTAGCGCCCCGGGGGCGCGCGACCTCAGACGATGTCCAGGTGCTCGATGCCCTTGGTGAGGTCTTTTTCCTTGGATTCCTTGCCGTGCAGCTTGATCGCGAGCCGCACCTCGTTGGTCGAATCGGCGAAGCGCAGCGCGTCCTCGTACGCGATGCGGCCCGCCTCGTACAGGTCGAACAGCGCCTGGTCGAAGGTCTGCATGCCGAGCTCGCGCGACTTCTTCATGATCTCCTTGATCTCGTGCACTTCGCCCTTGAAGATCAGGTCGGAGATCAGCGGCGAATTGAGCAGCACTTCGACCGCCGCGCAGCGCCCCTTGCCTTCCTTCAGCGGGATCAGGCGCTGCGAGATGAGCGCCTTGATGTTGAGCGACAGGTCCATCAGCAGCTGCTGGCGGCGATCCTCGGGGAAGAAGTTGATGATCCGGTCGAGCGCCTGGTTGGCGTTGTTGGCGTGCAGCGTGGCGAGCACCAGGTGGCCGGTCTCGGAGAACGCGATCGCGTGCTCCATCACCTCGCGGTCGCGGATCTCGCCGATGAGGATCACGTCGGGCGCCTGGCGCATGGTGTTCTTGAGCGCCGCGTCCCAGGAGTCGGTATCCACGCCCAGCTCGCGCTGCGTCACGATGCAGTTCTTGTGCGGGTGCACGAATTCCACCGGGTCCTCGATGGTCACGATGTGACCGTAGCTGTTGCTGTTGCGGTAGTCGATCATCGCAGCGAGCGAGGTCGACTTGCCCGATCCCGTGCCACCGACGAAGATCGCCAGCCCGCGCTTGGTCATCGCCACGTCCTTCAGCACTGCCGGCAGCTTCAGGTCCTCGAAGGTCGGGATGGTGGTGTTGATCATGCGCAGCACCATGCCCACCTGCCCCTGCTGCACGAAACAGTTGACGCGGAACCGTCCGATGGTCGCGGGCGCGATCGCGAAATTGCACTCCTTGGTGGCCTCGAACTCCGCGGCCTGCTTGTCGTTCATGATGGAGCGCGCCAGCATCGCGGTGTGCTGGCCGGTCAGCAGCTGCTGCGACACCGGCGTCATCCGGCCGTCGATCTTCAGCGCCGGCGGGAAGTTCGCCGTGATGAACAGGTCGGAGCCCTTCTTCGCGACCAGCGCGCGAAGGAGGTCGTACATGAATTTCGTGGCCTGCTCGCGTTCCATGGTCAGTCTCCTGTCGCTAACGGGCGGCCGGGCCGGTTTGACGCCGCACCGCGCATGCTTCGCGCGCGCCGCAGGTCGCTTTCGCCTCAGCCCGCGAAAATGTCTTTGTTCTGCGCTTTGCCGCGCGCTTCCGCGGCCGAGACGATGTTACGCCGCACCATCTCCTGCAGGTTCTGGTCGAGCGTCTGCATGCCGAGCTGCGCCCCGGTCTGGATCGCCGAGTACATCTGCGCGATCTTGTTCTCGCGGATCAGGTTGCGGATCGCGGGGGTGCCGATCATGATCTCGTGCGCCGCGACGCGGCCCGAGCCGTCCTTGGTCTTGAGCAGCGTCTGCGAGATGACCGCGCGCAGCGACTCCGAGAGCATCGCGCGCACCATCTCCTTCTCGGCGGCCGGGAAGACGTCGACGACCCGGTCGATCGTCTTGGCGGCCGACGAGGTGTGCAGCGTGCCGAACACCAAGTGGCCGGTCTCGGCGCCGGTCAGCGCGAGCCGGATGGTCTCGAGGTCGCGCATCTCGCCGACCAGGATCACGTCCGGGTCCTCGCGCAGCGCGCTGCGCAGCGCGTTGGCGAACGACAGCGTGTGCGGTCCGACCTCGCGCTGGTTGATCAGGCACTTCTTGGACTCGTGCACGAACTCGATCGGATCCTCGATGGTGAGGATGTGGCCGTACTCGTTCTCGTTGACGTGGTTGATCATCGCCGCCAGGGTGGTGCTCTTGCCCGAGCCGGTGGGGCCGGTCACCAGCACGATGCCGCGCGGGTACTCGGAGATGTCCTGGAAGATCTTGGGCGCCTTGAGGTCCTCCAGCGTCAGCACCTTGGACGGGACGGTACGGAAGGCGGCCGCAGCGCCGCGCTGCTGCACGAAGGCGTTGACGCGGAAGCGCGCCAGGTTCGGCACCGCGAACGAGAAGTCGCACTCGAGGTTTTCCTCGTAGAACTTGCGCTGCCCGTCGTTCATGATGTCGTAGATCATCGCGTGCACTTCCCTGTGCTCGAGCGGCGGCACGTTGATGCGCCGCACGTCGCCGTGCACCCGGATCATCGGCGGCAGTCCCGACGAGAGGTGCAGGTCCGAGGCCTTGTTCTTCACGACGAAGGCGAGCAGTTCGGTGAGATCCATTACAATCCCCTGGGACGGTGGCGGGCGTGAAAAAATCCCGCGCTGTTTCAATCAATTATGGCAACGGTCAAAGCCAATTTGCAAGCCGTGAGACAGCGCATCGCGCGGGCTGCGGCCGCAGCCGGGCGCGACCCGGCCGCGATCGCGCTGCTCGCGGTGTCGAAGACGCATCCCGCGGCGCTCGTCGAGCAGGCCGTGCGCGCCGGCCAGCGCTCCTTCGGCGAGAACTATGTTCAGGAAGCGCTGCAGAAAATGGACGCGCTCGCGGCCTGGCCGGGCGGCGCCGCGCCGGCGCTCGAGTGGCACCTGATCGGCCCCCTGCAGAGCAACAAGACCCGCGTGGTCGCCGAGCGCTTCCAGTGGGTGCAGAGCCTGGACCGGGAGAGAATCGCGCAGCGGCTCTCCGAGCAGCGCCCTGCGGGGCTCGCGCCGCTCGAGGTGCTCCTGCAGGTGAACGTGTCCGGCGAGGCGAGCAAGAGCGGCGTCGCGCCGCGCGAGGCGCCCGCCGTCGCGCGCGCCGTGGCGCAGCTGCCGCGCCTGCGGCTGCGCGGCCTGATGGCGATTCCCGAGCCGAGCGGCGACGCCGCGCTGCAGCGCGCGCGCTTTCGCGCCGTGCGCGAGTTGTTCGAAGAGTTGAAGGAGCGGGGACTCGCGCTCGATACGCTCTCGATGGGCATGTCCGACGACCTCGAGGCGGCGATCGCCGAGGGTGCGACCATGGTGCGCATCGGGACCGCGATCTTCGGCCCGCGCGAGGCGCGCCGCGGCGCGGCGAGAAACGAGGGGGCGACGGCGTGAGCATCGCTTTTCTCGGCGGCGGGAACATGGCGGGCGCGTTGATCAGCGGGCTGCTCGCCAAGGGCTACCCCGCGGCGCAGATCTCGGCGATCGAGGTCGCCGACGGCGCGCGCGCCAAGCTCGCGGCGCGCTACGCGGTGCACGTCAGCCCGGCCGCGGACGCGGCGACCGATGCGGCCGAGACGCTCGTGCTGGCGGTGAAGCCGCAGGACATGCGCGCCGCGCTGGCGCCGTTCGCGGCGCAGCTCTCGGAAAAGCTCGTGGTGAGCATCGCGGCCGGCGTGCGATTGGCCGATCTCGCGCGCTGGCTCGGAGGGCACCGCAAGCTGATCCGCGCGATGCCGAACACGCCGGCCCTGATCGGCGCGGGCATCACGGCTCTGTGCGCGCTTCCCGAGGTGCGACCGCAGGAGCGGCAGCGCGCCGAGCAGATCCTCGGCGCGGTCGGCGAGACCTTGTGGCTGGAGGACGAGCGCCTGATGGATCCGGTGACCGCGGTTTCGGGCAGCGGTCCGGCGTACGTGTTCTGGTTCATCGAGCAGGTCGC
>JAKALD010000370.1 GCA_021813275.1 Pseudomonadota bacterium | reverse complement strand
GAGACCGAGGCGATGAAGCAGCTGCGCACCGAGAACGCGGCGAGCGCGGCCGGCAGCACCAACCTCGGCGCGCTGCTGCGGGCGAAGCTGGACAACCGCAACCAACAGCAATAAGCGGGCCGCGCCGGGGCCGGAGGGGGGAGGGTTGCCATGACGAAGTCGGAACTGATCGCGCGCCTCGCCCAGCGCTACCCGCAGCTGGTGGCGAAGGACGCCGAATACGCGGTGAAGATGATCCTCGATGCGATGACCAACGCGCTGCTGGGCGGCAATCGCATCGAGATCCGCGGCTTCGGCAGCTTCGGGCTGAACTACCGTCCGCCGCGGGTGGGGCGCAACCCGAAGTCGGGCGACAGAGTGCACGTTCCCGAGAAGTACGTGCCGCACTTCAAGGCGGGCAAGGAGCTGCGCGAGCGGGTCGATTCCGAGGAGGAGCAATCCGCGCCGCAGCCGGCGCCCGTGCCGGCCGCGTCGCGGGCGACCCAGTAGGCCCGCGGGCGGCGTGAGCGCCGCCGATCCCGAGCATGCGCTTCGTCAACTGGACTCTTCGGCTGGTCGTATTCCTGGCGCTCGTCGCGTTCGCGGCGAAGAACACGGAGCCGGTCACGCTGCGCTTCTACTTCGATCTCGCCTGGCAGGCGCCGCTCGTGGTGCTGCTGCTCGCCTTCTTCACTGCCGGCGCGCTGCTCGGGCTGCTCGCCACGGTCGGCACGCTGCTGCGCCAGAGGCGCGAGCTCGGCAGGCTGCGGCGCGGGGCGCGCAAGGCGGCGGCTGCCGGGCAAGGGGCCGAGCAGCGCGCCGAGCCCGCGCTGCCGCCGGTGATCGACGGTTAGAGAATGGAATTCGAGTACTGGTGGCTGCTCGGCTTTCCGCTTTTCTTCGGGCTGGGCTGGCTGGCGGCGCGCATCGACATCAAGCACCTGGTCACTGAGTCGCGCGCGCTGCCGCGCTCGTACTTCAAGGGCCTGAACTTCCTGCTCAACGAGCAGCCGGACAAGGCGATCGAGGCCTTCATCGAGGTCGTCAAGGTCGATCCCCAGACGATCGAGCTGCATTTCGCCCTGGGGAGCCTGTTCCGGCGCCGCGGCGAGTACGACCGCGCCATCCGCATGCACCAGCACCTGCTCGAGCGCGCCGACCTGCGCCAGGAGCAGCGCCTCACCGCCCAGCTCGAGCTCGGGCAGGACTACCTGAAGGCCGGGATCCTGGACCGCGCCGAGGAGGCGTTCCGGCGGCTCGCCGAGGGGCCACACGCCGCCGCCGCGCGGCGCCACCTGCTCGAGATCTACCAGCAGGAGAAGGAGTGGCAGAAGGCGATCGACATGGCGCGCCGCATCGAGGCGGACTCGGGCGAGTCGCTCGCCAAGGAGATCTCGCAGTACCTGTGCGAGCTCGCCGCGACCGAGGCGACGCACTCGCGGCCCGAGGCGGCGCGAGCGCACCTGGAAGCCGCCCTCGAGGCGAACCGCAAGTCGGTGCGCGCGAGCCTGCAGCTCGGCGACCTGGAGCGCGCCGCCGGCGACCTGGAGCGCGCCATCGAGCACTGGAAGCGCATCGAGTCGCAGGACCCGGCCTTCCTCGCGCTCGTCGCCCAGCGGCTGCTCGACGCGCATCGCGACGCCGGGCGCCTCGAGGAGGGCCTGCGGCTCATCACCGGCTATCTCGAGCGCTATCCTTCGCTCGACCTGCTCGACACGGTGTTCCAGTACGCGCTCGAGGCGCAGGGCGCCGAGGCCGCCTACAAGCTGGTGCGCGACGAGCTGCGCCGCAACCCGACGCTGCTCGGCCTGGACCGGCTGCTCGAAGCGCAGATCGTCGGCGCGGCGAACCCCGACCGGCGGCGCGATCTCGAGCTGGTGAGGAACCTGGTGCACAGCCACACGCGGCGCCTGGCGCGCTACCGCTGCGTCAACTGCGGCTTCAAGGCGCGCCAGTTCCACTGGCAGTGCCCGGCCTGCGGCGGCTGGGGCACCTATCCGCCGCGGCGCAGCGAGGAGTTCGACCTCGCGCCCTGAGGCGGGATGCCGCGACGACAAACCCAACTGAATCAGGAGCACGCAGCGCATGAAAGTGACGGTGGTGGGCACGGGGTACGTGGGGCTGGTGACGGGCGCGTGCCTCGCCGACATGGGCAACCACGTGTTCTGCCTGGACGTCGATGCGGCGAAGATCGCGACGCTCAACGCGGGCGCTCTGCCGATCTTCGAGCCCGGCCTCGAGCCGATCGTGCGCCGCAACCGCGCCGCCGGCCGCCTGGTCTTCTCCACCCACGTCGCGGCGAGCGTCGCGCACGGGGAGCTGCAGTTCATCGCCGTGGGCACCCCGCCCGACGAGGACGGCGCGGCGGACCTGCGCCACGTGCTCGCCGCGGCGCGCGCCGTCGGGCGCCACATGGACGGCTACCGCGTGCTCGTGAACAAGTCGACCGTGCCGGTGGGCACCGCCGACCGGGTGAGGCAGGCCGTCGCCGAGGAGCTCGCCGCGCGCGGCGCGCGCCACGAGTTCGGCGTCGTGTCCAACCCCGAGTTCCTCAAGGAGGGCGCGGCGGTCGAAGACTTCATGCGCCCGGACCGCATCCTCCTCGGCGCCGAGGACGAGCGCGCGATGCGGCTGCTGCGCGAGCTGTACGCGCCGTTCCAGCGCAACCACGAGCGCGTGATCGCGATGAGCGTGCGCTCGGCCGAGCTCGCGAAGTACGCGGCGAACGCGAT
>JAKALD010000100.1 GCA_021813275.1 Pseudomonadota bacterium | reverse complement strand
AGGTGGTGGAACAGTACGCGGATGCCGGCGTGATCGTCTGGGGCAAATGGTCGAACGGGACGCTCAGCGCCGGCGGCTGGTACGACGGCCTGACCTTCGGCATGAACCAGGGACTGAGCTACGTGCTCGGCGTCGCGGCCAGCCCGATGCCGGCGGCAGGGAGCGTGACGTTCAACCTGCTCGGCGCGACGACGCCCACCTTCAGCGACGGCGTGGGCGGAGGGCTCGGCACCGGCAAGATGACTTCGGGTACCGCGACTGCCAACTTCGTGGCCGGATCCATCACGGCCAACATGGCGATGAGCTTCACCGCCGCGTCGGGCACCAGCAATTACACGCTCGCCTTGAATACCGGAAGCTTCACTCCCGGCCATCCCGCCTTCTTCGGCAGCGGCACGATGAGGTACAACGGAGGCCCAGTGAACGTCTGCAGCGGACAGGGCTGCACCTCCCAGTTCGCCGGCTTCTTCGCTGGCCCCAACGCGAGCCACGCCGGGCTGGGCTACGACGTGACCTCGAACACGCCGACCGTCTTCTACATCAACGGCGTGGCGGTCTTCAAGCGCTAGGCGCGCGCAGAGCGGCGAGCGATCGCCGCGAGCAGCCGCGCGACCCGCGCCTGGAACGCCGCCTTGGAGAAGCGCTCGAGGTGCTCGCGCGCGGCGCGCGGGTCGGGGAGCTTGCCCGCCGCCACGGCCGCGGCGACGCGGCGCAGCGCGCGCCCGAAGTCCTCGCCGCCATCCTCTCGCGGATCGCGGTAGAAGAGCCCCGTGCGCCCCTCGAGCACCGTCTCGGTAAAAGGCGGCGCGTTCACTGCCAGCACCGGCACGCCGCAGGCCTGCGCCTCGATCACGTTCAGGCCGAGCGCCTCCTTTTCGGGCAGACCGGTGAGCAGCACGTCGATGCCGTGATATGCCGCCGCCACGTCCGGCTGATGGCCCCAGAAGCGCGCGCGGCCCGCGAGCGGCGCGAGCGCGCGGCGCAGGTCGCGCAGCGACGCATAGCCGCCCGCGCCGAAGATCTCGAGATGCACGCCCGGCTCGGCCGCGATGCGCGCCGCGATGAGCGAGAACAGCTTCGGAAACTGCTTGATCGGCGCGATGCGCGACACGATGCCGAGCGCGAGCCCGTCGCGCTTGCGGTAGGCGGACCGCGCGCGCGCGCGCGACCAGACGGGCTCGCAAGCGCCCAGCAGCCGGTCGCGCAATTTCCTGCGGTCCCACTCGTACTCTGAGCGCCGGCGGAGCGGACCGGAGTGCGACGCCGCGAGCCGCTCGAGGTCGGCGCAGCCGAGCAGCGGCTCGGCGTAAGGGGCGAGCCCCGCGGCCTCGAGCGTCGCGCGCACGTACTCCGAGACCGGAACGACCAGGTGGTAGTGCCTGCGATAGGCTTCGAGCCCCTCGCGGTAATACTGCCCGAACGGCATGTGCACGATGCCGACCAGCACGCGCTCGCCCGCGGCGCGCGGCGCGAGCGGCTCGGGCAGCGGCGCGTGGGTGACGAGCGGCACGCCGCGCGGCAGGAGCGCGAGCGCCTGCTCGAGGCCCGTCGCGCTCGCGCGCTCGGTCGCGGGCAGGCGAAACCCCGTCCAGTGCGCGGCGGCCGGATGCGTGACGAGGAACGTGCGCCCGCCGAGCGCGGCGACCGCCTCGGCGAGCGAGCGCGCGAACACCTCGCCGCCGCCGAAATAGCGGTGCAGCTTGATCTGCGCGAGGGTGAAGGAGCCTGCGCTCATCCCGGGTTCGGGCCCTTGACCTTGCGCCGCGCGCGCAGGCGCTGCCGAGCAGATTTGATAGCGGCGCTCACGAGCTTGCGCGGAGTGATCAGCTCCGGATAGTGCACGTTGCGGGCCAAGCTGGCGTAACGCTCTGGATGCACGAAGCACGGTGGTGCTGAATCGGCATAGGGCACGGCCCCGGTCGCCCGTTCGATCGCCGCCAGCTGCGCGTGAGTCACGTAGAGGAGCAAGTTCTGCGCGTACCACCAGCGCATGTCGGGATGGTTCCAGAAGCGCGCCCGGAACAAGTCGAAACACACGTAGCCGCGCGCGGCGAACAGCCCGAACCAATAATCGGGCCAGCGCTCGTTGATGTGGTTCGACCCGCCCTGGAAGGGGATCGCCGCCGACCACAGCACGTGCTCCGACAGACCGGTGAGGTACTCGACGAACGCGCGCGAGCGCGCCGCCGGCAGGTGCTCGCCGACCTCGACGCTGATCGCGAGGTCGAAGCGTTGCCCGAGGTTGGGCGGATGCGCCAGGTCAGCCGCAACGAAGGCCGCGGGGTCGATCATGAGCTTGTCGCGCGGCACCCAGTCGCCGTCCACGCCGCGCACTTCGCCACAGCCCAGGTCGCGGAAGGCGCGCAGCCAGGCGCCGACCCCGCAGCCCACGTCCACCACGGAGCGCGGGTGGATCAGGTCGACTACAAGCGGCGCAACCAGACGCGCGGACGCGAGCGAGCCGCCCGACTGCCTGGCGAAGAACCCCTCGCTGTAGCTCACCGTTCCTTGCCCGTTCATCGATTCCCCTTTGCAGTACGCGCACTGCAGTGCTCGAGATAGCGCTCGACCGCGTACTCGGCGCGGAAGCGCTCGAGCATCGCGTCGCCGATCGGCGGATAGGATTCGAGCGCGGCCTTCATGTTGCGCGCCAGCGCCGCCGCGTCCCCGGGCGGCGACAGGAAGCGCGCGAGCGGCCCGGTGAGGATCTCGCTCGGGCCCGTCGGGCAGTCGGTGCTCACCACCGGCGTGCCGAGGATCAGCGACTCGATCAGCACCGTGGGCAGGCCTTCGCTGTCGGAAGACATCGCGAACAGCGCAGCGCGCCTGATCCAGGGATACGGGTTGGACTGGAAGCCGGGCATCAGCACGTGCCCCTCGAAACCCAGCGTAGCGACGAGCCTCCGCATCTCGCCGAGCCAGGCGCGGTCCGACTCGGTGTACACGCCGCCGATCAGCACCAGCTTGTGCGGCACTTCGAGCTGCGCGTAGGCGCGGATCAGGACGTCCTGGCGCTTGCGGTTCTCGAATTTTGCGGCGTACACGATGTACGGTGCGGCCGGCACGGGGGCGGGCTCCGCGGCGAGCGCGCGCAGCCGCTCGAAGTTGAACGGATTGTAGATGGTCGCGATCGACCGCGGCCGGATGCCGACCGCCTCGAGAATCTCCCTTTGCAGCGCATCGGAGACGGTGACGATGTGCCTTCCCCCGTAGATCCGCCGGAACTTGCGCGTCCAGCGCCAGCGACGGATCGCGCGCTTCAGGCCTGTCTTCGTGCCGAGCTTGCTCTCCAGGTACTGCACCAGCGAGTTGCGGTAGCGGACGTACACGTTCGGCAGCCGCGCGAGGCGCGAGATCCGGTCCGAGTCCTCCGCGTTCGAGATGAAGAAATCGAACCGCGTGCCGTCCGCCTCGATCCCGCGCACCAGCCGGCGCAGGCGCCGCGCGAGCAGCAGCTTGTTGAGCGCCCGGCTCTTCGCGAGCACGCCGTCCTCGGAGAGCGCGTGCAGCGCGTAGCCGTGCGGCTCGAGGCGGTGCTCGATCTCGCGCTTCACCAGGATCACGTGCACGTCGTGGCCGAGCGCCGCGAAGCGCTCGGCGAAGTTGAGCACGACGCGCTCCGCGCCCCCGCCGATCAGCGAGTCGATCAGCAGCCCGATGCGCTTCATGCGCCGAGCAGGCGCTCGAGCGCCTCGAGGACGCGCTCGACGCCGAGCACGTGCATGCACACCGGGTTGCCGCACTGGTCGACGCCGCGCCAGCACTGGCGCACCCAGGCGAGCGGCCGGCCGAAGAGCAGGTCCTGGTCGCGGCACGGAATGTCCTCCTCCCACACCGCGGCGAAGGGGCTCGCGCGCCAGAACTCGCCCGGCCCGGACACGACCGGCGAGCCCGGGCCGAAGAGCGCCACGGTCGGCGTGCCGACGATGCGCCCGAGGTGCGCGACGCCCGTGTCGGGACAGACGAGAAACGCCGCGCCGGCGACGAGCGCCCAGAGCTGCGCGAGATCGAGCGTGCCGGGATGGGCGGCGTAGCGTTCCTCGGGATCTATCTGCCGCACGAGCTCGGCCTCCGCTCCCGGGCCGGAAGTGAGTACCACCGCGAAGCCGCGCCCCTCGGCCCAGCGCGCGAGCGAGCGCCAGTGCGCGGGATTCCAGTGCTTGTGCATGGTGCTCGCGCCGAGGTGCAGCACGCAGTACGCGCCCGAAGGCCGCTCGAAAGGCGCGCAGGGCGGCGCCGGCCATTCCGCCGGCGCGTAGGGCGGCGGCGGCGGACCCTCCACGAGCGTGGCGGCGATGTCGCCGAACGCCGCGGGCGTCTCCGGATAGCGGCGCCACTCGGTGACCAGCCAGTTGCCGGGCTTCGCGCGCGGGTCCTCGAAGGCGACGATCCGCTCGCTCGCGGCCGCGCGCGCGAGCCAGCTGTAGCGGTTCTCGGCGGGCAGCAGCGCGAGGTCGAAGCCGCGCTTCGCGCGCAGCGCGCGCAGGTCGGAAGGCTCGCGCGGATCGAACGGCAGCGTCTCCACGCCGTAAGGTCTGCCGGCATACAACGGCGCCAAGGCGCGCGGCACTGTCATCACGATCTCGGCTCGCGGGTGCAGGAGCCGCAGCTTCTTGAGGAGCGCCGTGAGCATCAGCGTGTCGCCGAGCAGCAGGTGGTGCGCGATCAGGATGCGGCGCGGCGCAGCACCCGGATCGCGCCTGGCGCGCAACGCGCGGGCGAGCGTGTGCCAGGCAGCCCACGACACGGTCGCGGCGCGCGCCGCGAAGCGCCCGCGGCTCACGGCGCGGCGCGCGCGAGCTCGGCGAGCTGGCGCAGGCTCTCGTCGAGCATCAGGAGTTGCAGCATCTTCTCGGCGAGCGAGTCGTCGTTCTCGTAGGCGCGCACCAGCGTCTCGACGGGCGCCGCGGCGATCTGGCCCGCGCTCGCATGCGCGAGGCTCGCGCCCAGCCCGCCCAGGCGTTCGCCCAGGTCCGTGCGCACCAGGCGCTCGAGCGGCGGGTTGAAGCCGCGCTTCTTGCGCGCGAACAGCCCGAGCTCCACGCACGGCGGGCAGAACGGCGCGAGCGCCCGCTTCGCTGGATGGGTGAAGCGCCGCGCCGCGGGCAGCCCCAGCACGCACTCGACGAAGCGATGATCGAGCAGCGGCGGACGCGCCTCCAGGCCGTGCGCCATGGTCATGAGATCGGCCTTGCGCAGCACGTATTCGGGCAGGTAGTTCGCGTGGTCGATCGCGAGCAGCTGCTCGAGCGGCGATCGCGCGCCGTCCGCTTCGCCGCGCCAATACTGGCCGGCGACCGCGAAGCCGGGCTGCAGCGCACGGCGCTCGAGCGGGCCGAACCCGGAAAAGCGCAACGCATAGGCGTCCCGCCAGCTCATCGCGAGCTCCGCGGCGAGCCTGCGCCTGCGGGTCGGCAGGATCCCGGCAGGGCGCCCGGGGAAAGGTGCGAGCGGCAGCCGCAGCCGCCAGGCGCTCCTGAGGTGCTGGCGGTAGCGCTTGTACCCGCCGAAGAGCTCGTCGCCGCCGTCGCCGCATAGCACGACCTTGACCCTTCGCGTCGTCTCGCGCGCGAGGTACCAGGTCGGAAAGCTCGACGGATCGGCGAAGGGCTCATCGAGGTCCGCCACGATCTGCGCGAAGTCGGCGGCCACGTCATCGGGCATCGCGACCGCCGTGTTCGGCATGCCGAGCTTCGCGGCCCCTTGCGCGGCGAGCGCGCTCTCGTCCATCGCCGGATCGGCGAAGCGCGCGGTAAAGCTGTGCAGCTCGCCGTGCCCGGTCGCCGCGAGCCGGCTCGCGACGACGCTCGAGTCGATGCCGCTGCTCAGGAAGACGCCGACCGGCCGGTCGGCGACCGTGCGCAGCTCGACTGCCTCGTCGAGCCGCCGGCCGAGGTCCTCGCCCGGAGCCGGCTCGGGCTTCCAGTAGCAGCGCTTCTCGAGCGCGCCGCTCGCCAGGTCGTACTCGAGCAGGTGCGCGTTCTCCAGCCGCGCGATCGCGCGAAACACGGTGCGCGGCGCCGGAACGTAGCGGTGCGCGAGGAACGCGTCGATGCCCTCGGCCGAGAAGCCGCGCTCGCCGGCCGGCACGCAGGGCAACACCGCGCGCACCGTCGAGCCGAAGGCGAGCTCGCCGCCGCGGTGGCAATACACGAGCGGCTTCACGCCCATGCGGTCGCGCACGAGCGCGAGCTTGCCGCGCCGCAGGTCGAGGATCGCCAGCGCGAACATGCCGCGCAGCTTCGGCAGCAGCGCCTCCAGCCCCCAGGCCTCGTAGCCGCGCAGGATGAACTCGGTATCCGAGCGCGTCCCGAAGGGGCCCGTTTCAGCGGCAAGCCTGCGCGCATCGTCCTCCCAGCCGTAGACCTCGCCGTTGTAGCAGACCCAGAGGTCGCCGCGCTCGTTGCCCATCGGCATGTCGGCGAGCGGGCGCGGATCGCGGATCGAGAGCCGCGTGCTGAACAGGCCGCGCGGGACGTCGCCCGCCGTGACGCGCCGCCATGCCCCGTCCCAACCGACGAAGTGCGCGGCGTCCGGCCCGCGCCGCGCGATCGCCGCGAACATCGCGACGCGCGTCGCTTCGCCGATCGGTCGGCGCCCGAAGTAGCCGGCGATGCCGCACATGGTTAGCTTCGAGTCTTGCCGTCCGAAGCAGCCGGATGGCCTGCTGAGTCCCGGCTGGTCTTGGTCTTAATCAGGTCTCCGGTTTTTGCGCAATCGGCGGCATGAATCGCGCCGCCGATTGCGCAAAAACCGGAGATTGGGGGAACCCCGAGAAGCGCGGGCGTTGCCATGACGAACCGCCGCTCCCTCACCGCCGCCGCGCGAAGCGCTGGAACAGCGCTTCCATCCTGTCGAGCATCGCCTTCTCCCCGCAGTGCGCCGCCGCGAAGCGGTGCGCGGCCACGCCGAGACGCGCGCGCAGCGCCTCGTCGGCGAGCAGGCGGGCGATCGCCGCGGCGAGCGCCGCCGCGTCGCGCGCCGGAACGAGCAGCCCGGTGTCGCCGTCGCGCACCACCTCGGCGTGCGCCCCGATCGGGGTGGTGATGACCGGCAGCGCGCAGGCCATCGCCTGCATCAGCGCCTGCGAGAGGCCCTCGTCGCCGTAGGAGGGCAGCGCGAACACGTCGAGCGCGTTGAGCCAGTACTCGGGGTGGTCCCGCTGGCCGACGAAGCTCACCCGGTCGCCCACGTCGAGCGCGGCGACGCGCGCCTCGAGCTTCGGCCGATAGGGGCCCTCGCCGATCACGATCGCGCGCAGCTCGGGATGGTCCGGCCGCAGCCGCGCGAGCGCCTCGAACAGGAACTCGTGCCCCTTCCAGTCGCGCAGCGTGGCGAGGATGCCGACCAGCGGGACGTGCGGCGGCAGGCCGATCGCGCGCCGCACCTCCTCCTGGCCGCGCGGCCGGAAGCGCTCCAGGTCGATGCCGGTCGGCACCGAGGTGATCGAATCCGCGGCGAAGCCGTTCTCGCGGACGAGCTGCTCGCGCAGCGCCTCGCCCGCGGTCACCACGTGGCGCGCGGCGCGCTGGTAGAGCCAGAAGGTGGCGCGCCCGCGGCCGATCGGCGAGGAGACGTGGCGCGTACGCACGATCGGCGGAGGATCGCGCAGCGCCGCGCAGGCGAGCGCCGCGAGCCACGAGTCGGTCGAGCTGTGGGTGTTGAGCACGTCGATCGCCCCGCCCTCGCGCGCGAGCCAGCGCCGCAGGGCGAGACAGGGCCCGAGGCGCTTCCTCTCGATCGGCAGCGCGACGGCCTCCACGCCGTAGCCCGCAGCCGCGCGCTGGATGTTCGATCCCGGCACGCAGACCAGGCGCACGCGGTGGCCGCGGCGGATGAGGCCGCGCGACTCGGAAAGGATCCGGATCTCCTGGCCGCCCCAGCCGCAGGAGGATTCGGTGTGCACGATGTGAAGGGTGGCGTCGGTCATCGATTCCGGGCGCAGCGCCGGCGGCCGATTGTCCCCGATTCGGCGCCGCAGCGCGACATTGCCGCTATGATCCGGGGCTGCACATGACGCCGCTCGCCCTCTCGGCCTGGGCCGCCGCGCTGTTCCTGGCCTCCGATCTCTACCCGCACACCGTTGCGCTGCGGCTGCTGCTCCTTTTCGGCGGCGCGGCGCTCGCGCTCGCCGAGCTCGCGCGCGCGAGGCTCGGCGGCCAGCCGGGCGCGACCCGCTTCCTGCCGCCGCTGCTCGTCCCGCTCGCCCTGTGGGCAGCCTGGGCGATCGCGTCGCTCGGCTGGTCGCTCGAGCCGGCGCGCTCGCTGAAGGAGCTGAAGAACGAGGTCGGCTACGCGTATCTCGCGTACTGGCTGGGCTACGTCGCGGCGCAGGCGCGCAGCGCGCCGCGCCTGATGGCCGCGGCGCTCGGGCTCGGGGCGGCCGGGGCCTGCGCAATCGGCCTCTACGCGCTCTGGGGCTCAAGCCCGTCGGTGCTCCGCTACTACAACGGACCGGGAGCTCAATCGAGCGCGCTGCTCACGCTCATGCCCTGCGCGGCGCTCGCGGCCTTCGTGGCCGCGCGCACGAGCCTCGCGCGCAGCGTGCGCTGGGCGGGGATCGCGCTCATCGCCCTGCTCCTCGCCGCGGCGTATGCCACGCTCAATCGCACCGTCTGGCTCGGATTCGCCGCGCAGCTCGCGCTGCTCGGCGCTTTCTGGCGCGCACGGCCCGAGCTGCGCCCGCGCCCGCTGCGCGCCGCGCGCAAGTGGCTGCTCCTCGCCACGGCGGCTTGCGTCGTCGCCGCGGCCGGCGCAATGACGCTCGTCGTTCAGAAGGAACGGCTGCACGAGAACGCCGCAGCCGCGTTCGAGCAGGATCCGCGCCTCGAGCTCTGGCCCGCGGTCATCCGGATGATCGAGGCGCACCCGCTCACGGGCTACGGCTTCGGGCGCGGCATCGCGCGCCACACCCTGCACGAGGAATTCGACGATGCGCTGCTGTGGCACGCGCACAACCTGTTCCTCGAAGCGGGCGTGGAGCTCGGCCTGCCGGGCATCGCGCTGCTGCTGCTCGTCCTCGGCGCCACGCTGCGCGAGGGCTGGCGGCTCTGGCGCGATCCGGAGCCGCTCGCCGCCGCCTGCGGCGTGGCGCTCCTCGCGGTGCTCGCCGGCATGCTCGTGCGCAACATGACCGACGTGCTCTGGGTCCGGCAGAACGCGCTGCTCTACTGGGGCGTGATCGGGGCGCTCGTCGCCTGGGGCCGGAAGGCGTCCGGCGCGCCGCGCTCCGCCGGATGAGCGAGCCGCGCAGCCTCCTGGTGGTGCGTCGGGACAACATCGGCGACCTGGTGTGCACCACGCCGCTCCTCACGGCGCTGCGCCGGCGCTTTCCGCAGGCGTGGCTCGGCGCGCTCGTCAACAGCTACAACGCGCCGGTGCTCGCGGGCAACGACGACCTTGACGCGGCGATCGCCTACACCAAGCTCAAGCACCTCGAGCCGGGCAAATCCGCGCTCGGCGCGCTCGGCGCGCGGCTCGCGTCCTTCTGGAAGCTGCGCCGGCAAGGGCTCGACTGCGTGCTGCTCGCCACGCCGGATTTCTCGCCGCGCATGCTGCACCTCGCGCGCTGGCTCGGCGCGAAGGAGGTCGCCGGCTTCTCGGACGGAAGCGCCGCTTCGCGCGCGCTGGATCGCTCGGTGCCGCTCGCGGGGCTCGAAGGCCGGCACGAGGTGGAGCGCGTCTTCGCGCTCGCCGCGCTGTTCGACATCGCGGGCGAAATCCCGCCGCTCAAGGTGGTGCCCGATGCGACCGAAATCGAGCATGTGCGCGCGCTGCTCGCCCCGCAGCCCGCACCGAGGATCGCGGTGCACGTGAGCGCGCGCCGCCCGGCGCAGCGCTGGCCGGCCGAGCGCTTCGCCGAGCTCATCCGGCGCCTGCACGAGCGGCGCGGCGCGAGCAGCCTGCTCCTGTGGTCGCCGGGGCCGGCGCATCATCCACGACACCCGGGCGACGACGACAAGGCGAACGAGATCGTCGCGCGCGTCGGCCGGGCCGCGCCGCTCGTCGCCTACCCGACCTACCGGCTCGCCGAGCTGATCGGCGCGCTCGCCGCCTGCGACGCGGTGGTGTGCGCCGACGGCGGCGCGCTGCACCTCGCCGCCGCGCTCGGCAAGCCGATCGCCGCGCTCTTCGGCGATTCTCCCCCGGAGCGCTGGCGTCCGTGGAAATTGCCGCACGAGGTGCTGCGGCCGGAGAGCCGCGACGTGCGCGATCTCGCCGTGGACGAGGTCGCGGCGGCGCTTGCCCGGCTCCTCGCGCCGACGGGGACCTGAGGCGCGCCCAGGAGTCGGCGAGGGCGAGGCGCTTCACCCACCGCCGCGACGAGCGAGCGGCCGATCTTCCCGCGCGTCCCCGAGGAGAGCTGCGCGAGGTCGGCGACGCGGATGCACGCGATCCGCGAGGCGACCACGGCGGTCGTGCGGGCCGCCCGGCTCCTCGGCCTCACCCAGACGCAGGTCGCCGGGACGATCGGCCTGAGCGAGGCGACCGTCTCGCGCATGTTCGGCGGCAAGTATCTGCTCGATCCGGCCTGCAAGGAATGGGAGCTGGGGAGCCTGCTGGTGCGGGTGTTCCGCTCGCTCGATTCAATCGTGGGCTCGGACGAGCAGGCGCGCCAATGGCTGCGCGGCAAGAACCTCGCCCTCGGCGAACGGCCGCTCGACCTCCTGCCCAAGGCCGAGGGCCTGATCCGCGTCCTCCACTACCTGGACGCCGCGCGCGGTCGCATCTGAAGCGAAGCGCCGCGCGCGCGCCGCCTCTGGCGCGCGGTCGAGGCTCAGCACGTCGCCTCCACCACCCGCCTCGTCGACGATCTCGCGGAGCAGGCGCTGCTCGAGGAGATCCTCGAGCAGTCGAAGCCCGCCCTGCCCGAGGAGGCCCGCGGGCTGCACTACCTCCTCGCCACGCCCTTCCGCTACCCGCCGCAAGCGCACGGCTCGCGCTTTCGCTCCACGCTCGATCCGGGCGTGTTCTACGGCGCGCGCGAACAGCGCACCGCCTGCGCGGAGCTGGGCTACTGGCGCTGGCGCTTCCTGCGCGACAGCCCCCCGGCCTCGCCCACATCGGGCCGGTCGCGCAGACCGTATTCCAGGCGAACGTCGAGACTGCGGCCGTGGACCTGCGGCAAGAACCGTTCGCACGCGACGCGCCCGACTGGACCCACCCCGAAAGCTACGAGGCCACGCAGGCGTTCGCCCGCACCGCGCGCGACGCCGGAATCGGCCTCATCCTGTACCAGTCGGTGCGCGACCCCGAGCACGGCGAGCGCGGGGCGCTGCTCACGCCGCGCGGCTTCGCCCCGCCGCGCCTGCCGATGGTCAAGCAGACGTGGTTCCTCACCGTCTCCGGGACCGCGGCGGCCTGGCAGCGGGAGGGGGAGCGCTACGAACTCGCCTGGGGCTGAGCCGCGCCGACCCAGTTCGCCGCTGCGACGGCGGCGCTCAGCCGATCACTTCGACTTTCGCGCCGTGCCCGGGGACCGACGCGAGCGCGGCATCGCGGGTCACCAGTGTGGCCCCAAGGACCTCGGCAAGCGCGAGATAGGCCGCGTCGTACGCCGTTGCATTCGATCGCAGATCCCACACCCGCCCCAACAACATCTGATGCGGATAGCGCGCGAGCGGCAGATCCGCCAGATCCTCCAGCACCTCCTCCCCACGTTGCGGCGCCAGCGTTCCGATACGCTCCCAGCGGCGCAGCACCTGGGCGATCTCGAGGTCGATGAGGTGGGGAGCGTGCAAGGATTCGCGCGGCGCCAGGACCCTCGCGGCCACCCTCGGCGCGCTGGCCGTATTGAGCAACAGCTCGAGCGCCGCCGACGCGTCGAGAACGATCACCGCGCGTCGCGCTCGGCCCGCACGGCCTTGGCCGGGGATTCGGGCGTCACGACGGGCGTGCGGCGGGCGA
>JAKALD010000099.1 GCA_021813275.1 Pseudomonadota bacterium | reverse complement strand
GCATCCGCGAGCTTCTCGAGCGCTCGCTCATGCTGGTCACCGCGCTGGCGCCGCACATCGGCTACGACCGCGCCGCGGAGATCGCGAAGCGCGCGCACCGCGACGGCACGACCCTGCGCGAGGCGGCGCTCGCGCTCGGCTACGTGAGCCCCGAGCAGTTCGATGCCTGGGTACGGCCCGAGGACATGACGGGTCCGCGCGCCTGAGGCCGCGCAAGGCGGCTGCTAAACTTCGCCCCCGATGTCGATCGTCGTCCTCATTTCCGGCCGCGGCAGCAACATGCTGGCGATCCTCGAGGCCGGGCTGCCAGTCGCGGCGGTGCTCAGCAACGTCCCGGATGCCGCCGGGCTCGCGCTCGCGGCGCAGCGCGGCGTCCTGACGCGGGCGGTCTCGCACAAGGAGCACCCCTCGCGCGAGGAGTTCGAGGCCGCGCTCGCCGCGGAGATCGACCGCCATGCGCCACGACTGGTCGCGCTCGCCGGCTTCATGCGCGTGCTCTCGGCTGGCTTCGTCGCGCGCTACGCCGGGCGCCTGATGAACATCCACCCGTCGCTGCTGCCGGCGTTTGCGGGGCTCCATACCCACGAGCGCGCGCTCGCCGCGGGCGTGAAGCTGCACGGCTGCACGGTGCACTTCGTCACCGCCGAGCTGGACCACGGCCCGATCATCGTGCAGGCTGCGCTGCCGGTGCGTCCGCACGACGACGCCGCCTCGCTCGCGGCGCGCGTGCTGGCGCTCGAGCACTTGGTCTATCCGCGCGCGCTCCGCTGGTTTCTCGATGGGCGGCTGGTCATCGAGGGCGGGATCGTGCGCGTTAAGGGAAACGATGCGCAACTGCTTTATTCCGATCGCGATTAGCCTCGCGCTGCTCGGCGCTCCCGCCGCGGCACGCGCGACGCCGCCGCGGCACGCGGAAATCATCTATGAGCTGCTGCGCGACGGCAAGGCCGTCGCGCAGATCGTCGATCGCTTCGAGCACGACGCTGCGACATACAAGCTCGACGAGACCTGGAAAGGCGACGGCCTCTATGCGCTGCTCGGCAAGGCGGAGCGCAGCAGCCGCGGGACCGTGGGCCCGGGCGGGCTGCGCCCGCTCGAGTTCGAGGATCGGCGCACGGGGCGCGCGACCGCGCGCGCCACGTTCGACTGGAAGGCGAAGACCCTGACGCTGCAGTACCGGGGGGAGCCCGAGAAGCGCCCGCTGCCGGAGGATGCCCAGGACAAGCTCTCGTTCGCCTACGCCTTCGCATTCGACGTCCCCGGGGGCAAGCCCGTGACGGTGCACGCGACCGACGGCAGGGGCGTCGCGACCTACGTCTACCAGGCCGCGGGGCGCGAGCGGCTCAAGACGCCGGCGGGCGATTTCGAGGCGCTCAAGCTCGTCAAGCGCAAGGACGGCCCCGGCGACAACGGCACCGAGATCTGGCTCGCCGCCGACCGCGGCTACCTTCCAATCCGCATCCTCGTCACGGAGAAGGACGGCACGCGTATCGACCAGGTGGCGACGCGACTGGACGCGCGGTGAAAGCCGCGGCGGCGCCGCGCGCGGGCGTCGAGCCGGCGCTGCTGCGGCACGCGCAGGCCGCGCTCGGCGAGCTGCTGGCGTTTTCCCGTCCCGCGGACCAGGCGCTCTCGCAGTACCTGCGGCGTCACCGCGAGCTCGGACAGCGCGACCGCGCATTCATCGCCGAGACCGCGTTCGCGGTGCTGCGCCGCAGGCGCTCGCTCGAGGCGGCAGCCGGGTCCAATGTCCCGCGCGATCTGGCGATCGCGGCGCTGGTGCGCGTCCAGGGCTACTCGGGAAGGGCGCTCGAGAGTGCGCTGCGCGCCGAGGAACACGCGCTGGTCGCACGCTGCAAGGCAGCGCGCGCCGACGCGTTTCCCGCCGCGGTCCAGGCCGACCTGCCGGACTGGCTGTGGCGGCGCCTCGTGGAAGAATACCGCGAGGGGGAGGCGATGCGCATCGCGCGCGGCCTGCTCGAGCCCGCGCCGCTCGACGTGCGCGTGAATCTCGCACGCATCGAGCGCGCGGCGGCGCTCGCGCAGCTCGCTGCACGGGGCGTCGAGGCGACGCCGACCCCGTACTCGCCGGCCGGCGTGCGGCTGCGCGGCAAGCCGGCGATCAACCGCGATCCGCTCTTTGTCGCGGGCGCGATCGAGGTGCAGGACGAGGGCAGCCAGCTGCTTGCGTACCTGCTTGCGCCGCGGCGCGGCCAGATGGTGGCCGACTTCTGCGCCGGGGCCGGCGGCAAGACCCTCGCGCTCGGGATGCTCATGCGCGGCACCGGGCGGCTGTACGCGATGGACGTGTCGGCCAAGCGGCTGGCGGAGCTCGCTCCGCGCGCGGCGCGCGCCGGGCTGAGCAACGTTCACCCGATCGCGCTCGCCGGCGAGTCGGATGTGCGCGCCAGGCGCCTCGGCGCCAAGATCGATCGCGTGCTGGTCGACGCGCCGTGCAGCGGCTTCGGCACGCTGCGCCGCAATCCGGACTTGAAGTGGCGCCACGGGCCGGACGCGATCGCCGAGCTGGCGCACAAGCAGCAGCGGATCCTCGCGGCGGCCGCGAGGCTCGTCAAGCCCGGCGGGCGTCTGGTGTACGCCACCTGCAGCATCCTGCCCGAGGAGAACGAGCGCGTCGCCGAGCGCTTTCTCGCGGCGAGCCCGGACTTCGCGCCGCTGTCGTGCGCCGCGCTGCTCGCCGCGCAGCGCATCCCGCTCGACACGGGAGAGCAGCTTCGCCTGTGGCCGCACGCGCACGGCACCGACGGCTTCTTCGCCGCCGCGTTCGAGCGCCGCGCGGGCTGACTCAATCGCGCGGCGCGTCCTGCCGCGCATAGGGCTCGTGCAGGTGCACGGGCGTCGCGGCGCGCCTGCGCACGCGCAGGTTGAGCATTTCGACCGCGACCGAGAACGCCATCGCGAAGTAGATGTAGCCCTTCGGGACCTCGTGGTCGAAGCCCTGCGCGATCAGCGTCACGCCGATCACCACCAGGAAGGCGAGCGCCAGCATCTTGAGCGTCGGGTGCGCTGACACGAAGCGTCCGATCGGCCCGGCGTAGAGCATCATCAGCGCCACCGAAACGACCACCGCGGCGATCATCACGGCAAGCTCGTCGACCATGCCGACCGCGGTGATGATCGAGTCGAGCGAGAACACGATGTCGATCAGCATCACCTGCGCGATCACCGCGGCGAAGCGCGCGCGCACCGAGGTCGAGCGCGTACCTTCCTCGCCTTCGAGCAGCTGGTGGATCTCGCCCACGCTCTTCCAGAGCAGGAACAGGCCGCCGGCGATCAGCACCAGGTCGCGGCCCGAGACCTCCTGGCCGAGCACGGCGAACAGCGGCGCGGTCAGCCCGACGATCCAGGCGAGAACGACCAGCAGCGCGATGCGCATGAGCATCGCCATCGCCAGGCCGACCCGGCGCGCGATCTCGCGCCGCTCCGGCGGGAGCTTGTCGACCAGAATGGCGATGAAGATCACGTTGTCGATGCCGAGCACGAGCTCGAGCGCGGTGAGTGTCGCGAACGCGATCCACGCGTTCGGGTCGGCGAGCAATTCGAGCATGGCGGCGTTCCGCTGGAATGGATCCAACGCGATTGTCGCTGCACGCGCGCCGCCGAGGAAATGGCCGGGCGCCCGATTCCGCGCGGGGGACCGAATTCCGCTTCTTCTCCCAGGACTTAGCTCGGTCGCATCGACGGTGCCGACGATGCCGGACCGAAACCGCTCTTACTCCCGCATTGCGGGGCGCAACGGCGCTGATTCAGGTTGCGGCAAGAAATGATTCGCGTAGAATTCCGCGCACGCAGCCCCCCCTAGGGGCCATCGCAACCCTCTCGAACCAAGAACCTCAAGGACCTGATGGTATTTTCCGGATTGCTCGATCTGCCCTGGTGGGGCTACGTTCTGGCGGCGCTCGGCCTGACGCACGTCACAATTGCCGCGGTGACGATCTTCCTGCATCGCCATCAGGCGCACCGCGCGCTCGACCTGCATCCGGTCGTGTCGCACTTCTTCCGTTTCTGGCTGTGGCTCACGACCGGCATGGTGACCAAGGAGTGGGCGGCGGTTCACCGCAAGCACCACGCCAAGTGCGAGACTCCGGACGATCCACACAGCCCGCAGATCGTGGGTATCAACCGCGTGCTGTGGGGCGGCGTGTTCCTGTATCGCAAGGAGGCGTGCAACCGGGAGACGATGGAGCGCTACGGGCACGGCACGCCCGACGACTGGCTGGAGCGCAACGTCTACTCCAAGCACGCCGTGCTCGGCATTGCGCTGATGGCGGCCGCCGACCTCGCGCTGTTCGGCCTGGTCCCGGGCGCGCTGATCTTCGTCACGCAGATGGTGTGGATTCCGTTCTGGGCGGCCGGGGTGATCAATGGCCTCGGCCACTACTTCGGCTATCGCAACTACGACTGCGTGGACGCCAGCACCAACATCGTGCCCTGGGGCATCGTGATCGGCGGGGAGGAGCTGCACAACAATCACCATGCCTTCGCCTCCTCGGCGAAGCTGTCCTCCAAGTGGTACGAGCTCGACGTCGGCTGGATGTACATCCGCATCCTGGCGGCGCTCGGGCTCGCCTCGGTGAAGAAGCTCGCGCCCAAGCCGAGCTTCGCCGCGCCCAAGCCGGCCGCCGATCTCGACACGCTGCACGCGGTGATCGCCAACCGCTACGACGTGCTGTCGCGCTACGCCAAGTCGATGAAGAGGGCCTACCGCGAGGAGCTCGACCTGCTCGCACGCCGTTCGCCGCGCGACGCCGCGGCGCTCAAGCCGCTGAAGCGCGCGCTGCTGCGCGTGCAGAAGCTCTCCGAGGCGGAGCGCGCCCGTCTCGCGGAGGCGCTGAAGAATTCGAAAGCGCTGGCTACTCTGGTCACGATGCGGCAGGAGCTCGTCGCGCTCTGGGAGCGCTCCAGCGCCTCCAAGGAGCAGCTGCTGCGCCAGCTCCAGGACTGGTGCCACCGCGCCGAGGCGAGCGGTATCGCGTCGCTGCAGGAATTCTCGCGTCGCCTGCGCTGCTACGCGTAGGCGACGCGCAGCAACGAAAAAGCCCGCCTAGGCGGGCTTTTTTTACGCGCGGCGGGTTCCCGCTCGCTATTTCAGCTTGGCTTCCTTGTAGGCGACGTGCTTGCGCGCCTTGGGATCGTACTTCTTCAGCTCCAGCTTGTCTGGGGTGGTGCGCTTGTTCTTCGTCGTCGTGTAGAAGTGGCCGGTCCCGGCGGTCGATTCGAGCTTGATCTTCTCGCGCATGATCGTCGTCCCTCAGCCCTTCTTCGCGCGCAGCTCGGCAAGCACGGCCTCGATGCCGACCTTGTCGATCTTGCGCAGCCCGGCGGTCGAGACGCGCAGCCGCACCCAGCGGTTCTCGCTCTCCACCCAGAAGCGGCGGTGATGCAGATTCGGATTGAACACGCGCTTGGTCTTGTTGTTCGCGTGCGACACCAGGTTGCCCTTCATCGGCTTCTTGCCGGTTACCTCGCACACTCGGGACATGACGACTGACTCCGTGGACTTCGCGGAAAGACCGCAATTGTACGCGAAAAATCAGTGCCTTTCCAACCTGCCGGCGGTGCGCGGCCACTCGGGCCGTGCTAGAGCAGCCCGCGCTCGGCGAACGACAGCATCTGGCTGCCGGCGACGATGAAGTGGTCGAGCACCTTGATCTCCACGAGCGCGAGGGCCTCCTTCAGCTGGCGGGTCAGCAGCTCGTCGGCCTGGCTGGGCTGCGCCACGCCGGAAGGGTGGTTGTGCGCGAAGATCACGGCGGCGGCGTTAGCGCGCAGCGCCGCCTTCACGACCTCGCGGGGATAGACGCTGGTCTGCATGAGGGTGCCGCGGAACAGCTCCGCGGCGGCGAGCACGCGGTGCTGCGCGTCGAGAAACAGCGCGATGAACGCCTCGTGCTCGCGTGCGCCGAGGGCGAGGCGCAGGTAATCGCGCACCGCGCCCGGCGAGGTGAGCGCGTCGCGCGCGCCGATCTCCTCGCGCAGGCAGCGCCGTGCGAGCTCGAGCACCGCGGCCAGCTGCGCGCGCTTGGCGTCGCCCAGCCCCTTCACCTTGCCGAGCGCGGCGGGATCGCAGGCAAGCAGCCCCGCAATGCCGCCGCAGCGCCCGATCAGCTCGCGCGCCAGCTCGACGGCGCTCTTGCCGCGCACCCCGGTGCGCAGGCACACGGCGACCAGCTCCGCGTCGGAGAGCTGCGCCGCGCCTCCGGCGAGCAGCCGCTCGCGCGGGCGCTGTGTCGACGGCCAATCCGTGATCGCCATGATGACCTCGCCGAAGAACGCGGCGCAGCGGCGCCGCCTCATCTGCGTGCGCGCCGGAAAAGCACTAGAATCGCGCTTCCTTTTCAACGCGCGGGCCGCGGCCCGGATGACGACTCTCGAAGGCAAGCGGATCCTGCTCGGCATCACCGGCGGAATCGCGGCCTACAAGGCCGCCGAGCTGGTGCGGCTGCTGATGAAGGCGGGGGCGAACGTGCGCGTGGCGATGACCGACGCGGCGTGCCGTTTCGTGACCCCGGTCACCATGCAGGCGCTGTCCGGCCAGCGCGTGTGGACCGATCTGTGGGATCCGCAGGTCGCCGACAACATGGGGCACATCGAGCTCTCGCGCGACCGCGACTTGATCGTGGTGGCGCCCGGCAGCGCCGACTTCATCGCGAAGGCCGCGCTCGGCCTGGCCGACGACCTGCTCTCGGCCCTGACCCTCGCGCGTCGCTGCCCGCTGCTCGTCGCGCCCGCGATGAACGTCGAGATGTGGGGGCATCCCGCGACGCAGCGCAACGTGCGGGCGCTGCGCGACGACGGCGTGCTGATCGCGGGCCCCGCGGCCGGGGAGCAGGCCTGCGGCGAGACCGGCATGGGGCGCATGCTCGAGCCGGAGGCGATCGCGGCGGAGGTCGAGGCGTTCTTCCAGCCCAGGCTGCTGGCGGGCAAGCGCGTGCTGGTGACCGCGGGCCCGACCGAGGAGCCGATCGATCCGGTGCGCGTCATCACGAACTCGAGCTCGGGCAAGATGGGCTTCGCCGTGGCGCGCGCGGCGCAGGAGGCGGGCGGCGAGGTCACGCTGGTGAGCGGCCCGGTGGCGCTTGCAGCGCCCGCCGGGGTCGCGCGCGTCGACGTGCGCACCGCGCGGCAGATGTTCGACGCGGTGAAGGCGCGCGCCGACGCGTGCGACGTCTTCATCGCGGTGGCGGCGGTCGCCGATTACCGCGTGCGCCATCCCGCCGAGCATAAGATCAAGAAGCGCGCGGGCAAGCGGCTGACGCTGGAGCTGGAGGAAAACCCCGACATCCTCGCCTACGTGGCGCGGCTGCCGAAGCGGCCGTTTTGCGTCGGCTTCGCCGCCGAGAGCCGCGATCTCGCGCGCAATGCGAGGGCGAAGCGCGCCGAGAAGGGCGTACCGCTGCTCGCGGCGAACCTCGCGCAGGAGGCGCTCGGTGCCGAGGACAACGCGCTCACGCTGTTCGACGAGCGCGGCGAGCATCCGCTGGGCCGCGGTCCCAAGATCGAGCAGGCGCGCAAGCTCGTGGCGCACATCGCGGCGATGCTGGCCGCAGGCGACCGTCCCGCGGGCCGGGCGGCCGCCGGGCGCCGCGCGAGGCAGCCCCGCTCATGAGGAGGCTGGAGGTGAAGATCCTCGACCCGAGGATCCGGCACGAGATGCCGCGCTACGCGACCGCGGGCGCGGCGGGCCTCGACCTGCGCGCCTGCGTCGACGCGGCGCTCACGCTCGAGCCGGGCGACAGCCAGCTCGTGCCATCGGGCATCGCGATCCACCTCGGCGACCCGGGCTACGCGGCGATCGTGCTGCCGCGCTCTGGGCTCGGCGCGAAGCACGGCATCGTGCTCGGCAACCTGGTCGGCCTGATCGACTCGGACTACCAGGGACAGGTGTTCGTGTCGGTGTGGAATCGCGGCAGGACGGCGTTCACGATCCAGCCGATGGACCGCATTGCGCAGCTGGTGGTGGTGCCGGTGGTGCAGGTGGAGCTGCACGTGGTCGAGGAGTTCGCCGCCTCGAGCCGCGGGGCCGGGGGATTCGGCAGCACCGGCCACGCCTGAAACGCGAAGGCCCCGCCGGGCGGGGCCTTCGTGCCGGAGGACCTCGGTGGTCAGACGACCGCCGCCTGCTCCTCCTCGAACTTCAGGAAGATCTTCTCGGCGTCGTCGACGTCGATGGTCACTCTTCCGCCGTGCAGCAGCTTGCCGAACAGCAGCTCGTCGGCGAGCGCGCGCCGCACCGTGTCCTGGATGAGGCGTGCCATCGGGCGCGCGCCCATGAGGGGATCGAAGCCCTTCTTCGCCAGGTGCTCGCGCAGCTTCGTCGTGAACACCGGCTCGACCTTCTTCTCCTGGAGCTGCTCCTCGAGCTGCATCAGGAACTTGTCGACCACGCGCAGGATGATGTCCTGGTCCAGCGAGCGGAACGAGATGATCGCGTCCAGGCGGTTCCGGAACTCCGGCGTGAACATCTTCTTGATGGCTTCCATCTCGTCGCCGGTCTGCTTGGTGGAGGTGAAGCCCATGGCGTTGCGCGACAGCGACTCGGCGCCGGCGTTGGTGGTCATCACGATCACCACGTTGCGGAAATCGGCCTTCCTGCCGTTGTTGTCGGTGAGGGTGCCGTGGTCCATCACCTGCAGCAGGATGTTGAAGATGTCGGGGTGCGCCTTCTCGATCTCGTCGAGCAGCAGCACCGAGTAGGGCTTCTTGGTGATCTGCTCGGTGAGCAGGCCGCCCTGCTCGAAGCCGACGTAGCCCGGCGGCGCGCCGATCAGGCGCGACACGGCGTGGCGCTCCATGTACTCCGACATGTCGAAGCGGATCAGCTCGATGCCCATGCAGTAGGCAAGCTGGCGCGCGACCTCGGTCTTGCCCACGCCGGTGGGGCCCGAGAACAGGAAGCTGCCGATCGGCTTCTGCGGGTTGCCGAGGCCCGAGCGCGCCATCTTGATGGCGCTCGCGAGCGCCTCGATCGCCTTGTCCTGGCCGAACACGGTGGCCTTCAGGTCGCGTTCCAGGTTCGCGAGCGCGCTGCGGTCGTCGGTCGACACGCTGCGCGGCGGGATGCGCGCGATCTTGGCGATGATCTCCTCGATCTCGGCCTTGCCGATGATCTTCTTCTGCTTGCTCTTCGGCGCGATGCGCTGCGCGGCGCCCGCCTCGTCGATCACGTCGATCGCCTTGTCGGGCAGGTGGCGGTCGTTGATGTAGCGCGCCGAGAGCTCGGCGGCCGTGGTGAGCGCGTTGGCCGTGTACTTGACGCTGTGGTGCGCCTCGAAGCGGGTCTTCAGCCCTTTCAGGATCTCGACGGTCTCCTCGACCGAGGGCTCGGTGACGTCGATCTTCTGGAAGCGCCGCGACAGCGCGTGGTCCTTCTCGAACACGCCGCGATACTCGTTGTAGGTGGTCGCGCCGATGCACTTGAGCTGCCCGGTGGAGAGCACCGGCTTGAGCAGGTTCGAGGCGTCGAGCGTCCCGCCCGAGGCCGCCCCGGCGCCGATCACCGTATGGATCTCGTCGATGAACAGGATCGCGTTGGGGTTGTCGACCAGCTGCTTGAGCACCGCCTTGAGGCGCTGCTCGAAGTCACCGCGGTACTTGGTGCCGGCGAGCAGCGCGCCCATGTCGAGCGCGTACACCGTGCACTTGGACAGCAGCTCCGGCACGCTGCCTTCCACGATGCGGCGCGCGAGGCCCTCGGCGATCGCGGTCTTGCCCACGCCGGCCTCGCCGACGAGCAGCGGATTGTTCTTGCGGCGGCGGCACAGCGTCTGGATGACGCGCTCGAGCTCCTTTTCCCGGCCGATCAGCGGGTCGATCTTGCCGGCGAGCGCGAGCGCGTTCAGGTTCTGCGTGTAGTTGTCGAGCGGGCTGTTGGAGGTCTGCGCCTCGCCCTCCTGCTCGGCTTCCTGCTCGGCCTTGCCGGCGTGCGGCTGCGGCGTCTTGGTGATGCCGTGCGAGATGTAGTTGACGACGTCCAGCCGCGTGATCCCCTGCTGCTGCAGGAAGTACACGGCGTGGGAGTCCTTCTCGCCGAAGATCGCGACCAGCACGTTGGCGCCGGTCACCTCCTTCTTGCCGGAGGACTGCACGTGCAGGATGGCGCGCTGGATCACGCGCTGGAAGCCGAGGGTGGGCTGCGTGTCCACCTCGCGGTCGGCAGCGATGCGCGGCGTCTGCTCGGTGATGTGCTGCGTGAGCTGCTTGCGCAGCTCGTCGATGCTCGCGCCGCAGGCGCGCAGGACTTCGGCCGCAGTGGGGTTGTCGAGAAGCGCGAGCAGCAGGTGTTCGACGGTGATGAACTCGTGGCGCTTCTGCCGCGCTTCGACGAAGGCCATGTGCAGGCTGACTTCGAGCTCCTGGGCGATCATGCTACGTTTCCTCCATCACGCACTGCAGCGGGTGCTGGTGCCTGCGCGAGTAAGCGGCGACCTGCTGGACCTTGGTGGTCGCGACGTCGCGCGGATAGACGCCGCATACGCCGATGCCCTCCCGGTGCACCTTCAGCATGACCTGCGTCGCGCGCTCCCGCGTCATGCCGAAGAACTTCTGCAGGACCAGCACTACGAACTCCATCGGCGTGTAGTCGTCGTTCAGCAGCATGACCTTGAACATCGGCGGGGGCTTGAGCTTGCCCTTTCGCGCCTCGAGTAGCGTGTCATCCTTGAACTGCGCCATGCTGCCGCCTCACTCGCGCCGTCGCGTCCAGTTCGGTCGGACATCCCTCTCCAGTCGCCGGTTCCCAGCTCTCCGTGTGCCGTGGTGGTTAAACGTGCCCTGAGCTGCCTGTGCGCTTCTATCCTAATCAATGTGCAGGGGCGATGCAATGCGACATCGCTGTTTTGCAAGGGGGAAAGCTGCTGCGCGGCGTCCGCAAGGCGGGTCCGCGAAGCGCTCCGGCGGATGAATGTCATGCGCCGCAGCGCCGCGGGGCGGCTCTTGACGGCCGCGAGCCGGGCGCGTAAAAGGCGGGCTGTGTTTGGATTCAGGCTGGCTGTGCGCCATTGACGGCGGCGGGGTCGTGAAGTTCAGGCATGGCTCGGGCGCCGCCCGAACGGACTAATCAACCTAAGGGAAGGACGATGGCAACTGGCACAGTCAAGTGGTTCAACGACGCGAAGGGCTATGGCTTCATAACGCCGGACGACGGCAGCGAAGATCTGTTCGCTCACTTCTCCGCGATCAACATGCCGGGCTTCAAGACCCTCAAGGAAGGCCAGAAGGTCTCCTTCGACGTGGTGCAGGGCCCCAAGGGCAAGCAGGCCTCGAACATCCAGAAGGCCTAGGCTCCCCGGAACCACGCAGAATTGAAAAAGGCCGCCCGACGGGCGGCCTTTTTGTTTGCCGCCGGCGCGGCAAACGCGCTACATCCTTTCGATCATCGCGTGGCCGAAGCCCGAGCAGGAGACCTGCTTGGCGCCGTGCATCTGGCGCGCGAAATCGTAAGTCACCACCTTGTCGCCGATGGCCGCCTCCATCGCCCGAACGATGACGTCGGCGGCCTCGGTCCAGCCCATGTGCCGCAGCATCATCTCCGCCGAGAGGATCTCCGAGCCCGGATTGACGTAGTCCTTGCCGGCGTACTTCGGCGCGGTGCCGTGGGTGGCCTCGAACATCGCCACCGAGTCCGACATGTTGGCGCCCGGCGCGATCCCGATCCCGCCGACCTGCGCCGCGAGGGCGTCGGAGACGTAGTCGCCGTTCAGGTTGAGGGTCGCGATGACGTCGTATTCGGCCGGCCGCAGCAGGATCTGCTGCAGGAAGGCGTCGGTGATCACGTCCTTCACCACGATCTCCCGGCCGGTATTCGGGTTCTTGTAGCTGCACCACGGCCCGCCGTCGAGCAGCTTCGCGCCGAACTCGCGTTGCGCCAGGGCGTAGCCCCAGTCGCGGAAGCCGCCCTCGGTGAACTTCTGAATGTTGCCCTTG
>JAKALD010000369.1 GCA_021813275.1 Pseudomonadota bacterium | reverse complement strand
CGCGACACCTTGCCGTGCATCACCTGGCCCGCGCGCACGATTCTGCCGCCGAAGGCCTGGCCGATCGCCTGGTGGCCGAGGCAGACGCCGAGGATCGGGACCTTGCCGGCCAGCCGCTCGACCAGCTCGAGCGAGATGCCCGCCTCGCTCGGCGTGCACGGACCCGGCGAAATCACGATGCGCTGCGGTGCGAGCGCGGCGAGCGCCTCGACGCTGGTCGCATCGTTGCGGACCACGCGGACCTCTTCGCCGAGCTCGCCCAGGTACTGCACCAGGTTGTAGGTGAACGAATCGTAGTTGTCGATCATCACGACCATGGCGCTCTCCCTCACGCGGCCGCCGCGGCGCGCGCCGGCTGCGCCGTGGCGTGCTCGGCGGCGGCGACCTCAGCGGCGCGCAGGATGGCGCGCGCCTTGTGCTGCGTCTCCTGCCACTCGGCCTGCGGATCGGAGTCGGCCACGATGCCCGCGGCCGCCTGCACGTGCAGCGTCCGGTCCTTGACCACGGCGGTGCGGATCGCGATCGCCACGTCCATTTCGCCGTTGAAGCCGAGATAGCCCACCGCGCCGCTGTAGATGCCGCGCTTCACGGGCTCGAGCTCGTCGATGATCTGCATGGCGCGCACCTTGGGGGCGCCGGTCACGGTGCCCGCCGGGAAGCTCGCCTTGAACACGTCGATCGCGTCGATGCCCGGGGCGGCCCTTCCCTCGACGTTCGACACGATATGCATGACGTGCGAGTAGCGCTCGATCACCATTCTCTCGGTGACGCGCACGCTGCCGGTCGCGGCGACCCGGCCCACGTCGTTGCGCCCGAGGTCGATCAGCATCACGTGCTCGGCGCGCTCCTTCGGGTCGGCGAGCAGCTCCTCGGCGATGCGCGCGTCCTCCTCGGGCGTCCCGCCGCGCGGCCGCGTGCCGGCGATCGGGCGCAGCGTGATCGTGTCGCCGGCGAGCCGCACCAGGATCTCGGGCGATGCGCCGACCACGTGGTGGTCGCCGAAGTCGAAATAGAACATGTAGGGCGAAGGATTCAGCCCGCGCAGCGCCCGGTACAGCGCGAGCGGCGGCGCGTCGAAGGGCCGCGAAGTGCGCTGCGAGACCTGCACCTGCATGCAGTCGCCGGCATAGATGTAGTCCTTGGCGCGCCGTACCGCCTGCAGGAATCCCTCCTCGGTGAACGAGCGCCGCAGCGCGGCCGGCTCGCCGGCCGGCGGCTCCGCGGCGAGCGCGAGCACCATCGCTTCGGGCAACGGCGCGGCGAGCCGCGCGCGCAGCTTGTCGAGCCGCTCGCGGGCCGCGCGGTAGGCATCGGGCTGCTGGGGATCGGCGTACACCACGAGATAGAGCTTGCCGAGCACGTTGTCGACCACCGCGAGCTCGTCGGAGAGCAGCAGCAGGATGTCGGGCGTGCCGAGGGGATCGGGCTTGTCGCCCGCGAGCGCGTGCGGCTCGATCGCCTTCACGCTCTCGTAGCCGAAATAGCCGACCAGACCCCCGGCGAAGCGCAAGGCGGCGGGCGCCGGCGCCACGTGCTGGCGCTTGAGGTAGCCGCGCACGAGCTCGAGCGGGTCGCATTCGTCGGCGCGCTCCAGGCACACGTCGGTGCCGCGCGCGTCGCGCAGGAGGCGCCGCACGCTCGCGCCGCGCGCCTCGATGCGCTCGGCGCACGCCAGGCCGACGAACGAGTAGCGCCCGAAGCGCTCCCCGCCGACCACCGATTCGAGCAGGTAGCTGTACGGCCCGTTCGCGAGCTTCAGGTACACGCCGAGCGGCGTATACAGATCCGCGCGCGCCTCGGCGACCATCGGGATGCGCGTGTAGCCCTGTCGGGCGAACTTGTGAAAATCGAGCTCAGTCATGAGACTCTCCACTGCAGGAAACAACCGGAAACCGGGGTGCGGCTCGGGGCATCCCGCGCCGCCCGTGCCGCGCGGGGGCGCGTAAGGATCTAGCGGCGCCAGGGGCGCCAGCTACGCCAGGTGTTGCTCCAGGTTGCGGTTCGCTTGCAGTTCACGACTGAGCTGAAAGGACGCGTGCGGCCTCCAGCAGGGTGCCGACTATACCATCGGAGGCGATCGCGCGCACATCCATGCCTTCGCGGTAGCCGTAGGGCACCAGCAGCACGCGGCAGCCCGCGGCGCGCCCGCCTTGCGCGTCGTTCGCGGAGTCGCCGATGACGACGCTCTCGGCCGGCGCTGCGCCGAGCTGCGCGCAGGCCTCCCGGAAGAGCGCCGGATCGGGCTTGCGCTTGCCGACGACGTCCGCGCACACGAGCGCCTCGAAGTAGCCTGCCAGTCCGGCGCGCTCGAGCAGCGGCGCGCTGAAGCGCGAGGCCTTGTTGGTGACGCAGGCGAGCCGCAGGCCGTCGGCCCTCATGGCGGTGAGGCCTTCGCGCACACTGGGGTAGGCCTTCGCGCCGCGCCCGTTCTCGCGCGCGTAATGCTCGGCGAAGCGCTCGAGCGCCGCGTCCAGGAGCGCCGGCTCCGGGGCGCGTCCGGCCGCGCGCTCGAGGCAGCGGCGCACCAGGTTGCCGATCCCCTGGCCGATGAAATCGCGCACCGCTTCGAGAGGCACGCTGCCCAGCGCCAGATCGGCGAGCATCGCGTTCGCCGCGGCCGCGATGTCGGGCGCAGTATCGAGCAGCGTGCCGTCGAGATCGACGAGGACCGCGCGGACCGCCGGGCGCGCGCTCACGCCCCGCGCGCCGCAGCCGCCTGCCGG
>JAKALD010000098.1 GCA_021813275.1 Pseudomonadota bacterium | reverse complement strand
GAACAGCCTCCTTCCCCACGTGCGCACCGACATCGCCGACTACGAGCGCGTGCGGCACCTGAAGATCCTGCGGCTGCTCGCCAACCGGTACTACCAGCCCTCCGAGCGCGTGTACGCGCGCGCCTCGGCGGGAATCTACGAGCTGATGTTCGACGGCGTTGGCGGGCAGGTGCTGTACCTTCCGAAGACCGGGCGCTGGGCGTTCGACGTGGCTTCCGACTACGTGAAGCAGCGCGACTTCCAGGGCCTCTTCGGCACGCGCCCTTACTCGACCCTCACCACGCTCGCCTCGCTTCATTACCGCATGGCCTACGACACCACGCTCACGGCGCGCGTCGGGAAGTTCCTCGCGAAGGACGACGGCGTGCGCTTCGAGCTCAGCCGCCGGTTTAACTCGGGATTCACGGTGGGGGCCTGGTACACGCGCACCAACGGGAACGACATCACCTCGCCCGGCTCGCCGTCGGCCCCGTACTACGACAAGGGCATCTTCATGTCGATGCCGCTCGACACGATGCTCACGAAGGACACGCAGGCGGTGGCGGGCTTCTCGCTCGCACCGTGGACGCGCGACGTCGGGCAGATGGTGCAGTCTCCGGGCGACCTCTACGAGCTCACGAAGCGCGACGTCCTCCAGATGCACGAAAAGGACGGCCTCGAGCGCTTCGGCGACATGAACGACGACTACACGCTGCCGAAGTCGAGCCCGCCCGGGCGCGAGCGCCCGTGGCCCGACTTTGCGCTCGCCGATGCGCGCAACTTCGGCCTCGCCGCGAAGCGGGTGGACTGGTGGCAGACGGCGGCGGTGGGAGCAGGCCTGACGCTCGCCTCGTCGGTGCTCGACAACCGGGCCGAGCGGTTCGCGTTCAATCACCGCAACTCGAGCTGGATGAGGGGCGGAATCCGCGTCGGCAATGCGCTGCCGGTGGTGGCGCTGGGGCTCTCGGGACTCTTCGCCTTCGACGACACGCGGCCGCGGCTCTCCGACGCGGGGCTCGCGGCGCTCGAGGCGGGCGCGGCGGGGCTCGTGCTGAATACGGGCGTGCGCTACCTCGTGGGCCGCGCGCGGCCGATCTCGGGCCTGAGCCACACCACTTTCCAGTCGCCCTCGGCGAGCGACCTGTACCACTCCTTCCCCTCGAACCACGTAGTGGCGATGTGGGCGGCCGTGACGCCCTTCGCGCAGGAGCTCGGCATGCCCTGGCTCTACGGCCTGGCGGCGGCGACGAACCTCTCGCGCATCGGCAGCCGCGAGCATTGGGTCTCGGACACGGTGGGGAGCGCGATCATCGGCTACAGCCTGGGGACGCTCACCTGGGAAGCGCGCCGCGCCTCGCGCATGCAGCGCGAGCGCGGTCCGCACGTGGTGGTGGGGCCGAATTCGGTAAACCTCGCGTGGACGCTGCGATGAGGCTGCTCGCCGCGATTATCGTATCGGCCCGACAGGCGCGCCGGGCTACGGTACGACGACCGGCGGCGCCTCCGCGATCGCACCAGCCGTCACCCGGCCGAAGGGGACCCCGGCGGCTCGGTCGCGAGCGTCGCAGCCCAGCGGGCGAAACGCTTCAGGTCCTCGATGTCCTCTTCGGCGATCGTCATCACGACCGACCAGTCGATCTCGGCATACCGATGAACCGAGACGTTTCGAAAGCCGACTGCCCGCACGAGCTTGCGCGCGAGCTCCCCGCCGATCATGCCGAGCTCCGCCAGCACCGTGAAGGCATCGGAGGCCTTCTCCACGGCGCGACCGCGCGCAGCGCAGACATGGGCGGCAATGTCCAGGCAGACCTGAACCGCGCTTTCGATGTTCTTGCTCAGGATGTCCTGGAGATCCCGGTCCTTCGCGAGCGCATCCAGGGACGCGGGGCGCTTCGCCTCGATCCGCGCGATGTGATCGGCAAGCTGGCTCAGACGCCCCCGGAGCACGTCCGCGTCGGGGCCCTTCACCGGAACATCTCCGCACGCGCCATCGCGAACGAGCGCCTGGAGTCGTTCAAGTCCTCCTCGATGAGCGTCAGACGCCGGTAGAGCGCGTCGCCTTTCGCGCGCACGCTGTCGCAGAAAAGCTCCGTTCCCCGCAGCGCGCGCGCAAATACCGCGCCGCGGGCGGTCCGAAGGTCGAGCAGATCGATCGGCCGGCCGGTGGCCGCGGCGAGCGCTCCGATCAAGCGGTAGCGCTGCGCGCCGGAAAGCGGGCCCGGCGCGCTGACCGCGACGTCGATGTCGCTGTCGTACGCCAGCTCCGCCCGCGCCGCCGAGCCGAACAGAAGCGCGTACACGACCCCGTGGGCACGCAGCGCCTCGATCACGCGCGCGCGTTCCGCAGTCGACAAGGATTTGCCCATGCCGCGAATTATACGCAGCGGGCAAGTTGCGTCGGGCGGGGCCGCGACGATCTCACCCGGCAGTCGCGCCGCCGCTCGCGGCCGGAGAAGATCCGCCCGAGCGTGCTGGTGGCACCCGACTCGGTGAGCCTCGCGTGGACGCTGCGATGAGGGCGCCTGCCCGAACGTAAAGTCAGCGGGCACAACCATGGGGCGGCGAGCGTACAATCATCGTCGACGGTGGCGGAGATACTCATGAGCCAGGACTACGCTGAAATCGAGAAGAGCGCCCGATCGCTGGCCCCGGAAGAGCGGGCTCGCTTGGCCGAGGCGATGACGGAATCACTTCGCGGGGCGATGCCCTCGCAGATCGAATCCGAGTGGGAAGCGGAGATTAAACCCCGTGTCGAGACCTACGAGCGCGGCGAAGTCAGTCTCATCCCCGCGGAAGACGTCTTTGCAAAGGCAAGGAAGGTATCGGGCGAGTGAGCAGGGCTCGCTTCCTCGCAGAAGCGGAAGCGGAATTCCTCCACGAGGTTGCGTACTTCGTGAAAACCCGGCGTATGTTCGTGCGAGGCTACCCGTTCTTTCTGGTCTACCGCGAAGAGCCTGATGGCATAGTCGTGTTCGCGCCCGTACACGAATCGCGCCGACCGGGCTATTGGGCGTCGCGTGCCCGCTCTTAGCAGTCTTTTCCTGCCGGGCTGAGCGGCGAGCGGTTTGCGGAATGCGGAGGCTCAGTCACTCTTTACGTAGATCTGCCGGGGCAGTCGCGCTCTTATTGCTCGCGGTGAGCGCACAGGCGGCTCCGACCTGCCGCGTCCTCGACCCGGAGCTCCAGGGCGCCTACGCGGGACCATGCAAGAACGGCCTCGCCGAGGGCTACGGCTACGCGATGGGCACCGCCGAATACCGCGGCGATTTCAAGGCGGGGATGAAGAACGGCGAGGGCGTGAAGACCTGGCCGAACGGCGATCGCTACGAGGGCGGGTTCGTCGACGACCGCAAGCAGGGCTACGGCAAGTACGTGTGGGGCCGGGGACCGTGGCAGGGCGAGAGCTACGAGGGCGACTTCAAGGCGGACAAGCGCGACGGCTACGGGACGTATCACTGGGCGAGCGGCGACGTGTACTCGGGGCCGTGGAAGGACGACAGGATCGTCGGGCCCGCGACGCCGATGATGCAGGCCTACGCGAAGTTCCAGGAAGAAGCGAAGAGGGCGGTCACGAAGCAGGGCCAGAAGGTGTGCCGGCGCATGGCGGTCGGCATCGGGCTGCACGAATGGCTGCGCGGCGAGGTGGTCGCCATCGGGCCGCAGGAGGTCGCGATCCGCATCGACGATCCCGGACACTACGGCGAGGAGATCGCTGGCGTGCCGGTGAAGAAGGGCGACACGGTGTGGGACGACCCCGAGAAGTGGACGCCGTGCGTGTGAGCCTCGGCTGTGCGGGGAATGCAGTAGAAAAACAAAGGCCCCGAACGGGGGCCTTCGCGAGTCGGCTGCGTGGGCAGCCGGATTTCGGGGAATGCAGTAGAAAAACAAAGGCCCCGAACGGGGGCCTTCGCGAGTCGGCTGCGTGGGCAGCCGGATTTCCAAGGAAGCGGTTGCGCTTCTCTTAGTGGTGAGTGGTCGTCGTGCCGCCGCCGCCGCTCGCCGCCGCGGCCACCGCCGCGACGCCGACGCCGATGGCGACCGCCGTCCCCGCGGTAATCCCTGCTGCCGCGCCGGCGCCGGCTCCGGCACCCGCTCCGGCCGAGGCGCCGCCCGCCGTTCCGCCGCTCGCGCCGCCGCCTGCGCCCTGACCGCCGCCTTGCTGGCCCTGCGCGACAGTCGCGTTCGGTTGCTTCCCGCCTAGGTTCGGTTGCACGTTCTGCGCGAGCGCGAGGTTCCACGCCGCCAACGCGCCTAACGCGATCACTGCCTTCGCTGCTGCTTTCACGACATGTTCCCCCTTCAAAGTTGCGAGAAGAAAGTTATCCGCTTCCCGAGCAAGCATTCCCCTCGCCCGTGTAGGAAGCCACCTGTTTTCACTGTGAACAATATAACGCTGGCCGTCCGAAGGCAAGTCGAAGACGCGTACCTAGGTCAATGAAATTGAAATGTTATCCGTCTATCCTGATCTGCCCCGCGCGCCGCGTCCGGCTAACATGCGGGGCAAGGCGCGCGCGCAGTCACGGTGCGCGCCCGGCACGGATCGATGCGCAGGTAGAATCGTCCCGACCTTCTCTCCCGCAGCCGACGCACGGAATCCCCTTGGCCCCCGCATCGAAAGACGTCTTCACCGTCCATCACCGCGTCACCGAGGCCGACCGCGCGCGCGCGAACGGCCACCGCGGCGGCATCCTGTGGTTCACCGGCCTCTCCGGCGCGGGCAAGTCCACGCTCGCGATCGAGCTGGAAAAGGCGCTTTTCGGTCGCGGCTACCGCGTGTACACGCTCGATGGCGACAACGTGCGCCAGGGGCTCTCGGCCGATCTCGGCTTCTCGCCTGAGGACCGCACCGAGAACATCCGCCGCATCGGCGAGGTGGCGGCGCTCTTCGCCGAGGCCGGCATGATCGTGATCACGGCGTTCATCTCGCCGTACCGCGCCGACCGCGAGCGCATCCGCGCGCGGCACCCGGGGTACTTCAGCGAGATCTTCATCAACGCGCCGCTCGAGGTGTGCGAGGCGCGCGACAAGAAGGGCCTCTACCGCCGCGCGCGCGCGGGCGAGGTGAAGGAGTTCACCGGCGTCTCGGCGCCCTACGAAGCGCCGCTCGCGCCCGAGGTGGAGGTCCGAACCGACCTGAGCGGCGTCGAGGCCTGCCTCGCGCAGCTGCTGCAATACGTGGACCGGACGCTGCGGCTTCCCGCGGCCGAAGGCGCCGGGCTGCGCGGCCCGCAGCAGGCCGGCGGGTAGAGGATGCTGCTCATCACGGGCGGCGCGGGGTTCATCGGCTCGAACTTCGTGCTCTCGACGCTCGCCGCGACCGGCGAGCCGATCGTCAACCTCGACAAGCTCACCTACGCGGGGAACCCGCGCAACCTCGAGCTGCTGCGCGGCGACGCGCGCCACGCGCTCGTGCAGGGCGACATCTGCGATCGCGAGCTGGTGAAGCGGCTGCTCGCCGAGCACCGGCCGCGCGCGATCGTGCACTTCGCCGCCGAGAGCCACGTCGATCGCTCGATCCACGGGCCGGCGGATTTCGTGCAGACGAACGTCGTCGGAACCCTGAGCCTGCTGGAAGAGGCGCGCGCCTACTGGTCCGCGCTGCCGCCGGACGACTGGCGAGACTTCCGCTTCCTTCACGTGTCCACCGACGAGGTGTACGGCTCGCTCGGGCCGGAGGACCCCGCGTTCACCGAGGAGAGCGCTTATGCGCCCAACAGCCCCTACGCGGCCTCCAAGGCGGGCGCCGATCACCTCGTGCGGGCCTACCACCACACCTACGGATTGCCGACGCTCACCACAAACTGCTCGAACAACTACGGGCCCTACCAGTTTCCGGAGAAGTTGATCCCGCTCATGATCCACAACGCCCTCGCCGGCAGGCCGCTGCCCGTGTATGGCGACGGCCAGAACGTGCGCGACTGGCTGTACGTCGAGGACCACTGCGCGGCGATCCGCGAGGTGCTCGCGCACGGGCGGGCCGGCGAGACCTACAACATCGGCGGCAACTGCGAGCGCGCGAACCTCGAGGTGGTGCGGCTGCTGTGCACGCTCATCGAGCACGCGCAGCCGCGCAAACACGGGCGCTACGAGGACCTGATCGAGCTCGTGAAGGACCGCCCGGGGCACGACCGGCGCTATGCCATGAACACCGCCAAGATCGAGTCCGAGCTCGGCTGGCGACCGCGGGAGAGCTTCGAGTCGGGCCTCGCGAAGACGGTGCGCTGGTACCTCGCCAACGCCGAGTGGGTGCGAGCGGTGACGAGCGGCGAGTACCGGCACTGGGTGCGGACGAATTACGGGCAGCGCTGACCGGGCGCCCGGCCGGCGGCGCACGGTGCAGGAGTCGGGCTTTCCGAGGCTTGATAGGCCCGGTGAAACTGGCTAACATGGCCATATGAAGAAGGCCACGATCTCCAAGACCAAGAACCAGCTGAGCGCGCTGCTCGAAGAGGTGCGCCGGGGCGAGACCGTCCTCATCATGGACCGCGACCGGCCGGTCGCTATGCTCGAGCCGGTCAGGCCCGACGCCGCGGGCGTTTCCGGCTGGATCGCCGAGCTCGAGCGGCGCGGCGTGATCCGCCGGGCGCGCCGCAAGCCGCCGCGCAGGATCCTGGCTGAGCGGCCGCCGCGCGCGAAAGGCGGCGCGAGCGTGCTCGAGGCGCTGCTCGAGGAGCGCGCGGAGGGCCGGTGAGGTTCTGGGACAGCTCCGCTCTCGTGCCCCTGCTGGTCGATGAACCGAAGACCCGGCTCGCTCTGGATCTCTATCGAGCAGATCCCGAGGTCGTCGCCTGGTGGGCGACGCCCGTGGAATGCGTGTCCGCGATCGGCCGGCTCGAGCGCGGCGGAAGGCTCGAGCTGCCGGCCGCGACCGAGTCGCTCGCACGGCTGAACGAGCTCGTGCAGGCCTGGCACGAGGTGCTGCCGAGCGAGCGCATCCGGGAGACGGCTTGGCGGCTGCTTCGCACGCACGACCTGCGGGCGGCGGACGCCCTGCAGCTGTCCGCGGCGCTGCACGCCTGCGACAATCGGCCCGCCGTGCTGGATTTTGTCTGCCTCGATGCGCGGCTCGGCGCGGCGGCCCGGCGCGAGGGCTTCGTGCTCGTCGACGCGTAGCGCTCGTGCAGCCGGCCGGCCGAGCCTGCCGCTGCGGTAAGATCGCGGCAAGGCTCGGCCCAAACCATGGCGAACCGCGCACGGGACTGGTTCACGCAGGCCGAACGCGACCTCGAGCAGGCTCGCGATTCGCGTGCGGCGGGCCGGCACGAATGGGCGTGCTTCGCCACGCAGCAGGCTGCCGGAAAGGCGCTCAAAGCGATGCACCTCGCGCGCAACCAGGAGGCGTGGGGTCACGTAGTGGCGCGACTCCTCGAGGAGCTGGGTGGTGGCGTGCCCCCCGAACTGATCGAGAAGACAAAGGTGCTGGACAATTTCTATGTTGCCACGCGCTACGCGAATGGGCATCCCGAGGGTGCGCCGTTCGAGCACTACGGAACGCTCCAGAGCGAACAGGCGATCCGCTATGCCGGTGAGATCATTGAGCTCGCCCGTGCTGAAATGGCCCGGGCGGGCGGAAGTTGACGCCGCGGCGCGGGCGCTCGCCGCGCGGATCGTGGCCGCCCATCCGGAGCTTGTGCGCTTCGGGTACTTCGGGTCGTACGCCCGGGGAGACTTCGGCCCCGGAAGCGACCTCGACCTCGTCGCCATCGTGCGCACATCGGAGCGCCCCTTCGCTGAACGACCGCTCGACTTCGACCTCACCGGCCTTCCAGTGCCGGCCGAGATCGTCGTCTACACCGATGATGAATGGCGCGATGCCTGCGCCCGGGGCGGGCGGTTCTTCCGTAATCTTCTGAGCGGCACCGTATGGCTTCTTCCGTCACGCACGTCGGCCGCTGCCTGAACAGCCCTCGTTCGCGGCGAGCCTCGGGGTCCGCGCGCGACGCGGTCATGGGCAAGCGGGACCTCGTCCGCGCGGTCGCGGCCGCGCGCGGCGAGGAGCGGCTGGACAGCGATCTCAACTTCCTGGTCGAACCCGAGCCGGACCGCAGTCTGCCCGACCTGATCGGACTCGAGAACGACCTCGCCGACGCACTGGGCCGGGCATGGTGACGGCGCGCTCGGTCAAACCGAAGCTGCTCAGGACGATGCCGCGGAGCTCGGTAAGAATCGTCTGAACACAGCCAGCCCATGAAAGGCATCATCCTCGCCGGCGGCTCGGGAACGCGCCTCTACCCGGTCACGCAGGCCGTGTCGAAGCAGCTGCTGCCGGTGTACGACAAGCCGATGGTGTACTACCCGCTCTCGACGCTGATGCTCGCGGGCATCCGCGACATCCTGCTCATCTCCACGCCGCACGACACGCCGCGCTTCGAGCAGCTGCTCGGCGACGGCGCGCAGTGGGGCATCCGCATCCGCTACGCGGTGCAGGCGAAGCCCGAAGGCATCGCGCAGGCCTTCCTCATCGGGCGCGAGTTCGTCGGCAAGGACCCGGTAGCGCTCGTGCTCGGCGACAACATCTTCCACGGCCACGACCTCTCGCAGCTCCTGCGTCGGGCCACGGCGCGCGACCGCGGTGCGACCGTGTTCGCGTACCCGGTGAAGGATCCGGAGCGCTACGGCGTGATCGAGTTCGACGAGCGCGGGCACGCCGTCAGCATCGAGGAAAAGCCGGCTCGCCCGAAGTCGCGCTACGCCGTCGTGGGCCTTTACTTCTACGACAACCGCGTGCTCGAGATTGCGGCGGCGCTCAAACCCTCGGCGCGCGGCGAGCTCGAGATCACGGACTTGAACCTCGCCTACCTCGCGCGCCGCGAGCTGGAGGTTCTGCCGATGGGCCGCGGCTACGCCTGGCTCGACACGGGCACGCACGAGACGCTGCTCGAAGCCTCCGCCTTCATCGAGACGATCGAGCGCCGCCAGGGCCTGAAGATCGCCTGCCCCGAGGAAATCGCCTACCGCATGAAGTACATCGACGCCGCGCAGCTCAAGGAGCTCGCGAAGCGCCTCGACAAGAGCGGCTACGGCCAGTACCTGAGAAGCGTCGCAGCCGAGAGAATCTTCGAGTGAAGGCGATCCGCACCGACATCCCGGAGGTGCTGCTCCTCGAGCCCAAGGTTTTCGGCGACGCGCGCGGCTGGTTCTTCGAAGCCTACAACCGGCGCGCCTTCCGCGAGGCGACCGGAGTTGATGTCGAGTTCGTTCAGGACAACCATTCGCGCTCTGCGAAGCACGTGCTGCGCGGGCTGCATTACCAGATAAGGCAGCCGCAGGGAAAGCTCGTGCGCGTCACCGCTGGAGAGGTGTTCGACGTGTCCGTAGACCTGCGCCGGGGCTCGGCGACTTTCGCCAGGTGGGTGGGGGTCGCGCTCTCCGCGGAGTCGAAGCGGGCGGTGTGGGTTCCGCCCGGCTTCGCGCACGGGTTCGTGGTGGTCTCGGAATTCGCCGAGGTGCAGTACAAGACCACCGACTATTACGCGCCGGAGCACGAGCGGGTGCTGCTGTGGAACGATCCGGCGCTCGCGATCGCCTGGCCGCTCGCGGGCGAGTCGGTATTGAACGATCGGGACCGGCGCGGCGCGCGGCTCGCGGAGGCCGAGATCTTCGCGTGAGGATCCTCCTTACCGGCCGAAACGGGCAGGTCGGCTGGGAGCTCGAGCGGACCTTGCCGCCGCTCGGCGAAGTGATCGCCACCGACCGCGCGACGCTCGACCTCTCGAAGCCCGACGCGATCCGGCGCGTGGTGCGTGAGGCGAAGCCCGATTTGATTGTCTATGCCGCAGCGTACACCGCCGTGGACAAGGCCGAATCCGAGCCCGAGCTCGCCCACGCGATCAACGCGACCGCCCCGGGCGTGCTCGCGGAGGAAGCGAAGCGCCTCGGGGCGCTGCTGGTGCACTATTCGACGGACTACGTGTTCGACGGGTGCAAGACTACACCGTATGTCGAGGACGATGCACCGAACCCGCTTAACGTTTACGGCGCCTCGAAGCTCGCGGGCGAGCGGGCGATCCAGGCTTCGAGCTGCCGCCACCTGATCTTTCGCACGAGCTGGGTCTACGGCGCGCGCGGGCACAATTTCCTCCTCACCATCCTGCGCGCGGCGCGCGAGAAACCGGAGCTGCGCGTGGTCGACGACCAGCTCGGAGCGCCGACGTGGTGCCGGGAAATCGCGCGCGCGACCGCGGACGCAATTCCGCTGGCACTCGCCGACCCCTCCAAGCTGGGGCTGTATCACGCCTCCTGCACGGGTGCGACGTCGTGGTTCGGTTTCGCCGTAGAAATCCTGCGCGTGGCGGACATTCCGACGCGGGTACATGCCATCGCCTCGTCGCAACATCCGACCGCCGCTCTCAGGCCCGCCAACTCGCGACTGAGTAACGTGAAGCTCGCCACGACACTCGGTATCGCGCTGGGCGACTGGCGAGAGAGTCTCGCTCGTTGCATGCGGGAGATTCAGACTAAATCATGAGCGCGGGAGCAGACGCGGTCCCTCGCGTGCCCCGCGATCGGCTGCGGAATTCCGAGCGGATCATGGGATAATTACCGCTTTTTCAAAGCCCTGAGATGCACAAAGAGCAGCTCATCGCGAAGCTCCAGGACAAGACGGCGCTCGTGGCGATCATCGGCATGGGCTACGTCGGGCTACCGCTCATGCTGCGATTCGGCGAGGTCGGCTTCCGCGTCCTCGGCGTAGATGTCGACGGAGCCAAAGTCGACATGCTGAACTCGGGGACGAGCTATATCGAGCACATCCCGTCCAATCGCATTGCGGCCGCGCGCCGAGCGGGTTTTGAGGCAACGGCCGAGTTTGGCCGCCTGCGCGACGCGGACGCCATCATTATCTGCGTGCCGACCCCGCTCAATGCCTACCGGGAGCCGGATCTGTCGTTCGTCATCGGTACGACCGAGGCCCTGGTTCCCCATCTGCGGCCCGGTCAGGCCGTGTCGCTCGAGAGCACGACCTATCCCGGCACGACCGACGAAGAGCTCAAGCCGCGCATCGAGTCGCGCGGCCTGAAGGTCGGCGAGGAAGTGTTCCTGGTGTTTTCCCCGGAGCGCGAGGATCCCGGCAATCCGGAATACGTGACAAAGACGATTCCCAAAGTCTGTGGCGGGGTCACCAAGAACTGCCTCGACGTGGGCCTGGCGCTCTACGGCGAAGTGATCGATAACGTCGTGGCCGTGAGCTCGACGAGAGCCGCCGAAATGACCAAGCTCCTCGAGAACATCCACCGGGCGGTCAATATCGGGCTGGCGAACGAGATGAAGATCATCGCCGACAGCATGGGCATCGACATTCACGAGGTGATCCGGGCGGCGGCGACCAAGCCTTTCGGCTTCGTGCCCTATTTCCCGGGGCCGGGCCTGGGGGGCCATTGCATCCCCATCGACCCCTTCTACCTCACCTGGAAGGCGCGCGAGTACGGCCTGAATACGCGGTTTATTGAGCTTGCCGGCGAGATCAACAGCAAAATGCCAGGATGGGTGATCGGCAAGGTCGTCGAGGCGCTGAACGAGCGCGGCCGGCCGGTGAAGGGCAGCCGGGTGCTCGTCCTGGGCATCGCCTACAAGAAGAACGTGGACGATATGCGCGAGTCACCCGCTGTCGAGTTGATGGAGCTGCTCGCCGCACGCGGTGCATTGGTCGAGTATTCCGACCCGCACGTGAACGTGTTCCCGAAGATGCGCAGGCATCGGTTCGATCTTAAGAGCGTGCCGCTCACGCCCGAGACGCTCGAGCGCTACGACCTCGTGTTACTGGCGACCAACCACGACGCGTTCGACTACAAGATGATCGGCAAGCACGCCAGGCTGATCGTGGACACGCGGGGGATGTATCTCGATCCCGCGCCGAACGTGGTGAAGGCCTGAGATGCGCCACTACCCGCAGCCGGTTCGCGACCGCAAGATCCGATTTGCGCTGGTCGGCTGTGGCCGCATCGCCAACAACCACATGGAGGCGGTTCGCAAGCACGCCGAGCG
>JAKALD010000368.1 GCA_021813275.1 Pseudomonadota bacterium | reverse complement strand
CTGCGCGAGCGCGGGACTGTCTAGGCGAGTCTCCACGGCAGCGTGTCCCCGGCGCGCAGCGGCACGAGGTCGTCCTCGCCGAAGGCGAAGCGCTCGGGAATCCTCCAGGGCTCGCGCCGCAGCGTGACGCGCTCGCGGTTCGGCGGCAGGCCGTAGAACTGCGCGCCGAACACGCTCGCGAAGCCTTCCAGCTTGTCGAGCGCGCCCGCCTCCTCGAAGGCGGTCGCGTACAGCTCGAGGGCGGCGTGCGCGGTGTAGATGCCGGCGCAGCCGCAGTCGCTCTCCTTGGCGCGCCGCCCGTGCGGCGCGCTGTCGGTGCCGAGGAAGAACTTGGGGTTGCCCGAGGTCGCCGCCTCGAGCAGCGCCTCGCGGTGCTCCTCGCGCTTGAGCACCGGCAGGCAGTAGTGATGCGGCCGCAGCCCGCCCTGGAACAGCGCGTTGCGGTTCATGAGCAGGTGATGCGCGGTGATCGTGGCGGCGATGTTCGGACCGGTCACCTCGACGTAGTGCACCGCCTCGCGCGTGGTGATGTGCTCGAGCACGATCTTCAGCCCGGGAAAGCGCTCGACGAGCGGCCCGAGCACCGTCTCGATGAAGCTGCGCTCGCGGTCGAACACGTCGATCGCCGGATCGGTCGCCTCGCCGTGCACGAGCAGCGGCAGGCCGACCGACTCCATCTTCTCGAGCGCGTGAAAGCAGCGCGAGATGCGCGTCACGCCGGCCTCCGAATGGGTCGTGGCCCCGGCCGGGTAGAGCTTGACGCCGTGCACCTTGCCCGAGAGCCGGGCGCGCGCAATCTCCTCGTCCGAGGTGTCGTCGGTGAGGTAGAGCGTCATCAGCGGCTCGAACGCCGCGCCGGCGGGCAGCGCCGCGAGGATGCGCTCGCGATAGGCGAGCGCATCCGCGGTGGTGCGCACCGGCGGCTTCAGGTTCGGCATCACGATCGCGCGCGCGAAGCGCCGCGCCGTGTCGGGCAGCACCGCCGCGAGCGCCGCGCCGTCGCGCAGGTGCAGGTGCCAGTCGTCGGGGCGGATGAGGGTGAGCGTGTCCAAGGGGTGCGCGCGGGTTCGGCCGAATTCTACCGTGCGGCGCTCAGCGCTTCTTCGCGCGGAGGAGCGCCGCGGCGTACAGAGCGTTGCGCGGCGCCCCGGTGATGCGCGCGGCGAGCCGCGCGGCCTCGCTCGGCGGGAGCGCCTCGAGCAGCACGCCGAGCACGCGTTCGGCTTCTGCCAGGTCGGCTTCGCGCCGCTCGCTTCCCGGCCCGAGCACGAGCACGAACTCGCCCTGATGGCGATGCGGCGCGGCGAGCAGCCAAGCGCGCGCCTCGCCGAGCGGCAGGCGCACGAGCTCCTCGAACTTCTTGGTGAGCTCGCGCGCGATCACGAGCTCGCGCGCCGCGCCGTACTGCGCGAGCAGGTCTTCGACGGCCTCGAGCACCCGGTGCGGCGCTTCGTGAAAGGCGACCGGCCAGGGCACGTCGAGCTCGGCGAGCGCCTTCTTGCGCGCGCCGCGCGAGGCCGGCAGGAAGCCCGCGAACAGGAAGCGTTCGGCGTGAAAGCCCGAGGCGCACAGCGCGGCGAGCGCGGCGTTCGGGCCGGGCACCGGCACCACGCGGATGCCGGCGCCGTGCGCCTGCGCGACGAGCAATGCCCCGGGGTCGGAGATCGCCGGCGTGCCCGCGTCGCTCACCAGCGCCACGCTCCTGCCGTCGCGCAGCGCGGCGAGGAGCTTCGCGCTCGCCGCGCGCTCGTTGTGCGCGTGCAGCGCGACGGTGCGCGCGGCGATCCCGTGGCGCGCGAGCAGCGTGCGCGAAGTGCGCGTGTCCTCGCACGCGACGAGATCCACCGCGGCGAGCGTCTCGAGCGCGCGCGGGCTCGCGTCGGCGAGATTGCCGATGGGGGTGGCGACGACGTACAGGGTTCCGCTGGTCATGGCGGCGAGGTCAACGCGGCATTGTGCTGGCGCGTTGAGCCGACGGCAACCGAGCGAGGCGACATGAACCGGACGGGCGCGCGAGCCGAGGAGCTGTGCGCGGAGCTGCTGCGGCGCGCAGGACTGCGCATCCTTGCGCGCAACTGGCGCTGCCGGCACGGCGAGATCGACCTCGTAGCCGAGGAGGAGGGCACGCTGGTGTTCGCCGAGGTGCGCCTGCGGCACGACGCGCGCTTCGGGGGCGCGGCCGAGAGCCTCACCGCGCAGAAGCGCGCGCGCCTGGTCGCGGCCGCCCGACAGTTTCTCGCCGCGCGTCCTGGTGCGAGCTGCCGCTTCGACGTGCTGCTGCTCGACGCGCTCGATGCGCGGCGCGTCGAGTGGATCCGCGACGCCTTCGGCGAGTGACCGGGCGGCGCAGTGTAGAATCGCGCCTTTGGCAGCGTCCGCGCGAAGGGTCACTTGGAACACACCGCCAGCCAGGCCGAGCTCGTGGCGCGCGTCGCGGAGCAGTTCTCCGCCAGCGCGCAGCTCAAGCTCGCCGCCGCGCGGCCGCTCGCGGGGCCGATCGCGCGCGCGGCGGCGCTGATGGCGGCGGCGCTGCGCGCCGACGGCAAGATCCTCGCCTGCGGCAACGGCGGCTCGGCGGCGGACGCGCAGCATTTCGCCGCCGAGCTCGTCAACCGCTTCGTGATCGAGCGCGCGCCGCTCGCGGCGCTCGCGCTCACCACCGACAGCTCGACGCTCACCTCGATCGCGAACGACTACAGCTACGAGGAGGTGTTCGCCAAGCAGCTG
>JAKALD010000367.1 GCA_021813275.1 Pseudomonadota bacterium | reverse complement strand
TTCCGATCTCTCTACGTCGGCTCGCTCATGTTCGGCATCGACCAGATCGTGTTCGGCGGCAAGGCGCCCTGGACGCTGCACCACGCGCACGCCGACCACGAGACGCTGAAGAAGAAAACCGAGGCCGCGCCGATCCGCTATCCCAAGCCCGACGGCGTGCTCAGCTTCGACCGGCTCACCTCGGTGTCGTTCTCGAACACCAACCACAACGAGGACCAGCCGGTGCACTTGCGGCTCAAGGACGCGGCCGTGCCGGTGAAGGTGAACCTGGAGCTCTACGACGCGCCCGAGCAGCGCTACTGCCCGGCGGGTGTCTACGAGATCGTGCGCGACGACGGCGGCGCGAGCCCGCGCCTGCAGATCAACGCCCAGAACTGCGTGCACTGCAAGACCTGCGACATCAAGGACCCGACGCAGAACATCGTGTGGGTGACGCCCGAGGGCGGCGGCGGGCCCAATTACCCGAACATGTAACGCGAGGCGCGGATCCGAAGATGAGCTTCAAGACTGCCGATCTGTACGACGCCCATCCCGAGGAGGTGCGGGTCGTCGAGCCGCTGCTGCGGCACTTCGGCGGGGCGAAGCGCTTCTGCGGCGCGATCGCCACGCTCAAGCTCTACGAGGACAACCAGCCGCTGCACGAGCAGCTGAAGGAGCCCGGCGCGGGCCGCGTGATCGTGATCGACGGCGGCGGGAGCCTGCGCTCGGCGATCATCGGCGACGTGCTCGCGCAGCGCGCCAAGGACATGGGCTACGCCGGCTGCGTGGTCTACGGCTGCATGCGCGACGTCGTCGAATGCGGCGCGATCGACTTCGGCCTCATGGCGCTCGCCTCCAACCCCACGCGCCCGAAGAAGAAGGGCTTCGGCGAGCGCGGCGTGCCGGTTGCCTTCGGCGGGGTCAGGTTCGCGCCGGGCGAGTGGCTGTACGCCGACGAGGACGGCATCCTGGTCTGCGCGAGGAAGCTCACATGACGGCCCAGGCGAAGCGCTACGCCACCTTTGGCGACTTCTATCCCTTCTACCTCTCGGAGCATGCGAACCGCACCTGCCGGCGGCTGCACTTCGTCGGCACGAGCCTCGGACTGGCGTGCCTCGTCCTCGCAGTCGCGACGCTCAACGGCTGGTGGGTGCTCGCGGGCCTCGTCGTCGGCTACGCCTTCGCCTGGGTGGGGCACTTCTTCTTCGAGAAGAACCGCCCCGCCACCTTCACCTATCCCTTCTACAGCTTCCTGGGCGACTGGGTGATGTGGAAGGAAATGCTCACCGGCCGGATCAAGTTCTAGGCGCCGTGGTCCCGAGCGAGGTCCCGCAGGACCTCACCGAATCGTTCCAGCCGATCTTCGGCCAGGCGGTGAGCATCCGGCCGCTGCGCCGCGAGGACCTGGACATCGAGAGTGCGTTCGTCAAGGGACTCTCGGCCGCGACGCGCTACAACCGGCTGCTCGGGGGGATGGTCGCGCTCACGCCCGAGTACTTCGAGCGCCTGACGAGCGTCGACTACCGCAGCGACATGGCGCTCGCCGCGACCGTGATGCTCGAGGGCGAGGAGACGCTGATCGGGGTGGCGCGCTACGCGCGCGAGGCGGACGAGCGCAGCTGCGAGTTCGCGCTGGTGATCGCCGATGCCTGGCAGGGCCGCGGCATCGGACGGCGCATGCTGGCGAAGCTCATCGCGGTGGCGCGCGCGCGCGGCTACGCGCGCATGATCGGCGACGTGCTCTCCAGCAACCGGCCGATGCAGGAGCTCGTCAAGAAGCTCGGCTTCCGCCTGCAGCTGCACCCCCAGGACGCGACCGTGATGCGCGCGACCCTGGAGCTGTAGCACCTCGAGCTGCCGAGCGCGAAGCTCACGTCGGCTGCGGCAGGCTGTGCCACCAGATCCGGCAGCTCTTGCACAGCCCGCCCTCGAGCTCCGCCTGCAGCACGCCGTCGAGCACCATGCGCGGCAGCGGGTCGCCCGGCTTGCGGGCGACCAGGTTCGTGCCGGTGGACTTCGCCCAGATCTGGAACAGCTCCTCGGACGCCACCTCGTAGGTGACGCGCCAGTGGGCGATCCCGCCGGTCGGCGTGGCGGCGAGAATCTCGTAGTCGACGTGCACATCCTCCTGCAGCTGCACGCGGCGCCAGTACTCGGCAAGCTGCGCGTGGCCGCGCTGCACGGCGAACGGCGTATTGCGATATTCGCCGTCGGCGGCGAAGAGCGCGGCGAACATCTGCGGGTCGCGGCGTTCCCAGGCGGCCTTGTAGCCCTGCATGAATTGGTCGATGTTCACCGAATTCTCTCCGTATGCGAAGTGCTCAAAGCATCCCGTCCGCGAGCCTCGCGCGCCGCCCGCGTCGATCACATGAACCCGGGATTGCGCGGCAGGTAGCGCGTCCAGTCTCCGAATTCGCGCGTCGACATGAGCACCATCGGGATCGTGATGCGCAGGCCGTGCTCGAGAGCGATCCCGAGGGCGCTCTCGCACGGACCCGGGAGAAACGCCGAGACCTGCGCGGAGCCGCCCTGCGCAGCGAGCCGCAGGGCGGTGCGGAACGCGGCGCCGGCGAGAGCCGGGTCCGTCACCGCCAGCGGCCCGACATGGCCGTCGGCGAGACAGGCGTAGCCGACGCACTCGCCGCCGTCGGCGAAAAGCGTGACGCCCATCGTCTCGGCGTCGGCGAGGACGACGAGGGCTCGAGAGCTCGGCGCCTGCCCGCGCGGGCGGTTTCAATACTAGATCGGAA
>JAKALD010000366.1 GCA_021813275.1 Pseudomonadota bacterium | reverse complement strand
TCCGATCTACGAAAGGAAGCGTCGCATGGCAGACCCCTTCGCGCTCGCCGACGAGCTGGGCCCGGCCAAGGTGATTCACGTGCACGAGCCCGCGCTCGGGCTCAAGGCCGTGCTGGTGGTGGACAACGTGGCGCGCGGGCCCTCGATCGGGGGCCTCAGGATGGCGCCCGATGTCTCGACCGAGGAATGCGCGCGCCTCGCGCGCGCCATGACCCTCAAGAACTCGGCCGCGGGCCTTGCGCACGGCGGCGGCAAGTCGGTGCTGGTCGGCGACCCGCGCATGCCGATCGAGAAGAAAGAACGCCTGATCCGCGCGTTCGCCTACGCGCTGCGCGACGAGCGCGACTACATCTTCGGCCCGGACATGGGCACCGACGAAGTGTGCATGGCGTGGATCCGGGACGAGATCGGGCGCGCCGCGGGGCTGCCTGCCGACGCGGGCGGCATCCCGCTCGACGAGCTCGGCGCGACCGGCTGGGGGCTGCGCCACTGCGCCGAGGTGGCGGCGCCCGCGGCCGGGCTCACGCTCGCCGGCGCGCGCGTGGCGATCCAGGGCTTCGGCGCGGTCGGCAAGCACGCGGCGCGCTTTCTCGCCGAGGTCGGCGCGAAGCTCGTCGCCGCCTCCGACAGCCGCGGCACGATCGCCAATCCGAGGGGCCTCGACGCGGCCGCGCTCGCGCGCCTCAAGGAAGCGGGCAGAAGCGTGATCGACTACGCCGACGGCGAGCGGCTCGGACGCGACGCGGTGCTCGACGCCGAGTGCGACATCTGGATCCCCGCGGCGCGGCCCGACGTGGTGCGCGAGGACAACGTCGAGCGGCTCAAGACGAGGCTCGTGCTGCAGGGCGCGAACATTCCCTTCACGCCCGGCGCGGAGAAAATCCTCGCCGCGAAGGGCGTGCTGGTGATCCCGGACTTCATCGCCAACGCGGGCGGCGTCATCTGCGCGGCGATGGAATACCAGGGGGCGACGCCCGCCGCGGCGTTCGAGGCGATCGGCGAGAAGATCCGTGCCAATACCGAGGCCGTGCTCGCCGAGGCGGCGGCGCGCCGGATCGCGCCGCGCGAGGGCGCGGTAGCGCTTGCCGCGGCGCGCGTGAAGAACGCGATGCGCTGGCGGCGCTGGTCCATTCTCTGAGGCGGCGCGTGTACCGGATCCGCTTCCACGGCCGCGGCGGCCTGGGGCGCGCGGCTGGCGCGCGCCGACTACGCTCCGGCCTTCCCGATCACGCCGCAGACCGAGATCATCGCGACGCTCGCGCGCTGGTTCGAGAGCGGCGAGACCGCGGGCAGGCTGGTGACGCTCGAATCCGAGCACTCGATGCTCACCGCGGCCGCCGCGGCGGCGGCCACCGGCGTGCGCGTGCTCAGCGCCACCTCGAGCCAGGGACTGCTCTACGCCATGGAGATGCTCTACACCGTGGCCGGCTGGCGCGCGCCGGTCGAGGACTACCTGAAGCTGAAGGGACGCTTTCGCCACCTGTTCGAGCCGCAGCGCGACGCCGCAGCGCTCGCCGCGATCCAGGCGCAGGTCGATGGGTACTGGCAGGCCGTTTGACGCACGTCAACCCGGTTCGGGCGTGCGGAGCGAGAATTGACTCCCGTTCGAACCGCGCCCCCATGAACAAGCCCGCTTCCGCCTCGATCCGCCCGCTGCCGGCCGCCGAGCTGTGCCGGCGCTGCGACCCGGAGCAATTCAAGTTCGACACCACCGACGAGCTCGAGGACCTCGGCGAGGCGCTCGGCCAGGCGCGCGCCGTCGAGGCGATCCGCTTCGGCATCGGCATCCGCCGCGAGGGCTACAACCTGTTCGCGATGGGGCCGGAGGGACTGGGGCGGCGCACCGTGGTGCAGCGCTTCCTCGAGCAGCAGGCGGCCTCCGAGCCGGTTCCCGCGGACTGGTGCTACGTGTTCAACTTCGAGACCCCGCACAAGCCGCGCTCGCTCGAGCTGCCCGCCGGCCGCGCGCCGAAGTTCCGCGAGAGCATGCAGCGCCTGGTCGAGGACCTGCGCGCCGGCATCCCGGCCGCGTTCGAGACCGACGAGTACCGCGCGCGCCGCCAGGAGATCGAGAGCACCTTCAGCGAGCGCCAGGACCAGGCGGTCGGCGCGGTCGGCGAGCACGCGAAGAAGGAGGGCATCGCGCTGCTGCGCACGCCCGCCGGATTCGGCTTCGCGCCGATGCACGACGGCGAGGTGATGGGCCCGCAGGAGTTCCACAAGCTGCCGGAGGCGGAGCAGAAGCGGCTCGAGGAGGCGATCGCCGCGCTGCAGGAGGAGCTCGAGAGCGTCCTGCACGACGTGCCCAAGTGGCGCCGCGAGGCGCAGCGCGCGCTGCGCGAGCTGAACCGCAAGGTCACGGCGACCGCGGTCGGCAGCCTGATGGAGGAGGTGCGCAACGAATACGACCCGCTGCCGCAGGTGCGCGAGTACCTCGCGGCGCTGCAGGAGGACGTGCTCAATCACGCCGAGACCTTCCAGCAGGCGAGGGAGGGCGAGCAGCCGACGCTGTTCGGCATCCCCGTCGGCCAGCCCGAGGACTCGGACGCGGCCTTTCGCCGCTACCGCGTGAACGTGCTGATCGAGCACGCCGAGGCGAAGGGCGCGCCGATCGTCTACGAGGACAACCCGACGCACGACAACCTGGTGGGCCGCATCGAGCACATCGCGCAGATGGGCACGCTGGTCACCGACTTCACGCTCATCAAGGCCGGGGCGTTCCACCGCGCGAACGG
>JAKALD010000365.1 GCA_021813275.1 Pseudomonadota bacterium | reverse complement strand
CGTTGTCCCCGGAAAGGAGGAGATTGACCCAGATGATCGCCCCGAGCGCCTGCCAGAACCCGAGCTCGGTCAGCGAGTGAAGCATGGATGCGGGCCGTCAGCTTGCAGAATGCTGACGCGATTGTAGCTCTCGCCGCAGCAGCGCGTTGCGTCGCCCGGCGCGTCGCTTCGCGCCGGCCCGGATCAGAACAGCCCGACGACCTTGCCGTCGACGATGTCGATTCGCGCCGCCGAAGGCACCTTGGGCAGGCCCGGCATGGTCATGATGTCGCCGCAGATCATGACGATGAACTCCGCGCCCGCCGCCAGGCGCACCTCGCGCACGTTGATCACGTGATCCGAGGGTGCCCCGCGCCGCTGCGCATCGGTCGAGAACGAGTACTGGGTCTTCGCCACGCACACCGGGTAGTGCCCGTAGCCGTCCTCCTGCAGCTTCTTGATCTGGGCGCGCACCTTGGCGTCGGCGGTGACTTCGGAGGCCCGGTACACGCGCCGCGCGATGTGGCCGATCTTCTCCCAGAGCGAGTCGTTCTCCTCGTAGACGAAGCGAAAGCCGTTCTTCGTCTCGCACAGCTCGATCGCGACGCGCGCGAGCTCCTCGGCCCCCGCCCCGCCCTCGGCCCAGTGCGTGGCCACCACCGTCGGCACCCCGAGCTTGGCCATCCTCGATTCTACGAAGTCGAGCTCGCGCGCGGTGTCGAAGCTGAAGCGGTTGAGCGACACCACGCACGGAATGCCGTAGACCTTGGTGACGTTCTCGACGTGGCGCTCAAGATTCACGATGCCGCGCTCGAGCGCGGTCATGTTCTCCTGGTTGATCGCCTTCAGGTCCGCGCCCCCGTGGTACTTCAGCGCGCGCACCGTGCCCACGATCACCGCGGCGTTGGGCCGCAGGCCGCTCTTGCGGCACTTGATGTCGATGAACTTCTCCGCTCCCAGGTCGGCCCCGAAGCCGGCCTCCGTCACCACGTAGTCGGCGAGCTTCAAGGCCGAGCGCGTCGCGGTCACCGAGTTGCAGCCGTGCGCGATGTTGGCGAAGGGTCCCCCGTGGATGAACGCCGGGTTGTTCTCCAGCGTCTGCACGAGATTGGGCTTGATCGCGTCCTTCAGGAGCACCGTCATCGCGCCGTGCGCGTTGAGCTCCCTCGCGGTCACCGGCTTCTGCTCGCGCGTGTAGCCGATCACGATGTTGCCGAGGCGCTTCTTCAGGTCCTCGAGCGAGGTCGCGAGACAGAAGATCGCCATCACCTCGGAGGCGACCACGATGTCGAAGCCGTCCTGGCGCGGATAGCCGTTCGCCGTGCCCCCGAGCCCCACCACGATGTCGCGCAGCGCCCGGTCATTCATGTCGACCACGCGCCGCCACTGGATGCGCCGCACGTCGATGCCCAGGTCGTTTCCGTGGTGGATGTGGTTGTCGATCATCGCGGCGAGCAGGTTATTCGCCAGCCCGATCGCGGAGAAGTCCCCCGTGAAGTGCAGGTTGATGTCCTCCATCGGCACCACCTGCGCGTAGCCCCCGCCCGCCGCCCCGCCCTTCATGCCGAACACCGGCCCAAGGGACGGTTCGCGGATGCAGATCATCGCGCGCTTGCCGATGCGGTTCAGCGCATCCCCCAGCCCCACCGTGGTCGTGGTCTTGCCCTCGCCCGCCGGCGTCGGGCTGATCGCGGTCACCAGGATGAGCTTGCCGTCCTTGCGCGAGCCGAGCGAACCGAGGTACTCGAGCGACACCTTCGCCTTGTAGTGCCCGTAGGGCTCGAGCTCGTCCTCCGGGATCCCGAGCTTCTCGCGCGCCACCTTCGCTATGCGCTCCAGCTTCGCTGCCTGCGCGATCTCGATGTCGGACGGCATATGGGCTTCTCCTTCGCCGGTTGCGGGGATGCGAGACGCGGGCGCGCGCCGCGCGATCCTGTCGCTCGCAAGGCCCGCATTGTGGTCGAGCGGCCGCGCGCGTCGCCTTGACCAAGGTCAACGCCGATCGGTCCGCGCGCGGCCGGACGCCCGGCGTCAGGCAGGCGCGTAGCTCTCCAGCATCGGCGCGGGCTCGCTGTTCGCGGCGCGCGCGCTCTGCACCAGCGCGACCAGCGCCTCGAGGTCGTAGCACGACAGCAGGTGCGCCCGCTCGCGCAGGATGTAGGCGCGGATCGCCTCCGCCTCGTCGCGCGCGCCGCCCGCTGCCGCGCGCAGCGCGTCGTCCTCGGCGTGCATGCCGAGCGCGCGCAGGGCCCGCGCGAGCGCCTCGTGATCGATCGCCGCGCTCCGTGCCGCGGCACCCGTCCTGCCCGTCTCGCCTGCCGCCATCGCCGCCTCCTCGCGTCCCGCGCGCGGCATTGCGCCGCGCCGCAGCCATCCTAGAGCGCGCGCTCCCTTAAGGAAAGTTAAACTTACTTACAGATTGGTTAAGCTTTACCTAAAGGAGGCAGCGGATGCGCCACGTCACCTTCCGGCAGCTCAGGGTGTTCGCCAGCGCGGCGACGCAGCTCTCGTTCGCCCGTGCGGCGGCCGAGCTGCACCTCACGCCGCCCGCGGTGTCGATCCAGATCGCCCAGCTCGAGCGCGCCGCCGGGGCAGCGCTCTTCGAGCGCCTCGGGCGGCGCCTGTACCTGACGCAGGCGGGCGCGGGGCTGCTGCGCGCGAGCACCGCGATCCTGGGGCAGCTGCGCGCCGTCGACGAGGAGCTCGCCGCGCTGCGCGGCATCGAGGGCGGCCTGCTCAACGTCGGCGTGATCAGCGCCGGCGACTACTTCTT
>JAKALD010000364.1 GCA_021813275.1 Pseudomonadota bacterium | reverse complement strand
AGTTCTTCGAGATCCGCGCCGCCGGCCTGAAGGAGCAGATCAAGCTCGGCGTGCCCGAGCCCGGCCCCGACGGCCGCAGCCCGGGCGAGGTGCTCGCGGCGGTCGCCTCGGAGGCGCATGCGCTTGTCGCCGAGCAGTACAAGCTGCTCAACGAGGTGCTGCTGCCCGCGCTCGCGAAGGAAGGCGTTCTGTTCTCGCGCCGCGAGCAGTGGAGCGCCGCGCAGCGCCAGTGGATCCGCGAGTTCTTCTTCCGCGAGCTGCTGCCCGTGCTCACCCCGATCGGGCTCGATCCGGCGCACCCGTTTCCGCGCGTGCTCAACAAGAGCCTCAACTTCGCCGTCGAGCTCGAGGGGCGCGACGCGTTCGGGCGCAGCTCGGGGGCCGCGATCGTGCAGGCGCCGCGCGCGCTGCCGCGCGTGATCCGCCTGCCGCAGGAGGCCGCGCGCGGCGAGTACGACTTCGTGTTCCTGTCCTCGATTCTGCACGCGCACGTCGACGAGCTGTTTTCCGGCATGAAGGTACAGGGCTGCTACCAGTTCCGCGTCACGCGCAACTCGGACCTGTTCGTCGACGAGGAGGAGATCAAGAACCTGCGCATCGCGGTGCAGGGCGAGCTGCTGCACCGGCACTTCGGCGACGCGGTGCGGCTCGAGGTCGCGGACAACTGCTCGCAGCACATGGTCGACTTCCTGCTGCAGCAGTTCGCCCTCGGCGAGGACGACCTGTACCGCGTCGACGGCCCGGTCAACCTGTACCGCCTGCGCGAGGTGCCCGACCAGGTCGCGCGCCCCGACCTGAAGTACGCGACCTTCCAGCCCGGCCTGCCGGCCGCGCTCGCCAAGAGCGCCGACATCTACGAGGTGCTGGCGAGGCAGGACGTGCTGCTGCACCACCCCTACCAGTCGTTCCTGCCGGTCATCAACTTCATCCGCACCGCGGCCACCGACCCGCAGGTGATCGCGATCAAGCAGACCGTGTACCGCACCGGCACCGACTCGGAGCTGATGGAGATCCTGGTCGACGCGGCGCGCCGCGGCAAGGAGGTCACGGTCGTGGTCGAGCTGATGGCGCGCTTCGACGAGGAGGCGAACCTCAACTGGGCGGCGCGCCTCGAGGAGGTCGGCGCGCACGTGGTGTACGGCGTCGTCGCCCACAAGACGCACGCCAAGATGGCCATGGTGGTGCGCCGCGAGGAGACCGCGGCGGGCACGGTCCTGCGGCGCTACGCGCACCTGGCGACCGGGAACTATCACCCGCGCACCGCGAAGCTGTACACCGACTTCGGCCTGCTCACCGCCAACGAGGAGCTGTGCGGCGACGTGAACGACGTGTTCAAGCAGCTCACCGGGCTGGGCCGGGTCGGCAGGATGCGCCACGTGTGGCAATCGCCGTTCACGCTGCACAAGCGCATCGTGCAGGCGATCCGCGACGAGGCCGTGAACGCGCGCGAAGGAAAGCCCGCGCGCATCATCGCCAAAATGAACGCGCTGCTCGAGCCGCAGATCATCGAGGAGCTGTACGCGGCCTCGCAGGCCGGGGTGCAGATCGACCTGATCGTGCGCAGCGTGTGCGCGCTCAAGCCCGGCATCGAGGGCCTGTCGGAGAACATCCGCGTGCGCTCGGTCGTGGGCCGCTTTCTCGAGCACTCGCGCGTGTTCTTCTTCCAGGCGGGCGGCGCCGAGGCGGTGTATCTGTCGAGCGCCGACTGGATGGACCGCAATTTCTTCCGCCGCATCGAGCTGTGCTTCCCGGTGCTCGATCCGGCGCTCAAGCGCCGCGTGGTGCGCGAGGGCCTGCAGCCCTATCTCGACGACAACTGCCAGGCCTGGACGATGAGCGCCGAGGGAAGCTACGAGCGCCCCAGGCCGCGCCGCGGCCGGCACCGCTCCGCGCAGGAGGAGCTCCTGTACACGCTGTCCACGCCGTCCTAAGCGCGCGCCGGACATGCCGGACCCGCTGCAGGAAAGCCCTTACAAGGGCAAGACCGGCCTTGCGCGCCTGCTCGCGGCGACGCGCTACTCGCTGGCGGGCCTTGCCGCCGCGGTCCGGCACGAGGACGCGTTTCGCCAGGAGCTCGTCCTCGCCGTGCTGCTCGCGCCGCTCGGACTGTGGCTCGGGCGCGACGGCGTCCAGCGCTCGCTGCTCGTCGGAAGCCTGCTGCTCGTGCTGATCGTCGAGCTGATCAACTCGGCGATCGAGGCGGCGGTCGACCGCGTGTCGCTGGAGGACCATCGCCTCGCCAAGCGCGCCAAGGACCTGGGCAGCGCGGCGGTCATGCTCTCGCTCTCGACCGCCGGCGCGGTCTGGCTGCTGGTTCTGCTCGGCTGAGCTCGCCGGCGGCGCGCTCAGGCGCGCGCCGCGCGGATGACCCCGGGAACCTCCTTGACCGCCGAGAGCGCGCGCCCGAGCTGAGCGAGGTCGGCCACGTCGAAGGTGAAGCGCATATAGGCGAGATCCTCGCGGCTCTGGGTGCGCACCGCCGTCACGTTGATGCGCTCGCGCGCGAGCGCATCGCCGATGTCGCGCAGCAGCCCCTGGCGATCGGTCGCCGTGACCCGCATCTCCACCGTGTAGGCGCCTCCCGGTTGCGCGCCCCAGTCCGCCTCGATCTGGCGCTCCGGGTGACGCTCGGCGAGGCGCCGGAAGCTCGGGCAATCCTCGCGGTGGATCGACACGCCCTTGCCGTGCGTGACGAAGCCGCGGATCGCGTCAGGCGGCACCGGCTTGCAGCACTTGGCGAGCTGCGTGAGCAGGCGGTCCACCCCCAC
>JAKALD010000363.1 GCA_021813275.1 Pseudomonadota bacterium | reverse complement strand
CGCGGCTGCCAGCTCGTGCTCACCACCGGCGGCACTGGGCCGGCGCCGCGCGACGTGACCCCGGAGGCGACGCTCGCGGTAGCCGACAAGGTCATGCCGGGCTTCGGCGAGCAGATGCGCCAGATCAGCCTGCGCTTCGTGCCGACCGCGATCCTGTCGCGTCAGGTGGCGGTGGTCCGCGGGCGCTGCCTGATCGTCAATCTCCCGGGCCAGCCGAAGTCGATCCGCGAGACGCTCGAGGGGCTTAAGGACGAGCAGGGCAGGCCGATCGTCCACGGCATCTTCGCCGCGATCCCCTATTGCATCGACCTGCTCGGCGGCCCGTACATCGAGACCCGCGAAGCGCTCGTCAAGGCGTTCCGCCCGAAGTCGGCGATCCGGCCCGCACCCTGAGCGGCGCGCGCAGCGCGTTTCAGGCTTCGCCGGCGAGCTCCCGGAAGTACGCGAGCTCGTAATCGGCGCCGCGTTCGGCGATGCCCTGGGGCCGGTAGAGGCGCCCGTGGCCCGCGCGCTCCGTGCGCAACTCCTGTCCGGACGCGAACACGCCCGGCCGCAGGGCGATCAGCGCCTCGCCCGAGCGCACGTCACCGCTCTTGAGCAGCACGCCGCGCTCGCTCGCGCCATCGAGCGAGAACTCGGCGACCGACGGCGCCTTCGACAGCGTCTGAATGCCCACCCTGGCCTGCTGGGCCGCGCTCCTGGTCACGCGGCGCACGACGCCGACCACCCAGCCCTCGGCACCCTCCGGTCGCAGGGCGAGCAGCGCGCCGACGCGTAGCCAGTCGCCGCTAACCTGCGGCACCGAGGCCCCGAAGCCGCCGGCGCTGACGTCCTCGACGACCCAGCTCTCCAGGTCGCGACCGTCCGGAGAAGCTCCGCCCCGAAGCGCGCGCACGACGCTTTCGAAGCCGTGCGCGACCGACAACCGCGAGCGGACCACGTGGCGCATGTGGCGGCGCTCCGGAGGGTGCGCCGCCCAGTGCGCTGCCAGATGGCGCAGCACTTCGAGCAGCGTACCCGTGTCGACCTCGGCTCCGAGCGCGGTGTGCGCAAGCGCGAGCTGGCCCGTCGTGTCGAGCTTACGCCCCAACTCCGTCAGGTCCTCGAGCGCGCCCCCCGCACCGAAGAAGCGCAGCCTCGGGCCGGGGCGCGGCGCGCTCGCCATCCGCTGCGGCGGCATCGCCTGGCCGAGGTCGGTCCAATACGGCAGGTTCGGCTCAGGCGAGCGCGCCAGCACGAAGCGCGCCGCATGCGTGGCGATCACGCGCTCGGCCAGCTCGATCGCCTGCGGCAAGAGACTGTTGGGCGAAACGGCTCCCAGCATGGCCCCGCGCAGAAACTCGAGGCGCGGCGTCGATTCGCCCGCCTCTCCGGGGACGGCCGCTTTCGCGTCCGCGAGCCCCCGGCCTTCCGCGAGCGCATACGCACGGTTGAACGCGCCCCACGCCGACGCATCGATCGGCCCGTAGCGGAAGTGCATCCACTTGATCCGCTGGCGCAGGCCGCTCAGGGTGCGCACGATCAGCTCGGGCAGGCGGTCCCGAAGTGGCGGCGCCTCGGCGGCGCCCGGCGACAGCGCCTCGAGCGCCCCCGCGCAGCCATCGCTCGCGTGCTTCAGGTAGGCGTGGATCGCGCTCCAGAGCCGGTTCTCCGCAGCCGGCGAAGGGCGCACGGCCGCGAGGTATTCGCGCTCGAGCTGGCCGAGGTGCGGCCGAGCCGCGGCATCGATCGCAAGCAGCAGCTCGACCCTGCGAGCCGCGCTCAAGCCCTGCGCACTCGAGACTGCGGACTGCCAGCCCGAGAGAGCGTCGATCGCCACGAGGGGATCTGCGGCAGCCAGCGCTTCCAGAACGCGCGTTGCGTCCCGAGGATCGGCGAAGGGGTGAGCGGGCGTGGCGCCGCCCGGCGCGCTGGACATCGTGCTCCTGTGGACAACAGTGCCCTGAACCGGGCCGGCGCCCGGAATGATCCTACGCCGCCCCGCGTTTAGCAACGCCGCAGCGGCGTCGTTGCCGGACCGAACCCCCGCTTGGCACAATACGCGCGAGCAGGCCGGCCCGCATGCGCTTTCTCATTGTCGACGCCTCGCGCGAGCACCGCCAGATGCTCGCAGCGATGCTGCACGCGCGCTGGCCGTCCGCGCACACCGACGAATGGGACCCGCGCGAGCAAGGCGAGCCGCGCACCGCGCTCGCACGCGGGCGCTACGACGCGATCCTTCTCGAATGGCAACCTGAGCCCGCTGGCGGCTTCGAACGGCTCGCCGAGCTTCGCCGGGAAGCCGGCGTCGTGCCGATCGTGCTGATCACCGCGCAAGGCGGCAACGAGCCCGCGCAGCAGGCGAGCAAGCTCGCCGCCATGCGTGTGTTGCGCAGGAGCGAGCTGACGCTGGCGCGCCTGCTGCACGCGCTCGAACCGCTGCTGCGCGCGCGCGAAGGCGACGTCTCCGGCATGCCGGCGGCCGCTTCGCCGCCCGTGCGCGCGCGCTCCGTCGGCTCCGCCTCGCCTGCGAACACACCGGTCATTCCCGGCTACCGGATCCTGGGCATCATCGGCCAGGGAGGGATGGCGCGGGTCTATCTCGCCGAGCGCGAAGCCGACGGGCTTCGGCTGGTGCTCAAGGTGCTCGACCCCGCGCTGCGGGCGGATGTGACCTACGTCAAGCGCCTGGAGCGCGAGTACAGGCTGATCGCGAGCATCCGCAACGAGCACGTTGCGCGCGTCTACGACCAGGACTTCACGGGCGAGCACCCGTACATCGCGATGGAAT
>JAKALD010000362.1 GCA_021813275.1 Pseudomonadota bacterium | reverse complement strand
GCTCTGGGCGGGCGTGGGCATCGCCGGGGCCTCGCGGCGGAAGCGCCAGCCGCGCAGGCCGCCGACGGTGACGTCGAACGCGCCGTGCGTGCGCTCGGAGACGCGGCGCGCCATTTCCAGCACGGTCATCAGCTCGGGCGGCACGCGCACGGGATGCGCGCCCGCCGCGTCGTTGATCGCGCTCACCACGCTCGCCGGGTCGTAGTGATTCATCATGTCCGAGAGCCGCGACATCTCGGAGTAGGCGTCCGCGATCGCGGCGCGCAGCGCCGCCTCGTCCGCGCCCTCGGCGATCACGCTGACGACCGTGCCCATCAGGGGGCGCGTTTCCGCGACGCGCGCGGCGCTCGCAAGCGGCGCGCGCGCGGCGAGCGCGAGCAGCGCCGCGAGCAGCCATCCGCGTAAGTAGAGATTCCGTTTCACGATTTCACTCTGCCGTGCGCCGGAGGGTGGGAGCTTGATGCGGATCAAATTCCGAAACGGCCTTCTGCGGCAGATTCGCGGCACTACGTCCCAGGGAGGCCTCCGATGCCCAACCGAACGCTGTTCTCGATGGCCCTTCTCGCGCTGCTCGTCGCGTGCGGCAAGAGGGAACCGCCGCCACCCCCGGCTCCAACGACCCCGCCAGCTGCCACCGCACCGGCTCCCGCGGCACCCGCTCCGGCCGCACCCCAGGCGGCTGCACCCGCGCCCCAGGCTACCGCTGCACCGGCCCCCGCCGGCGACCTTGCGAAGGGCGAGGAGGTCTACAAGAAGACTTGCTTTATGTGCCATGGGAGCGGGGCGGCCGGCGCGCCCAAGTTCGGCGTGAAGGCCGATTGGGCGCCGCACATCGCGAAGGGCAAGCCAACGCTCTACGAGCACGCCATCAAAGGCTTCACCGGCACGAAGGGCACCATGCCGCCCAAGGGCGCCAACCCCTCGCTGTCCGACGACGACGTCAAGGCCGCCGTGGACTACATGGTCTCGAAGTCGCAGTAAGCCGGCGCGGCCGGGGCTCGGCGCCTCAGGGCCGTTCCGGCTGGGAGCGCAGCAGCGGATCGGCGAGCAGCGCCTCGACCACGGCGCGCACGTTGTCCCAGGCGTCGCGCTGCGGCTGCGTGAGCGGGTCGGCGCGCAGCTCGCCGTCGGCGCCATGCAGGTGGTTGGGAAACGTCGGCAGCTCGGGGTGCAGGGGCGCGGTGTCGATCCTGAGCTCGGCGTCTCCCCAGCGCCAGCTGACGGCGTATTCGCCGCGGCCCGCGAAGCGCAGCTCGAGCAGCACGTCGTTGCGCAGCTGAAGCAGCAGCGCGTCCTGCTTCAGCTCGACCGGCCCGGCGAGCTCGGCCGCGTAACGCTCCTCGAGCCGCTCGCGCAGCATCAGGTGCTCGCTCATTCGCGCCTCACGCCTTCTAGCAGAGCCTTCAGCTCGCCGCGGATCGCCTTGCGCGTCTCGGCGATGACGCGCGCGCCCAGGTAGTGCTCGTACGCGGGGTGCTCCGGGAGGCGCGCGCTGCGGATCAGCTCGAGCAGCGCCGCCTCGTCCTCCACCCCGTAGCGCCGCAGCAGCCCGGCGCGGCTCTCGCGCAGCTCGAAGATCAGGCGCGCGAGCTGCTCGATCCGCTGCGCGGATTCCAGGGGCAGGTTCTGATAGAAGTTCGGCATGCGCGCTCCCGCTACATCATCTTGTCGCGGATCACGCCGCCGTCGAGGGTCACCATGTCCGGCTTCACCTCGTCGAAGCGCAGCACCCGTCCGCCGTGCTTGGCGGCGAAGGCCTTGGCGTCCTCCTCGCGCGAGAACGAGGCGAGCGTCGGCCCCATCGAGCCGCGCATGTCGCTGCCGATGACGTAGAGGGCGGTCTTGGCGTCGATCCAGTGCCCGCTCGGATTGTTCCACTCGGTCTTCGCCATGTCCTGCACGAACAGGGCGCGCACGCGCCGCTTCTGCTCGGGGCGCAGGTAGATCGAGAACATCTCGACCGTGTCGCAGAAGAAGTCCGGCGGGCCCTGGTCGTAGTGGATCTGCGCCTTGGGCCCGGGATAGTCGGCGAGCAGCATGCCGTCGAGGCTGCACACGGTGTCGCGCGTCACTTCCGCGGGGGCGACCGGAGCCTGCGAGCCCGGGCCGCAGGCGGCGAGCGCGATGGCCGCGCACGCGGCGAGCAAAGGCTTGGCGGCGGCGCTGCGCGCCCGCGACAAGGGGACGAATTTCATTTGCGGAACCTCCAGGCTGCCACGGCGAGGGGGGCGACGATCCAGGCGGCCATGACCGCGCCGAGCAGCGCCGGATGCGAAAGCTCTGCCGGAAACACCGTGGCCAGGCCGTACAGGCTGCGCACTTCGCCGAGGCTGAAGACGTTGAGGATGCGGAACACGTCCGCCGGGCTGAGGAGCAGCAGGTAGGGAAAGGCCCCGGCGCCGAAGGCCCCGCCGGTCGCCACGAGCGCGCCGAGCAGCAGCAGATCGTAGACCAGCACGAAGAAGAACCACACCGCGATCGCCGCGCCGCTCGCGCGCGTGCGGTCGCTCGCGAACACCGACACTGCGATCGCGAGGCTGAGGAACGCCATCCCGAGGAGGATCGAGCTCAGCATGAAGCCGCCGTAGTGGACGAGCGCGCCCGCCGGAAGCCTGGTGCCGAGCAGCACCCCGACCGCGCCGAAGCCAGCCACGGTCGCGCACGCGAGGGCGGCCGACAGCCCGGCGAACTTGCCGAGCAGCAGCTCGAGCCGCGTGAGCGGCATGGAGAGCAGCAGGTCGAGCGAGCCGCGCTCGCGCTCGCCGACGATCAGATCG
>JAKALD010000097.1 GCA_021813275.1 Pseudomonadota bacterium | reverse complement strand
GTTCATCCAGGTGTCGCGGCCGCCGCGCGACAGCGGCGTGATGTGATCGCGCGTCAGCCTGAAGTAGCTGTAGTCGTTGCCGCAATACGCGCAGGTATGCCGGTCGCGCCGGAACAGCTCGCGGTTGTTGAGCGGCGGCACCTGGTTGAAGCCGCGCACGGCGAGCGCCCTGCCCTTGATCGCGACGATCGAGTGCGCCGTGATGCTGGAGCGCTCGCCGGTCAGGCGCGAGATGCCGCCGTAGAACGTGAACGTCCGCTCACCCAGGGTCCACGCCACCAGGTTCTTCGCGTAGTAGAAGCACGCCTGCTGCCAGCTGACCCAGCGATGCGGTACGCCGTGGCTGTCGAGGGTGAGGATGAGCGGGCCGTCCATGGCACGAACCTTGATGCTGCGACGATTCTGCCAAGGCTCATTGTGCTTTGCAACGTTTAAGAAAACAAAAGGCTGCGAAGCGAACTTCGCAGCCCCCTAAGGTCGGATCGCGCGCGGCGCGCTCGGGAACGCGGCGTCCTAGCGCCCGTCGACCGCGTCCTTGAACCCTTGCCCCGCGGCGAATGCGGGCACCGTCTTGGCGCAGATCTTGATCTCCTTGCCGTTGGCCGGGCTGCGGCCGGATCGCGCCTTGCGCTTGCGCGGCAGGAAAGTGCCGAATCCGACGACCGTGACCCGGTTGCCCCTCGCGACGTTGGCAACGATGGCGTCGAACACGGCGTTGACGGCTTCGCCCGCCGCGGACCTGCTGAGATTGCTCGCTTTGGCAGCCGCTTCGACGAGCTTCGCCTTGGTCACAACGGATGGCATACGCTTCTCCTTCTCGGCCCGGCGACGCGCGCCGGGCCTCTCCCCTGGCGCTTCGCCCGCATCGCGCGAGCGAGCACGCATCATATCGGCATCGCAATTGAAGCACAATCGTTCGCGCGTGAAGCAGCGCACGCGCGCAAAATTTTGTTTCCGCTGCCGATAGTTGACGGGCGCGTGGCGGGAATGCACCGCGCTTGCCCGCGTCTGACGAGTCTTGCGGCGCGCTGCGTAGAAACGGTTAATGTTTTCTGCGCGCGCCGCGATGCGTGACCGCCCCGTGCGAGGCGGGGCCGACGAGCGCGGCGTATTTCTGCAGCGCGCCGCTCAACTGAGCACGGCGCGGCGCCTTCCAGCGCCTGCGCCGGCGCGCGAGCTCGGCAGGGCTCACGTGCAGGGTCGCGGTCCGGCGCTCGGCATCGACCGTGATGCGGTCGCCGTCGCGCACGAGCGCGAGCGGCCCCCCGGCCTCCGCCTCGGGCGAGACATAGCCGATCATCATGCCGCGGGTCGCGCCCGAGAACCGCCCGTCGGTGAGCAGCGCCACCTTTTCGCCCATGCCCTGGCCATAGATCAACGCGGTCACGCCGAGCATCTCGCGCATGCCGGGGCCGCCGCGCGGCCCTTCATAGCGGATCACCAGCACGTCTCCGGCGCGGTAGGCGCGCCTGCGCACTACCTCGGCGCACGCCTCCTCCGAGTCGAACACGCGCGCAGTGCCCTCGAACCGCAGCGATTTCAGCCCCGCCACCTTCAGGAGCGCGCCCTCCGGGCACAGGTTTCCCTTCAGCACGACCAGCCCGCCGGTGGCGGAAATCGGCGTGCGGCGCACGACCTCGCCGTCGCCGCCGGGGTGATCCTCGAGCTCGCGCTCGAGGCGGGTGCCGAAGATCGTCAGGCACTCACCGTGCAATGCCCCGCGCCGCAGCAGCTCCTTCAGCACGGCGTACACGCCGCCGATCGCGTGCAGGTCCTTGGCCAGGAAGCGCCCGCCCGGCTTCATGTCCGCAATCAGCGGCGTGCGCTTCGCCACGCGCGCAAAATCGTCGAGCGAGAAGCGGATCCCGGCCTCGTGCGCGATCGCAGGAATGTGCAGGGCGGCGTTCGTCGAGCCGCCCGTGGCGGCGACCGCCGCGCAGGCGTTTTCCAGGCTCTTGCGGGTGACCACCTCGCGCGGCAGCGGCCCGCCCCTGCCTAGGATATCCATGACGACGCGTCCGGCTTCGCGCGCCTGGGCGCGGCGCTCCGCGGCGACCGCGGGCATCGTCGCGGAACCGGGCAGCGCGAGCCCCAGGGTCTCCGAGACCATCGCCATCGTGTTCGCGGTGAACTGGCCCGGGCACGCACCGAGCGTCGGCAGGCAGACATGCTCGAGCTCGTCCAGCTCCGCAACTCGCATCTCGCCCGCGAGCACCGCGCCGACCGCCTCGTAGGCATCGAGCACGGTCACGTCGCGGCCGCGCCACGTGCCGGGCAGCGCGGCGCCGCCATACTGGAACACCGCCGGAAGGTCGAGGCGCACCATGGCCATCATCATGCCCGGAAGCGTCTTGTCGCAGCCCGCGAACGCGACCAGCCCGTCGTACGCGTGGCCGCGCACGACCGCTTCGAGGCCGTCCGCGATCAGCTCGCGCGAAGGCAGCGAATAGCGCATGCCGCCGTGGTTCATCGACATCGAGTCGGCGACCGAGATGGAAGCGAAGTTGAACGGTATGCCGCCCGCCTTGCGCACCGCTCCGCAGGCCTCGCGCGCGAACTCGCCGAGCAGCGCGTTGCAGGGCGTCACGCGGCCGTCGGTCGAGGCCACGCCGATGAAGGGCCGCGCGAGGTCGGCGTCGGAGAGGCCCAGCGCGCGCAGAAACGCGCGGTGCGGCGCTCGGTCGAGTCCCTCGACGGTGACGCGCGAGGGCAAGGGGCGCGCCGCGGTGCCGCGCGCGGCGGGCCCGCGGGGCCTTTTCATGCGCGCAGTGTAGCGCGCGGAGCGTGATTGCGGTTACGCCGGGCTGCCGGCGCTCGCGGCAGCGCTGCGCGCCAGGCGCTGCGCGCGCGCCCCGACGATGCGCATGAGCGCGAGAATCGTCACCAGAGTCACGCCGTAGAACAGCATCTGGATGCCCGTGGGCCGGTCGCTGTAGCCGATCAGCACGTGCAGCATGTGCCCGACGATGCTGTTCTCGCTCAGCAGCCAGGAGCTATTCCAGAGCTCGTCAACGAGCGGCGGCAGCAGGCCTGCCTGAGTCAGGTAGCCCGCCGCGCTCGCGGCCAGGCCCGAGGCGAGCAGCAACACGATCGCGCCCGTCACGGTGAAGAAATGGCGCAGCGGAATGCGCAGCAGCCCGAAGTACAGCAGGACGCCGACTGCCGCGCCCGCGGCGAGGCCCGCCACGGCGCCCGCGGCAAGCCCGACGCGCCCTCCGCTCGCGAGCAGCCCGTAGAGAAACAGCACGGTTTCCGAGCCTTCGCGCAGCACGGCGACCGCGGTCACGACGAGGACCGCGGAAAGGGGCTTCGCCCCCTCCTTGACGTCGTGCCCGAGGTGGCGCATCTCCTCGACGTGTTTGCGCGCGTGCGAGCTCATCCAGACGTTGTGCCAGGCGAGCATCGCCACCGCGGCAAGCAGCACGCCGGCGTTGAACAGCTCCTGGCCGCGCCCCTGTACCGCCTCCGAGATCGCTCCCGCGAACAGCGCGACCACCAGCGCGCCCACGATGCCGAGCGCGACGCCGCCCGCGACCCAGCGCCCGCGACCGACGACGCCGCGGCTCGCGCCCATGACGATCGCGACGATGAGCGCCGCTTCGAGGGTCTCCCGAAAGACGATGATTGCCGATCCAAGCATGGTCCCTTGCCTTATATGTATACGGATGGCACACGGGCCGGCATCCGCACCGGATGGCCGAGTCGCACTTTATCTACTTGAACAATAAGGACCTGCACAAACTGCATAAACCTCTCGTTGACGGTCTATGAAATGATAACCGTTATCATCTAGATTGGCAAGGCCCTGCCTGCCAAGCCGCGCAAGTACTCGCCCACGATCTCGTCGATGCTCGCATTCGGCCGAAAGCCGAGCCGCGCCGCGCGCTCCGAGCGCGTCGCCCGCGGCACTGCATCCATGATGCGCTGCACCGCCTCGTCGGGACGAAAGACCACGTTTCCCTGATGGCGGCCGCGCGCATTACGGCGCACCGCCGCCCACATCTGCTCCGCCGTGACCGGAATGCCGGTGAGCAGCAACGCGCGCTCGAAGCCGAGGGCCGCCGCCGGCAGCTCCGCCGCGCGCAGCAGCGCCTCGACCGTGCGCCCGAGCGATAGACAAGCCATGCGCGTGTCGCCGCGCACCGGGCACACGTAGTCGCGGCCCGCAAGCGGCTCGCGCACGATCGCGCTCGCCCATCCCGACACCGCGGTATTCGCGGCGCCGGGCCGCACCATGATGGTCGGCAGCCGCAGCGCGCGCCCGTCGACGTAGCCGCGACGCGTGTAATCGTTGAGCAGCACCTCGCACACGAGCTTCTGTGCGCCGTACGAAATGCGTGGCGAGGGCGGCGTCGCGTCGGTGACCGGATCGGGCAGCTCGCCGCCGTACACGGCGATCGAAGACGCGAAGACGAACGTCGGGGCCCGCGCGGCGAGCCGGCATGCCTCGAGTAGATCGCGCGTCGCGTCGAGATTCACCTTGGACCCGAGCTCGAAGTCCCGCTCCGCTCCGCCCGAGACCAGCGACGCCAGGTGAAACACCGCATCGATGTCGCGCGTGACGAGGCCGCGCGTGAACTGCGCGGAGGCGAGGTCGCCCGTCGCGCGACGCACTTTCGCGAACGGCGTGCGGCTCCCCGCCTGGTCCACCGCGACGACTTCCTCGACGTCGGGGCGCGCGGCGAGCGCCCGCACCAGCGCCTCGCCGATGAACCCGGCCGCCCCGGTGACGAGTGCTCTCACGATCATCGGCTCCGCGCCGATTCTAGCCGCAAAGCCGCGCGCGGCGGCGTGCAGCGCCTTGAATTAAACTGTGCGCGCGCCGCCCGCCCTCCTTGCGGTGGCGACGCAGCCGCACGCATCCGCCAGCAGAGAAACGCATGACGAAATCCAGACCCCGCGCGCTGCGCCTGCGCCGCCTGCGCATGGATACCTACCACGAGAACGTCGCCTACATGCACCGCGAGTGCGGGGTGTACCGCGCCGAGGGCTTCCAGGCGCTCTCCAAGATCGAGATCGAGGACGGCCGGCGGCGCATCTACGCGGTGCTCAACGTCGTGGACGACGCGCGCATCGTCGCGCCCGGCGAGCTCGGCCTGTCCGAGCCCGCCTTCGCGCAGCTCGGCGTGCGCGAGCGGCGTCCCGTGATCGTGCGCCACGCGGAGCCGCCGGCGTCGATGGACGCCGTGCGCAGGAAGATCCGCGGCGAGCGGCTCGCGCACGAGGATTTCCGCGCCATCATCCGCGACATCACCGACAACCGCTACTCGAAGACCGAGATCTCGGCGTTCCTCGTGGCCACCGGCCAGACCGAGATGGACCGCGACGAGGTGCTGAACCTCACGCGCGCCATGATCGAATCGGGCGAGCGGCTCGACTGGCGCGAGCCGCTCGTCGCAGACAAGCACTGCATCGGCGGGATCCCCGGCAACCGCACTTCGCTGCTGGTGGTGCCGATCGTCGCGGCGCACGGCATGCTCATGCCCAAGACCTCGAGCCGCGCGATCACCTCGCCGGCGGGCACCGCCGACACGATGGAGGTGCTGGCGCAGGTCGAGATCGCGCTCGAGGCCATCCGCCGCATCGTGCGCAAGGCGCGCGGCTGCATCGCCTGGGGCGGCACCGCGCGCCTCGCCCCCGCCGACGACGTGCTGATCTCGGTCGAGCGGCCCCTCAACCTCGACTCGCAGGGCCAGATGGTGGCCTCGATCCTGTCGAAGAAGGTCGCGGCCGGATCGACGCACCTGCTGCTCGACATCCCGGTCGGACCGACCGCGAAGGTGCGCCACATGCGCGAGGCGCAGGGGCTGAGGAAGCTCTTCGAATTCGTCGGCGGCGAGCTCGGCATCCACCTGCAGGTGGTGACCACCGACGGGCGCCAGCCGATCGGGCGCGGCATCGGCCCGATGCTCGAGGCGCGCGACGTCATGCAGGTGCTGCAGAACGATCCGCGCGCGCCGATGGACCTGCGCCAGAAGGCCTTGCGGCTGGCCGGCCGCGTGCTGGAGTTCGATCCCGACATCCGCGGCGGCGACGGCTTCACGGTGGCGCGCGACATTCTCGATTCGGGACGCGCGCTCGCGAAGATGAACGAGATCATCGCCGCGCAGGGCCGGCCGGCGGGCGAGATCAAGCTCGGCAGGCTGTGCTTCGACGTGCTCGCGCCTGCCGACGGCTACGTGACCGGGATCGACAACCTGCAGCTCGCCCGCATCGCGCGCCTCGCCGGGGCCCCCATGGACAAGGGCGCCGGGATCGAGATCTTCCGCAAGATCGGCGAGCGCGTGCGCAAGGGCCAGGCCCTGTACCGGGTGTTCTCTGAATTTCCCGCCGACCATGATTTCGCGCGCGCCCGGGCGAAGAAGTCGACCGGCTACGCGATCGGCCGCCGGCAGGATGTCCCGGGGGCGTTCGTCGACTTCTGATGCTGCTCGGCTTTCCCGAGTACGCGCCGCAGAGCGCCCGCCTGGCCGAGCGGCTCGGGCTTCGCCATGCGACGCTCGAGGTGCACCGCTTTCCGGACGGCGAGAGCCGGATCATGCTGCCGGCGGCGCTGCCCGAGCGGGTGACCGTATGCCGCAGCCTCGATCGCCCGAACGACAAGCTGATCGAGCTGCTGCTTGCCGCCGAGGCGGCCCGCGAGCTGGGCGCGCGGCATCTGACGCTGGTCGCGCCGTACCTGTGCTACATGCGGCAGGACGCGGCCTTTCGGCCCGGCGAGGCGGTCAGCCAGCGCATCGACGGGCGCTTCCTCGCGCGCTCGTTCGACGCCGTCGTGACGGTGGACCCGCATCTGCACCGCACGGCGCGCCTCGGCGACGCCGTGCCGGCGGCGCGGGCCTGCCGCGAGCGCGGCGCGGCGCGCGCGAGCGCGTTCGTCACGCACGCCGTGTTTGCGCCGGGCACGGAGGCGAGGCTGCGCGCGGCCGGAATCGCCGAGGTCTGGAGCAGCGACAGCGTGCCGCACGCGAGCAACGCCGTGCCGCTCGCGCCCATCCTCGCGGACGGTCTCGAGCGGCTCGGCGTCTGAGGGCTGCGCGCCGCGCGGGCCGTCAGTTCAGCGACTGCAGGTAGGTCGCGAGCGCCACCATCTCCGAATCGGTGAGCTTGTCGGCGACGCCGTGCATCACCGGGGCGTTGCGGATCGCGTCCTTGATCAGGTGCAGCTGCTTGAGGAGATACTCCTTGTGCTGCCCCGCGAGCCGCGGAAACGGCCCCGCGCCGTGCGCATCCGGCCCGTGGCAGGAGGCGCAGGCCGGCAGGCCGCGCTTCGGATCGCCCTTGTGGAAGAGCTCGTTGCCCTCCGCGACCAGCTTCGGATCTCCGGGGATGCCCTTCGCCGCCGGCTGCTCGGCGAAGTAGTGCGCCATCGCCGCGATCAGCCTGGCGTCAAGGTCCCTCGAGGCCACGCCCCACATGAAGTGCTGGGCCGTCGGCTCGGCGCGCTTGTGCTCGCGAAACGCGTGCAGCTGGTTCTCGAGATAGGCGGGCTGCTGCGCGGCGAGGTTCGGGAACATCGGGTTGTCGTTCACCCCGCCCGGCCCGTGGCAGGCGAAGCACACCGTCGCGGCGATGTGCTGCGCTTCCCCGGCAGTGGATTCGTTGGCCTTCTGCGCCAGCGCCTGAGCCGCGGCGCCGCCCAGCGCCACGCTCATCGCCCAGACAATTGCCGTTTTCAAGGTGCCGCTCCCAATCGTGGTGTTGTTGCTCGACATTTATGCCGCCCCCTCAATACGCAACCCAAAGGTTCAGGAACACCGAGTTGTTGTCGCTCGCGTTGCGCAAGCCGCCCCCCGGGTCGGTGTACGTCGAGCCGCCGAGATATTTGTTATATGCGGTGTACTGCAACATCACGCGCACGTAATCCCACGGCATGTAGTCGGCCTCCAGGATGTAGCCGCTCGTGTCGGGCTTGTTGTTGAGCGATCCCGCGCCGCCGTACAGGGTCGCGTCTTCGCTTCCGTTGCTCGCGAAATAGCCCAGCGTGGCGCCGTATTTGTGCCGATACCAGTAACTGCCCTTGATCCGGAAGGTATTGAGATTGCCGTTCGGGTTGCTCGTCAGCCCGAGATTCGCCGGGCCGCTCAGGTTCCAGTCCTGATTCTCGTGGATATACGAGGTCTGCGCGGTCCACGTGTTCACGTCGGTGATGTACTGGTACTGCGCATCCAATCCGATGTCCTTGTAGCGGTCGGTGGGACCGCCATCCGAGCCATCGGCGTAGCGGTCGGTGAGCATGCCGAAGGTGCCCACTTCGATCGAGCTGGGGCCCCACTGCTTGTTGTACGCCAGGCGCCAGTAAGGCGCGTAGCCCTTGATGTAGGGGCGCATGGTGGAATCGGGGTCGTTGCCCAGGTCGAACACCGAAAAAAGCCCGTTGTCGGTGCGGTACAGGGACAGCTCCGCGTAGATCGTCTGCTTCCAGAACACGTAGCCCCCGAATCCGACTGCCCCGGTGTGCAGATCGTTGCCCGCCGGATCGGTGCCCCCGTCGATCATTGAGGAGTTGGCGAACCCGGTGATCGCGGTCGCGCTGGTGCTATAGGGGAATTGCCACGCCGGGGTGCTGTTCCACACATCCTGGGAGGTGGGGTTGTTGTTCACCGTCAGGCCGTAGATGAGGTCGGGTTCCTGGCCGCCCGGCGCCACGCGGGTGTTGACCAGGCGGATATCGGTGTTGTCCGCGCCGAAATCGTATCCGGACCCGTTGTAGGAGGCCGTCCACTGGACGAAGCCGCCCAGATGATCGTTGACCTTGCCGCCGAGGAACACGCTCGCCATCTGCAGCCGGGCCTCGCCGTTGTGCGGATCCACCTTGCTGCCGTCCGAGTACGTGTTGTTCCTGGTGTCGGTCACCCCGAACTGGGCCATCACCGCGAGCGGGAGGTTCTCGGGATACTCCAATAGAGGCTTGCCGAGCGTGTAGCCGCTCAGCTTGAAGTACCGGCCGTAGGGCGTCAGCTCCGGGAAACTTACGTGACAGGCGTTGCAGTTCTGCCCGGTCTGGCGCGCAAATGCAGGGATCGCCTGCGCTGCCGGGGCCGCGAGCACCGAAGCGAGACCCGCGATGGCTGCCAATGCAAATATTCTTCTGCTCACCTTGCACCTCTCCACTTGACTCGAAACGGGGTCGAAAACCGGAGTCGTCTGCCGCCCGCAGCGCCCGCGTGCGCGAGGCGAAGCGGTGGCAAGATCGCCTCCGGCGCGATCTGCAAATGCGCTCCTCTTCTCGATTGCGACAACATCCGGCCGGAGGATATCGTTGCTGCGGCGCCGCACGGGTTGCGTTAAATCAAAGTTCATACACTTCAACCTTGCGTCTCGTGTCAGCTATTGCATCTGAACGCCTGCCGAGCGCCCGGGTCCGATGGGCGCGCTCCTTATTATTGAGGGCAAGTCGATGAACATCCGGTCCGAGCAGTACCGCGTGCGCCCCGGCGCCACGCTCAGCCTCAAGAAATGGCCGACGCGGGTCGAGCCCTACTACAAGTCGAACAAGCACTACGAGGAGCTGCTCGCGCATCACGTCGCGCAGCTGAGCGCCCGCCAAAGCCTGCTGTACGCGCACGACCGCTACGCGCTCCTGCTGATCTTCCAGGCAATGGACGCGGCGGGCAAGGACGGCGCCATCAAGCACGTGATGTCGGGCGTGAACCCGCAGGGCTGCCAGGTATTCAGCTTCAAGCACCCCAGCGCGACCGAGCTGGAGCACGACTTCCTGTGGCGCACGACGCGTGCCTTGCCCGAGCGCGGGCGCATCGGCATCTTCAACCGCTCCTACTACGAGGAGGTGCTGATCCTGCGCGTGCACCCGGAGCTGCTGCGCGCCGAGAAGCTCCCGGAGGACCTCCTCGGCAGGCAGAGCATCTGGGACAAGCGCTACCGCTCGATCAACGATCTCGAGCGCCACCTGCACCGCAACGGCACGCGCGTCGTGAAGTTCTTCCTGCACCTGTCGAAGGAAGAACAGCGCAAGCGCTTCCTCGCGCGCATCGACGATCCGGACAAGAACTGGAAATTCAGCCTGGCCGACATCCAGGAGCGCGGGTTCTGGAAGCAGTACATGCAGGCCTACGAGGCGTGCCTCGCGGCCACGAGCACCCGGCACGCGCCCTGGTACGTCGTGCCCGCCGATGACAAGGAGAACGCGAGGCTGATCGTCTCGCAGGTCATTCTCGACGCGCTCGACGAGCTCGAGCTGAGCTACCCCGCGCCGAGCCCGCGGCACCGCCGCGAGCTGCGCTCGATCCGCAGGCTGCTCGAGAAGTAGCGCCGGCGGGCCGCTTTGAGGCGCCCGGCGGCCGCCCTATAATTAGCAAGCTAATTATCTCGGCCGCCGCCCAGCTTCCATGTCCGACCCGCCGGCAGCTTCCAAGCCGCTCGCGCCGCTCACGGGCGGCACGCTGGTGATGGGCACGATCACGCTGTCGCTCGCGACCTTCATGAACGTGCTCGACACCTCGATCGCCAACGTGTCGCTGCCCGCGATCGCCGGCGATCTCGGCGTGTCGCCCGAGCAGGGAACGTGGGTGATCACCTCCTTCGCGGTCGCCAACGCGATCTCGGTGCCGCTCACCGGCTGGCTCACGCAGCGCTACGGGCAGGTGCGCCTGTTCGTCGCCACGATCCTGCTGTTCGTGCTCGCCTCGCTGATGTGCGGCTTCGCGCCCTCGATCCAGACGCTGATTCTCTTCCGCGTCGTGCAGGGCGCGGTGGCGGGCCCGATGATCCCGTTGTCACAGACGCTGCTGCTGTCGAGCTATCCGCGGGAGCGCGCCGGAATGGCGCTCGCCATGTGGTCGGTGACCGTGCTCTTCGCCCCGATCACCGGGCCGCTGCTCGGCGGCTGGATCACCGACAACATCTCCTGGCCGTGGATCTTCTACATCAACGTCCCGGTCGGGCTGATCGCCGCGGCCATGACCTGGACGATCTACCGCAGCCGCGAGTCGGCGCGCGAGCGCCGCCCGATCGACGGCGTAGGAGTCGCCCTGCTGGTCGTCTGGGTGGGATCGCTGCAGATCATGCTCGACAAGGGCAAGGACGCCGACTGGTTCAACTCGAGCTTCATCGTGGCGCTCGCCGTCATCGCCGCGCTCGGCTTCGCGCTGTTCCTCGCCTGGGAGCTGACCGACGCGCACCCGGTCGTCGACCTGCGCTTGTTCAAGCGCCGCAACTTCTCCGCCGCGACCCTCTCGATCACACTCGCCTACGCGGCGTACTTCGGCAGCATCGTGCTGCTGCCGCTGTGGCTGCAGCAGTACATGGGCTATACCGCGACGCAAGCCGGCATGGCGCTCGCTCCGGTCGGCATCCTCGGGATCGTGCTCACGCCGCTGGTCGGCCGCAGCACCGACCGGGTCGACGCGCGCGTCTTTGCCACCGCCGCCCTGGCGATCTTCGCGCTCACCTTCGCCATGCGGGGCAACTTCAACACCCAGGTCGACCTCTGGACGGTGGTCCTGCCAACCGTCATCCAGGGCGCCGCGGTGTCGTGCTTCTTCATCCCGCTCATCAGCCTCGCGCTCTCCGGCCTGCGCCCCGACCAGATCCCGGCCGCCACCGGCCTGAACAACTTCGCGCGCATCACCGCCGGCGCGTTCGGCACCTCGATCTCGACCACCCTGTGGGACCACCGCGCGAGCCTGCACCACGCGCAGCTGGTCGAGCACATCACGCGCTTCGATCCGAACGCGACGCATGCGATCGCGGCGCTCGAATCGGCCGGCCTGAGCCTCGAGCAGGTGCGCGCGCTGCTCAACCGGCTGATCGACCAGCAGGCCTTCACCATGGGCGCGACCGACGTGTTCAACGCCTCGGCCATCCTGCTCGTCGTGCTGATCCCGGTGATCTGGCTCGCGCGCAGCCAGTTCGCCGGCGCGCGCCTGGAGGCGGCGGGCGCCGCGCATTAGCAGGTTTCTGCGCAACGCGCGCGAATGTGTTGCGTGAAGCGAAGGGGCGTGACGCTCCTTCGCACGGCCATCTGTACGGATTCACGGATCGTTGCGGGCTTCGCTGCCGGTTATGAGCAGTACCGTTCCGCATCGATGGCACTCCCGCGCGCGCGCCTGCGCCTCGCTTTGCACCAGCTTCGCGCCCATGCTGCCCAGTGACGCCTGCAACAACGCCACTGCCTGGTCGTAGTGATCGTCGGTGCGCGGAAAGCTCAGGAACGGCAGCCGGCGCAGGCGCTGCCAGGAGACCGTGCCGACCCACAGGGGCGTGCCACCCGGTTCCAGGCGGATTGAGGACCTCAATCCGC
>JAKALD010000361.1 GCA_021813275.1 Pseudomonadota bacterium | reverse complement strand
CGGGCGGCAGCGGCTCGTCGGTGTGCTGGCCGTCGAAGGCGCTACGAGCGAGATAGTGATCCAGCGCGCCCGGTATGATGCGCTGGCCGAGGATCGCCTGCACCGCGGGAAAGCCGACCCACAGCTCGCGGCGGCGATGCAGCGCGGCGTAGCAGATGGCTTCGGCCGCCACTTCGGGCTGGAAGATTTTGCCCATCGGCCGCGGGCGCTTGGTCATGCAGGTGCGTCCCCATTCGAACTGCGGCGTGTTGAACGCCGAGAGATGCACCATGGTGACATGCACCCTGCTGCGCGAGTGCATGAGCTCCGACCGCAGCGCATCGGTGAAGCCTCGCACGGCGCTTTTCGCGCCGCAGTACGGCGCCTGCAGGGGTATCGACCGGTACGCGAGCGCGGAGCCGACCTGCACGATGGTGCCGCGGTTGCGCCGCTGCATGCGCTTCAGCGCGGCGAGCGTGCCGTACACGGCGCCGAGGTAGGTGACCTCGGTCGCGCGCCTGAAATCCTCCGGCGCGATGTGCAGGAAATCGCAGAAGAGGGTCGCCATCGCGTTGTTGATCCACACGTCGATCGCGCCCCATTCCTGCTCGATGTGCTCGGCCGCCGCTTCGACTTGGCGGTGGTCGGCGACGTCGGTCGGAAGCACGAGCGCGGTGCCGCCCGCCGCTTCCACGTCGCGACGCGCGCCCTCGAGACCGTCGCGGCCGCGCGCGAGCAGCGCGACGCGCCATCCGCGCTGTGCGAAGGCGATGGCGGCGGCCCTGCCGATGCCGGCCGATGCGCCGGTGATAGCCACGACTTTCGGTTGCATGATCACCTCAGACTGGGTGCATGAGGGGGAGGATGCCTGGCCGCTTCCCACGGCGCGCTGTACGTGGCACGCGTGCGGTAGTCGGCGAGGCTCAGCACGAACAGCAGCGCGAGCATGAGGACGGCCATGCCGGCTACCAGGCGCACGAGCGCCGATGCCGCCTTGAGGTGCATGAAGAACAGCGCCACGAGCAGCACCTTCGCCGTCGCGATGACGAGGTTGAGGACCGCGTTCCAGTTGCCGAGCGGGACATAGGCGCTGGCGGCTGTGAGCGCGAGCAGCACGACGAGTGCGAGCCACACCGCCGCGCAACGACGATATTCGGCGCGCGCGGTCATGTCGCGCGCCCCACGAGATACAGCAGCGGATAGAGGAAGATCCAGATCACGTCGACGAAATGCCAGTAGAGGCCGGCGATTTCCAGGCGTGTCGGTGCCGCAAAGTCACGCCGGCCTCCGCGCAGCGCGAGGGCGAACACCAGCACCATGGCGATGCCGATCGTGAGATGGAGCGCGTGCAGGCCCGTCATCGCGAAATAGAGGTAGTAAAACAGTTCCGCCGCGCCGGCGTGGCCTTCCGGAAAGGCGAAGCGCAGGCCGGGAACCAGGTGCTCCTGCCATTCGTGCCGGTACTCCGTGCCCTTGACGGCAAGAAACGCCACGCCGAGCGCCGCAGTGAGGTACAGCAGAACGCGTGCCGCGCGGTTCGCATCCGCCTTGCGCGCCGCGACGGCCGCGGCCATCAGTGCGCTGCTCGTGAGCAGCAGCGCGGTGTTGAGCGTGCCGAGCATGACTTCCGTGGGGCGGCTCGCCGCAGCCCAGCCTTCGGGGAACTGCAGGCGTCCGTAGGTATAGCCGAAGAACAGCGGGCCGAAGAACATGAGCTCGGTGGCGAGGAAGATCCACATGCCGAGCGTCGCCGCGCGCGACTGCTGCTCGAGCGAGGTGAACGGCATCGCGGGCTGTCGGACGTCCGCACTCATGCCGAGACCCTCGGGCCGTACGCATAGGGCGCCTCCTCGACGACCGGCTGCCGCTCGAAGTTGTGCTTGGGCGGCGGCGAGCTGGTCTGCCACTCGAGCCCCGTCGCGTGCCACGGATTGGGGCCGGCCCTCGCGCCGCGGAACACCGACCAGCCCAGATACACGAACGGCAGCAGATAGCCGAGCGCGAGGACAGTCGCGCCGATCGAGGAGAAGAGGTTGAGGACCTGAAACTGCGGCGGGTAGGCGTGATAGCGCCTCGGCATGCCGTCGTAGCCGAGGATGTACTGCGGGAAGAAGGTGAGGTTGAAGCCGATGAAGATCGCGATCGCCGCCACGCGGGCCGGCATTTCCGGATACAGGCGGCCGGTGATCTTCGGCCACCAGAAGTGCAGCGCGCCGAAATAGCAGGTGACGGCCCCCCCGACCATGATGTAGTGGAAATGGGCGATGACGAAGTACGTGTCGGTGAGATGCACGTCGAGGGCGAGCGCGGCGAGCACGAGTCCGGTGAGCCCGCCCACCGTGAACAGCCCGACGAAGCCCAGCGCGTACAGCATCGGCGCATCGAAGGTGATCGAGCCCTTGTAGAGCGTCGCGGTCCAGTTGAATACCTTGATCGCCGAGGGTATGGCGACGAGAAAGCTCAGCAGCGAAAAGACGAGGCTCGCATAGGTCGACTGGCCGCTCACGAACATATGGTGTCCCCACACGAGGAAGCCGATCACCGCGATGCCGAGGATCGCGTACGCCATGAAGCGGTAGCCGAACACCCGCTTCCTCGCGAAGCACGGAATGATCTCGCTCGCGACTCCCATCGCCGGGAGGATCATGATGTACACCGCGGGGTGCGAGTAGAACCAGAACAGGTGCTGGAACAGCAGCGGGTCGCCGCCCAGCGCGGGGTCGAATATGCCGATATGCAGCAGCCGCTCGAGGAACAGAAGGGCGAGCGTCATGGCGAGCACCGGCGTGGCGATGACGAGGATGAGG
>JAKALD010000360.1 GCA_021813275.1 Pseudomonadota bacterium | reverse complement strand
TTCCGATCTGCGCCGAGAAGGCCTACCAGCGCGACTTCTTCGGCGGGCGCTACATCGGCGCCGACATTCCCAACCCGCCGTACGACCAGGTGGCGAAGCTCTTCGGCGCGGCGGGCTTTCGGGTCGAGAAGGGCTCGGAGATCGAGGCCGCGGTCGGCGCCGCGCTCGCCTGCGGCAGGCCCGCAGTCGTCGACGTCCAGGTGGACCCGAACGCCCTCTACAGCTTCAGGCGCGATTCGTTCAAGCACCGCGGCGCGAAGTAAGCACGATGGCCGACGCGCCTTACGACTACGTGATCGTCGGCGCCGGCTCGGCCGGCTGCGCGCTCGCCTACCGCCTCACCGAAAGCGGCCGGCACCGGGTGCTGCTGCTCGAGGCGGGCGGCGTCGACCGCAACCTGTGGATCCGCGTCCCGCTCGGCGTGGCAAAGACGATCCAGGACGAGCGCCTGGTGTGGAAGTTCGCCACCGAGCCGGAGCCCGGCCTTGCGGGGCAGTCGTTGTACTGGCCGCGCGGCCGAGTGCTCGGCGGCTCGAGCTCGGTGAACGGCATGGTATACGTGCGCGGCGACCCGCGCGAGTACGATCGCTGGCGCGAGCTCGGCAACGACGGCTGGAGCTACCGGGAGCTGCTGCCGGTCTTCAAGCGCATGGAGCGCTACGCGGAGGGCGACCCGGCCTATCGCGGCCACGACGGACCGCTCGCGGTGACCAACCGGCGCACCAAGGACCCCGATCCGCTCTCCGAAGCCTACGTCGAAGCCTGCCGACAGTCGGGAATGCCGGTGGTGGATGACTACAACGCCGCGGACTGGGAGGGCGCAAGCATGCTGCAGCTCAATACGCGCAGGGGTCTGCGCTGCAGCACGGCCAACGCCTACTTGCGGCCCGCCCGGAAGCGCGCCAACCTCGCGCTGCTCACCGATGCGCACGTGCTGCGCGTGCTCTTCGAAGGCAGGCGCGCGGTGGGCGTCGAGTACCAGCGCGGCGGAGCGACCGCGCTCGCGCGCGCCGCGCGCGAGGTGATTCTCTGCGCCGGGTCCGTGCAATCGCCGCAGCTGCTCGAGCTCTCGGGCGTGGGCGATGCGGCGCGGCTGCAGGGCCTGGGCATCCCCGTCGTGCACCATCTCCCGGGAGTGGGCGAGGGGCTGATCGACCACTTGCAGGTGCGCCTCACCTTCGAGTGCACGCGACCGATCACGATCAACGACCTGATGCGCAGCCCCTGGCGGCGGCTGCTCGTGGGGATGCGCTTCGTTTTCCTTCGCAAGGGGATCATGACCGCGACCTCCTCGACCGCGCACGCGATCTGCCGCACGCGCCCCGAGCTGGCGCGGCCGGACGTGAAGGTGCAGCTCTACCAGATCAGCGGCAAGGACCGCTATGCGCGCACCGCCTCGCTCGGCATCGATCCGTATTCCGGGTTCTCTATCGGCGGGTTCAAGATCCATCCCGAATCGCGCGGCTCGGTCCATGCGCGCTCGGTAGACCCCTTTGCGCCGCCCGAAATTCGCGCCAACTACTTGACGCATCCCGAAGACCAGCGGACCTGCGTCGACATGCTGCGACTGGTGAGGCGCATCGCGTCGCAGCCCGCCATGAAGCCGTTCATCGTCGCCGAGCGCCGTCCCGGCCCCGAAGTAGGCGACGACGCGGGCCTGCTCGCGTTCGCGAAGGAGACCGGGCAGACGTCCTGGCACCCGATCCGCACCTGCCGGATGGGCAACGACGCGCAGGCCGTGGTCGACGCGCGTCTGCGCGTGCGCGGGCTCGAGGGCCTGCGCGTCGCCGACGCCTCGATCATGCCGACGATGGCCTCTTCCAACAGCAACGCGCCCGCGATCATGATCGGGGAGCGCTGCGCCGATTACCTGCTCGAGGAGAAGTCATGAAAGCGAAACCAGGCCCGGCCCCGCGCAAGCGCGGCACGGCGACGCCCTACACCGACGCTCAGCGCGCCTCGGGCGACTGGAATCCCCTGTGGGACACCCTGCGCGAGTGGGATGCCGAATTCCTCGAGGGCTATCTCGCCTTCCGCAGCGTGCCGCATCGCCGCGGAACGCTGCCTGCCAAGGTCCGCGAGCTGATCATGATCGCGATCAATGCCTCGACGACCCATCTGTACGCGGCGGGCGTGCGGCGCCACATCCGGAACGCGCTGCGCGCAGGGGCAACGCCGCAGGAGATCATGGAGGCGGTGCAACTCACGACCATCCTCGGCATGCACGCCTACAACCTGGCGCTGCCGATCCTGGCCGAGGAGGTGAAGAACCAGGAAGGTGCGGCGCCGGCGCAGGCGGGCGCAGCGCGCCGCCGCGCGCGCTGAGCCCGCTACAGGACGTACTTCTGGTAGCGCAGCAGCCAGGCCTTGGCGCTGCGCATGTTCTCGCGCCGCAGCCGCTCGGCCGCCTCCGCGTCCCCGCGCCGCATCGCCTCGAGCACCGCGATGTGCTCGCGCAAGCCGGTCTTCGCGCGCTCCGGAAGGATGATGATGCGGCGGATGAGCACCTGGGTCTTCTCGTAGATGCTGTCGAGCATCTGCGCGAGCAGGGGGTTGTTCGCGGTCTCGAGAAGCCGCCTCCTGAAGCGTTCGTAGCCGGTGAGAAAGGCGTCGAACTCGCCTTTCGCCGCGTGCTCGGCGAGCGGCCCGGTGAAATAGTCGAGCAGCTCCTGCCAGGACTCGGGCGGCGTGTTCGCGGTGGCCAGGCGTGCGCACAGTCCCTCGAGCACCTCGCGCACGTCGTACAGGTCGAACACCTGCGACAGATCGAGGCGCGCGACCACGGCCCCCCGGTTG
>JAKALD010000001.1 GCA_021813275.1 Pseudomonadota bacterium | reverse complement strand
CAGCAGGATGTAGACCTCCGGGTGCCCGAAGAACCAGAACAGGTGTTGCCACAGCACCGGGTCGCCGCCGCCGGCGGGATTGAAGAAGTGCGTGCCGAAGTGGCGGTCGGCGACCAGCATCGCCACGCCCGCGACGAGCGCGGGGAACACGGCGATCAGCAGGAACGCCGTCACCAGCCAGCCCCAGACGAAGATCGGCAGCTTCATCAGCGTCATGCCGGGGGCGCGCATGTTGAACACCGTGACGATGATGTTGATCGAGGCGGCGAGCGACGAGGCCCCGAGCAGGAACACGGCGAGCCCCGCGAAGTCCACGCCCAGGCCGCTTTGCACCGAGAGCGGCGCGTAGATCGTCCAGCCGGTGTCGATCGGCCCGCTGCCGATGCCGGCGAGCTCGAGCCCGAAGGGCATGAGGAGCAGGATCGCGGCCGGCAGAAGCAGCCAGAAGCCCCAGTTGTTGAGCCGCGGCAGCGCCATGTCGGGCGCGCCGATCATGAGCGGAATGAGGTAGTTCGCGAGGCCGGCGGTGAACGGCATGAGCGCAGCGAACACCATCACCAGGCCGTGCAGCGTGATCAACTGGTTGTACAGCTCGGGCTCGAGGACCTGCAGCCCGGGCTCGAACAGCTCCGCCCGGATCAGCATGGCGAGCAGCCCGCCGACGAGGAACATCGACGCGCCGAAGATCATGTACATGGCGCCGATGTCCTTGTGGTTGGTGGTGGTCAGCCAGCGCGCGAGGCCGCGCGGGCCGTGCTCGTCGTGCGCGTGATGGGCGATCGCCTGGCTCATGGAGGCTCCTTCGTGACGGGTGTTAGGGCTACTTCGCGGCGCGCGCCGCGCGCACGTCGGCCGCCTGCACCGCTTCGCCCGTGTGGTTGCCGAAGTCGTTGCGCTCGTAGGTGACGACCGCGGCGATGTCGGCGTCGGAGAGCTGCGCGCCGAAGGCCGCCATGGGGGTGCCGGGGATGCCGTGCAGCACGATGTCGAGGTGCTTCGCGACGGGCCCGAGGACGATCTTGCCGTCGCGGTAGAAGCCGCGCTGCTCGAGCGCCGAGGTCATGGCCGCGGGCGCGGAGAACGGGTGGCCGCCGGCGAGCGGCGGGAAGGTACCGGCTATGCCGAGGCCGTTCGCCTGGTGGCAGGCGCTGCAGTTCTTCTCGTAGACCGAATTGCCTCGCGCGCGCAGCTCTTCGAGGCTCAGCGTCTTCGCCGGCTCGGCGGCCGCCGCAGCCTCGGCGGCCCGTGTCTTCGCGAGCCACGCGCGGAATTCGGGCTCGGCCTTCGCGACGACCACGATCGGCATATAGGCGTGGCCGACCCCGCACAGCTCGGCGCACTGGCCGCGGTACACCCCGGGCTTGTCGATCTTCACCCAGGTCTCGCGCAGGAACCCGGGTACGGCGTCCTGCTTCACCCCGAAGGCGGGCACCCACCAGCTGTGGATCACGTCGGTCGAGGTGAGGAGAATCCGCACCTTCTCGCCCACCGGCAGCACCAGCGGATGATCGACCTCGAGCAGGTAGTTCGGGTCCTTGGGCGCGCGCCCGTCGAACTGGTCCGCAGGCGTGGCGAGGGTGCTGCTGTACCGGACGTGCTCGCCGGGGTACTCGTACTGCCATTTCCACTGGCTGCCGGTCGCCTTCACCACCAGCTTGGCGTCGTCGCGGGTGTCGGCCATGGCGATTGCCGCGTGATACGCGGGGATTCCCATCACGACGTAGTCGATGAACACGAGCGCGACGAAGGGCAGCGCGATCCACACCCACTGCCTGCGGCGGGTCGGCCCGGTGAAGGTCGCGGGTTGGTGGCCGCGGCTCTTGCGGTGCCGGTATACGGAATAGAGCAGGAAGCTCATTCCGAGGACGAACAGGATCGCGATGATCACGAGGAACAGGTTGTGGACGTACAGCGTCTCGCGGGCGACCGGCGTGACAGGCGCCTGGAACTCGAAGGGGTTACGCGCGCGCGCGAGCGGCGCGGCGAGGAGCGCGCCGAGTGCTGCGGCGCGCGGCAGCAGCCGTGGGTGCTTGAGCATGGCGTCCTGTTCTTCGGGTCGATGTGCGGCGCGCTCGCGCGAGCCGACCGTGGAGGATTCCCGAGGAGCGCCGCGCGCTCAATCGCATCGAAGACGTTTGGTGATCTGCGTCACCATTCGCAGCGCCCGGCGCCGGGCGCCTCCTTCAGCGCCGCGCGCGGCGAGGGCGCGGCGCTCAGGCGCCAGCGAGGTGCAAGCCGGCGAGCGCCTCGAGGCGGTAAAGGTCGTGGACGCGCAGGGACTTGCGCTTCACCGAGATGAGCTGGCGCTCCTGGAACTGCGTGAACAGCCGGCTCACCGTTTCCTTCGCGAGGCCGAGGTAGTTGCCGATGTCGGCGCGCGACATGCTCAGGCGGAACTCGGCGCGCGAGAACCCGCGCTCGCCCAGGCGCGCCGACAGGTTGACGAGAAAGGCCGCGAGCCGCCCCTCGGCGCCGCTCTTGCAGTGCAGCGCGTGCATCGCCAGGTCGTGCCGGATCTGCGCGCTCATGATCCTGAGCATCTGGCGCTGCACCCCGTGCACGATCGCGCCCAGGCCCTCCAGCTTGTCGAAGGGCACCTCGCACAGGCTCGCGGTCTCGAGCGCCCGGGCGCTGTACTGATAGACACCCGCGCCGACCGCGTCGAGCCCGAGCAGCTCGCCCGGCAGGTGAAATCCCGTGACCTGCACGGTCTTGCGGTCGGCGGGCGTGAAGGTCTTGATCGAGCCGGACTTGACGGCGTACACGGCGTGGAAGCGATCGCCGCGGCGGAACAGGTCCTCGCCGCGGCGGATGAGCTTGCGGCGCTTGATGATGCGCTCGAGCAGATCGAGATCGGCGTCGCCGACCCCGACCGGCAGGCAGAGCGCGAACATGCTGCAGTTCTTGCAGTCGACGTTCGCGCCGTGCAATTCTTTCGCTTCGTGGGACGCGCGGCGCATCGCGTTATTCCTGCCCGTCGCCGAATCCGAGACCGAGCGAGCGAAGGCGCGCGATGTCGGCGTCGCCGAAGCCCCAGTCGGCGAGCGCAGCGCGCCCGCCCTGACCGCGCTCGGGCGGCGCGCGGCGCACCGCGCCGGGCGTGCGCGAAAAGCGCGGCGCGGGCGCGGGCTGATCGACCTCGCCCACCGTGACGAAGCTCCGCCGCGCGAGGTTGTGCGGGTGCTGCCGCGCCTCTCTGAACGAAAGAACCGGCGCGAAGCAGGCGTCCGAGCCTTCGAAGACCGCGCACCACTCCTCGCGCGTCTTCGCCTTGAACGCCTCGGCGAAGCGGCGGCGCATCTCGGGCCAGCGCGCGCGGTCGCTCTGCCCGGGCAGCCCGGCAAGGCCCAGGCGCCTCACGAGCTCCTCGAAGAATTTGGGCTCGATCGCGCCGATCGCGACGTGCTTGCCGTCCTTCGTTTCGTACACGTCGTACCAGGGCGCGCCGGTGTCGAGGAGGTTCTCGCCGCGCGCCTCGCTCCAGCGGCCGGCGGCGAGGAATCCGGAGAACATCGCCGCGAGGAGCGATGCGCCCTCGACCATCGCGGCGTCGACCACCTGGCCCTTGCCGGAGCGGCTCGCCTCGAGGAGCGCGCAGGCGATGCCGAAGGCAAGGAGCATTCCGCCGCCGCCGAAGTCGCCAACGAGGTTAAGAGGGGGGACGGGCGCTTCGCCCTTGCGACCGAAGGCGTGCAGCACGCCCGCGAGCGCGATGTAGTCGATGTCGTGCCCGGCGCGCGGCGCAAGTGGCCCCGACTGACCCCAGCCCGTCATGCGGCCGTAGACGAGGCGGGGATTGCGCGTAAGCAGGATCCCGGGGCCGAGCCCGAGGCGCTCCATTACGCCGGGGCGGAAGCCTTCGATCAGCGCCTCGGCGCGCGAGGCCAATTCGAGCGCGGCGTCGCGCCCGCCCGCGCTCTTCAGGTCGAGCGTCACCGAGCGCCGCCCCCGCAGCATCACGTCGTTCCAGCGCTCGCGCTCGAGGCCGAGGCCGGACGAGGCCGGCCGGTCGACGAGCAGCACGTCGGCGCCCATGTCGGCGAGCATCATTCCCGCGAACGGCCCCGGGCCGATCGCCTCGAATTCGAGGACGCGGATGCCGGAAAGCGGTCCCATGCGCCGATGATATCCTGCTGTGCGTGCCCGCGCGCTACCCGGAACGCATCGTCTGCCTCACAGAAGAGACGACCGAGACCCTCTATCTCCTCGGCGAGCAGCACAGAATCGTCGGCATCTCCGGCTACACGGTGCGCCCGCCGCAGGCGCGGCGCGAGAAGCCTCGGGTGTCGGCGTTCCTTTCGGCGAAGATCGACAAGATCCTCGAGCTCAAGCCCGACCTCGTCATCGGCTTCTCGGATCTTCAGGCCGACATCCTGCGCGACCTGGCGAAGGCCGGGCTCGACGTGCTCGTCTTCAACCAGCGCTCGGTAGACCAGATCCTGTCGACGATCCTCACGCTTTCCGCGATCGTCGGTGCGGCGGCGAGGGGCCGGGCGCTGATCGAGCGCCTGGAGAAAGGCCTGGAGGAAATTCGCGCCGCGGCGGGAGCCTTCCGGCGCAGGCCGCGCGTGTACTTCGAGGAATGGGATGAGCCGATGATCAGCGGGATTCGCTGGGTGAGCGAGCTCGTCGCGATCGCGGGCGGCGAGGACGTCTTTCCGGAGCTCGCTCGCTCTCCCGCTGCGAGCGGGCGCACGATCGCCGCTTCAAGCGAGGTGGTGCGCCGCAGCCCCGACGTGATTCTCGGATCGTGGTGCGGGAAGAAGTTCCGCCCCGAGCGCGTCGCCGCGCGCCCCGGCTGGAGCGAGATCCCGGCGGTGCGCGACGGCGAGCTGCACGAGATCAAGTCGGCCGACATCCTGCAGCCCGGGCCCGCGGCGCTCACCGACGGCGTGCGGCGCATCCACTCGATCCTCGCTGCGTGGAGCGCGCGCCACGCGGTCGCTTAAGCCGCCCCCCGCTCCAGGCTCATGACGTGGATCGGCGGTGCTGTGCCGTCCTTCAGCTGCCCCGGGTACACGGTAAGGTGCGGGAAGGGGATCTCGATGTTCCGCTCGTCGTAGGCCTTCTTCAGGCGCTTCAGGAACTCGCGCTTCACGTTCCACTGCTCGATCGGCGGGATCACCTTCACGCGGCAGCGGATGTTGACTGCCGAGTCGCCCCACTTCTCGACTCCTATGATCTCGGTGTCGTCGGCGATCCTAGCTCCCCAGACCGGGTCGGCGCGCATCGCCTGGCCGACCTCGCGCATCACTGCGAGCGCCTCGTCGAGGTCCTCGCGGTAGGCCACGCCGACCTCGATCACCGCCTGCGCGTATTCGCGGGTCAGGTTCTTCACGACCTTGATCTCGCCGTTCGGCACGAAGATCACGTGGCCGTCGAAATTGCGCATCCGTACGTAGCGCAGCGTGACTTCCTCGACCAGCCCCGCCTGGCCGCCGAGGTCGACGACGTCGCCCTGGCGGATCTGGTCCTCGAGCAGCAGGAAGAAGCCGTTGAAGTAGTCCTTGATCAGGCTCTGCGCGCCGAAGCCGATCGCGATGCCGGCGACGCCGGCGGTGGCGAGCACCGGTGCCACGGAGATGCCGAGCTCGCCGAGCACCAATGTGCCCGCCACCAGCGCGATGACCACCGCCGCGATGTAGCGGAACACGCGCTCGAGCGTGGCGATGCGCCGCGCCGCTTCGCCGTCGCCCTTGCGGCGGGCCATGTAGGCGCGGAACACGCGGATGAGGCGTGCCGCGACCGCCTCCAGCACGCCGGCGAGCACGAGGATGACCACGATGCGGATCGCGTGCGTGATGGCTTCCTTCAGGTCGGCGTCGAGGTGGTTGAAATAGTCGAGCAGCGCGTTCATGGGTTGTCCTCCGGGCGGATCACGGGATCGAAGCGGCGCCGGGCGACGCCGCCGCGAAGCGAGCGGGATGGTCTCACTGCGGCCGCGATGTTAGCAGCCGCCGAGTCGCCCTTGCGCGGGCCCGGCCTCAGCGATTCAGCGAGATATCCGCGAGGCGGGGTAGGGGGTGCGGGGGAAGGGCTCCGCCTCCCTTTCCCCGCAGCCGACTTTCAGGGTCGTTCGGCATGCACCTCAGTGCATGCCGAGCGACGCCTCGATCGTGCGCACCATCGCGACCAGCCGCGGGCCGATGTCGTCTTCGAGCTGGCCCTTCTTGAGGCTGAACGCGGGCACGCCGCAGTTGAACGCGACGATCTCGCCGTCGACCGTGCGGCGCATCGGCACGCCCACGGCGTAGACCTCGCGGCGCAGCTCGCCGAGCGCGACGCAGAATCCGCGCGCGCGGATTTCCTCGAGCGACTTGTCGATTTGCGGCTTGTACTTGCGGTAGCTCTCGGGCTGCTTCACCTTGATCTGGTTGAGCACCGCCTCGCGCTCGGCGGGCGCGAGCGCGGCGAGAAACGCGCGGCCGACCGCGGCCTGCGCGATCGGCACCGCGGTGCCGATGTCGGGCAGGGTCGAGAAGCCGTTGCCGTTGCGGCAGGACTCGACGTAGACCATGTTCAGCCGGTCGCGGATGCCCATCGAGACGGAGCCGCTGCAGTAGTCGGCCAACTCCTTCATGAACGGCCGCGCGATCTGGCGCACGCTCATCGAGGCGAGCAGCGGGTAGCCGATCGACAGCACCGCCGAGCCGAGCTGATATTTCCCGAGGCGCATGTTGTGCCGCAGGTAGCCGAGCTTGGTGAGCGTGTAGGTGAGGCGCGAGACGGTCGGCTTCGGCAGCCCGGTGCGCACCGAGATCTCCTTGTTGCCGAGCATCGCCTCGGTGGGCGTGAAGCAGCGCAGCACCTCGAGCCCGCGCGCGAGGGTGGTGGCGAACTGGCGGTCGCCCTCGTGCTCGTAGCTGAAGGTCGCGGCGGGTTGGGACAGCGGTGCAGCGGACTCGGGCGCGCCCATGATTCGTGCCTCCTCGTTTTGTCTGCTTATTGGCGTGGCGGCGCGCGCGTCGGAGCGCGGCGCACTGCTACGGTCGTGCAGGGGAACGTTTCGCATTTCGATTCTTTGCCAGGGCGCGCGCTCTGTCAACTTAGCAACATTGGATTTCGAATATTGAAACCCGCGCCGGCGGTGGGGTTGGCCGGCGGCATCGGCCTGCGCGGCGCGGCACTCACGGAATGACCTCAAACTCATTAGGCTTACGCGCCTGCGTCCCGCGGGAGCCCGATCGATGCCCCAGTCCCTCTTCGACCTGTCCGGCCAGGTGGCCCTCGTCACCGGCTCCACGCGCGGCATCGGAAGATCGATCGCCGAGGAGCTGGCGCGCGCCGGCGCCAAGGTGGTCGTCTCCAGCCGCAAGGCCGAGGCCTGCGAGCAGGTGCGCGCCGAGTTCGAGCAGCGCGGCTGGCCTGTCATCGCCCAGCCGTGCAACGTATCGCGCAAGGAGGATCTGCAGGCGCTCGCCGAGCGCACGCTCGCGACCTGGGGGCGCATCGACATCGCCGTCGCCAACGCCGCGGCGAACCCGTATTACGGGCCGCTCGCCGCGCTGCCCGACGAGGTGTTCGACAAGATCTTTACCAACAACGTGAAGAGCGTGCTGTGGCTCGCCAACCTGACGCTGCCCGGCATGGCCGAGCGCGGCGGCGGCTGCTTCATCACGGTCGGCTCGATCGGCGGGCTGCGCGCGAACACCGTCATCGGGGCCTACGGCATCTCCAAGGCCGCGGACCATCACCTGGTGAGGAACCTTGCAGCGGAGTGGGGCCCGAAGAACGTGCGCGTCAACGCGATCGCCCCGGGCCTCATCCGCACCGACTTCGCGCGCGCGCTGTGGGAGGACGAGGCGCGCCGCAAGGAGCGCGAGGCGCGCACGCCCCTGCGCCGCCTCGGCGAGCCGCGCGACATCGGCGGCATCGCGGTGTTCCTCGCCTCGCGAGCGGCGGCCTTCGTCACCGGCCAGGTGATCATCGCCGACGGGGGCATCACGGTCGTCTGACTCGGCTAAACTTCCATCCCCCGGCAGCCCGCGCCCGCAGGAGGTGCAGCATGGATCTCAACTACTCCGCAGAAGAGCTCGCCTTCCGCGACGAGGTGCGCGGCTGGCTCGCGGCGAACCTGCCCGAAGACCTGCGGCGCAAGATCGCCGAGTACGAGCACCTGTCGAAGGACGACCTGCTGCGCTGGCACCGCATCCTCGCCAAGCAGGGGTGGGTGGCCCCCTCCTGGCCGAAGGAGTGGGGCGGGACGGGCTGGAACGTCGTCGAGCGCTACATCTTCGAGGAGGAATGCGGCTACGCCGGCACGCCGCCGCTCGTTCCCTTCGGCCTGATGATGTGCGCGCCGGTGCTGCTCCGGTTCGGCACCGAGGCGCAGAAGAAGCGCTTCCTGCCGCGCATCTACGACGGCGACGACTTCTGGTGCCAGGGCTATTCCGAGCCGGGCTCGGGCTCGGACCTCGCGTCGCTCAAGACCAGGGCGGTGCGCCAGGGCGATCGTTACGTGGTGAGCGGCCAGAAGATCTGGACCACGCTCGCGCACTACGCCGACTGGATCTTCTGCCTGGTGCGCACCGACCCGGGCACCGCGAAGCGCCAGGAGGGCATCTCGTTCCTGCTGATCGACATGAAAAGCCCGGGGATCACGGTGCGGCCGCTGATCCTCATGGACGGCGGCCACGAGGTGAACGAGGTGTTCTTCGAGGACGTCGAGGTGCCGGTCGAGAACCTGGTGCACGAGGAGGGCAAGGGCTGGACGGTCGCGAAATACCTGCTCGGCCACGAGCGCATGAACACGGGCAGGATCGGCGCCTCCAAGCGCGAGCTCGCGAAGCTCAAGGAATTCGCCGCCGCGCAGGTGAACCACGGCCGGCCGATGACCGACGACGTGCGCTTCCGCGACAAGCTCTCGCGCGTGGAGATCGAGCTCACCGCGCTCGAGATCACCAACCTCCGCTTCCTCGACCAGCTGCGGCGCACCGGCCAGCCGCCGGGGGCGGAGGTCTCGATGCTCAAGATCAAGGGCACCGAGATCCAGCAGGCGCTCTCCGAGCTGATGATGCAGGCGGCCGGTCCGCTCGCGCAGCCCTTCCGGCCGGTCGACGGCGGCGACGGGTTCGAAGCGTTCACCGCCGCGCTCGCGCCGCGCTACTGCAACATGCGCAAGACGACGATCTACGCCGGCTCGAACGAGATCCAGCGCAACATCATCAGCAAGATGACGCTCGGACTGTAAGAACAACGCTGCGCTGCGTCGCAGCGCGCGACTTTCAGAAAAGGCGAAGTTCATGAACTTCGACTACAACGAAGAGCAGCAGCTGCTCGCCGACTCGGTCCGGCGGTTCGTCCAGAAGGACTACGGCTTCGAGGCACGCAAGAGAATCGTCGCCTCCAGGGACGGCTGTAGCGCGCAGGTCTGGAGCACGTTCGCCGAGATGGGCCTGCTCGGCATCCCGTTCCCCGCCGAGCTGGGCGGTTTCGGCGGCGGGGCGATCGATCTCATGAGTGCGATGGAGGCGATCGGCGAGGCGCTGGTGGTCGAGCCGTTTCTCGCCACGGTGGGCCTCGGGGCGCAGCTCGTCGCGCGCGGCGGCAGCGCGGCGCAGAAGAAGGCGATCCTGCCCGCGGTCATCGAGGGCCGCATGAAGATGGCCTTCGCCCAGACCGAGCGCGGGGCGCGCTACGACCTCGCGCGCGTCGCGACCAGCGCCCGCAGGGCGGGCGAGGTCTGGGTGCTCGAGGGCGACAAGCGCATGGTGCTCGGCGCGCCGCTCGCCGACAAGCTGGTCGTCTCGGCGCGCACCTCGGGCAAGCCGGCCGACCAGCAGGGCATCAGCCTGTTCCTGGTCGACCGGGAGGCAGCCGGCGTGAGCCTGCGCCCCTACGTGACGCTCGACGAGACGCGCGCGGCCGATGTCGTGCTGCAGGCGGTCGAGGTCGGCGCCGACGCGCTGATCGGCAAGGAAGGCGAGGCGCTCGCGCTGATCGAGGAGGTGGTCGACTACGCCACCGCGCTCCTGTGCGCCGAGGCGCTGGGGGCGATGAAATACGCGAACGACGCGACCCTCGAATACCTCAAGACGCGCAAGCAGTTCGGCGTGCCGATCGGCACCTTCCAGGCGCTGCAGCACCGCATGGTGGACATGGTGATCGCCGCCGAGCAGGCACGCTCGATGGCCTGCCTCGCCTGCGCCAAGGTGGACGGTGAGACGGATGCGCGCGAGCGCAAGCGCCTGGTGTCGGCGGCCAAGGTGAGAATCGCGGACGCCTGCCGCCACGTCAGCCAGGAGTCGATCCAGCTGCACGGCGGCATGGGCATGACCGAGGAGATGAAAGTGAGCCACACGTTCCGGCGCCTGACGATGATCGGGCAGCAGTTCGGCGACGCCGAGCATCACCTGGAGCGCTTCGCGGCGCTCGAGCGGGGCTGACATGGCGACCAACAAGGCATGGACGCTCGCGAGCCGCCCCGCCGGCTGGGTGACCGAGGACAACTTCAAGCTGGTCGAGTCGGAAGCGCCGCGCCCGCAGGAAGGCGAGGTGCTGGTGAAGGGCGAATGGCTCTCGCTCGACCCGTACATGCGCGGGCGCATGAACGACGTGAAGTCCTACGTGCCGGCGGTGCAGATCGGGCAGGTGATGGTGGGCGAGGTCGCGGGCGAGGTGCTCGAGTCGAAGCACCCCGGCTTCAGGCCGGGCGACAAGGTCTGCGCGCCGCTCGGCTGGCAGCTCTACGGCTGCGCGAAGGGCGCTGAGCTCACCAAGGTCGACGCCTCGCGCGCGCCGCTTTCCTATTACCTCGGCGTGCTCGGCATGCCGGGCAAGACGGCGTACTTCGGGCTGAACGAGATCGGCCGGCCGAAGGCGGGCGAGACGGTGGTGGTGTCGGCGGCTTCGGGCGCGGTCGGCAGCGTGGTCGGTCAGCTCGCCAAGATCGCCGGCTGCCGCGCGGTGGGCATCGCCGGCGGCAAGGCGAAGTGCGACTACGTGGTGAAGGAGCTCGGGTTCGACGCCTGCGTCGACTACAAGGCGGGGAACCTGCACCGCGACCTGAAGGAAGCCTGCGCAAAGGGCGTGGACGTGTACTTCGAGAACGTCGGCGGCGAGATGCTCGACACGCTGCTCAGGCTCATGAACCCGTTCTCGCGCATCGTCGTGTGCGGCATGATCGCTGAATACAACCTCACCGAGCCCTACGCGCACAAGAACCTGCGCGCGGTGCTGGTCAACCGCATCAAGATGCAGGGCATGATCGTGTTCGACTGGCGCGAGCGCTACCCCGAGGCGGTGCAGGCGCTCGCGGGCTACCTCGCGGCGGGCAGGCTCAAGTACCGCGAGTCGGTCCTGCAGGGCATCGAGCGCGCGCCGCAGGGGCTGATCGCGCTGCTCAAGGGCCGGAACTTCGGCAAACAGCTGGTGAAGCTGGGGTGACCTGAGGCCGCCGATCCCGCATGAGCGACGAAATCGCCGCGCCGCCGCGCCTGGAGTACGTGGGCTTCTGGAAGCGGCTGCTCGCCTTCGCGATCGACGTGCTGATCCTCGTCGTCATCTCGGTGCCGCTGCTGCTCGCGATCTACGGCCGCGCGTATCTCGAGCGGGCGCGCGCGGAGGGCGGGCTGGCCGGCTTCTGGGACTTCGTGATCCAGTGGCTGCTGCCGACGATCACCGTGATCCTCTTCTGGAAGTTCCGCGGCGCGACGCCCGGCAAGATGGCGATCTCGGCGAAGATCGTCGACGCGAAGACTGGCGGCCCGCCCTCGACCGGCAAGCTGGTGCTGCGCTACTTCGCCTATCTGGTGTCGTTCCCGCTGACGCTCGGCCTGGGTTTCGTGTGGATCGGCATCGACCGCCGCAAGCAGGGCTTTCACGACAAGATCGCGGGCACCGCGGTCGTCTACGAGGATTGAGTGGTTCTGGCCGAAAAGTGGCTCGCGGTGGTGGTGGCGACGATCACGCCCCTCACGGGCCGAGCCGTCGCGATCCCTCTCGGAGTGGGATTCGGGCTGCCTTCGACCTGGGTGTTCGTGGTCGCGGGAATCAGCAATTTCATCCTGGCCGGCGCGATCATCCTGCTGATCGACAGGCTGGAGCACATCGAGGCGGTGAGGCGCTTCATCGAGAAAAAGCGCGGCCGCAAGATGACGAAACTCATCGAAGGGAAAGGCCTGCCGTACGCGGTCGTCCTGGGGCCGCTCGTGCTCGGGACCTTCACCGTGATCCTCGTTTTTCAGGCGCTCGGCGCGGACAGGAAGCGCATGCTCGCTTACAGCCTCGTCAGCGCGCTCATCCTGACTCCTCTTATAGGATGGATCGCTCTGGAGTATAAGAACGCGCTGGCCGCGCTCCTGCACGGCATGAGCGGGCTCAGGTAGCCCAGCGTAGCGAACGCAGCGGAAAGGGACTTCGCGATGATCGACCTGTACACCTGGCCGACGCCGAACGGCCACAAGATCCAAATCATGCTCGAGGAAACGGGGCTGCCCTACCGGGTGCACGCGGTGGACATCGGCGCCGGCGACCAGTTCAAGCCCGAGTTCCTGGCGATCTCGCCGAACAACAAGATCCCGGCCATGGTCGATTCCGAAGGTCCGGGCGGCAAGCCGCTCGCGCTCGCCGAATCGGGCGCGATGCTCTTCTACCTCGCCTCCAAGACCGGCAAGTTCCTGCCGCGCGACCTGGGCGAGCGCTGGGCGGTGATGCAGTGGGTGATGTTCCAGATGGGGCACATCGGCCCGATGCTCGGCCAGGCGCACCACTTCCTCGTGTACGCGCCGGAGAAGATCCCCTACGCGATCGAGCGCTACAGCAAGGAGGCGAACCGCCTCTACGGCGTGCTCGAGCGCCGGCTCGCCGAGTCGAAGTTCGTCGCCTGCGCCGAGCACACCATCGCCGACATGTCGATCTTCCCGTGGCTGCGCTCCTACAAGAACCAGGGCGTGGACCTCGACGAATACCCGAACGTGAAGCGCTGGTTCGAGGCGATCGACGCGCGCCCGGCGGTGCAGCGCGCGCTCGCGGTGCTCGCCGAGCGGCGCCGCGCCGGCCCGCGCACGCCGCAGGAGATGGAGGTGCTGTTCGGCAAGAAGCAGTACGAGAAACGCTAGCGAGCCCGGCCCGGAGCGGCCGCCCCGGTCACTTCCGTCCTGCGGACCGGCTTCGCGGCGGCGCGGTGCTGCCGCGCACGACCAACTGTACGGGCAGCTCGGTGCTGGGCGCGACCTCGCGGCCCGCGAGCCGGTCGAGCAGATACGCCGCCGCCGACCGCCCCAGGTCGACCGTAGGCAGCCGCATCGTCGTGAGCCCCGGCGCGAGCTGCGCCGCGATCTCCATGTCGTCGAAGCCCGTGATCGAGACGTCGCGCGGGATGTCGAGCCCTTCGGCCCGGCATTCGATGATTGCGCCGACGGCGAGCACATCGTTGATGCACACCACGGCGCTAGGGCGCAGCGCGCGCTTCAGCAGCTCGCGCATGCCCTCCTGACCGCTGGCGAAGGAATAGGGCCGTTCGATGACCGCCTGCGGGGTGAGGTCCAGGCCCCTCGCGCGCAACGCGTCGCGCACTCCCGCGACGCGATCGCGCGCGCGATCGTTGTGCGCGGTCAGCCCCGAGATCACGGCGAAGTTCCGGTGCCCGAGGTCGAGCAGAAAGCGGGTCACCTGCATCGCGGCCTCGCGGTTGTTGAAGCCGATGCAGGGATGGTGCCCGCTCGGATCCAGCGACCACGTGAGAACGTAGGGGATGCGGAACGTGGCGAGCATGCGGTAGAGCTGCGGATCGTGGTCGGTGCCGACGAAGACGATCCCGTCGACTCCGCGCTCGATGAGCGCGCGCGTGACCTCGAGCTCGACTGCGGGGTCGTAGCCGTGCGAGCCCAGCAGCAGCGTGTAGCCCGACTCGGCCAGCGAGCGCTGCAGCGCGTTTACCGAGTTGGCGAAGATCGCGTTGTCCAGCGTGGGGATGACCGCGCCGATCGTCCGGCTGCGCTGCGAGGCCAGCGCGCGCGCGGCGCCGTGGGGGACGTAGCCGAGCAGGCGCGCCGCGTCGTCGACTTTGGCGCGGGTCTCCGGGCGCACCTGCGCGGGCGTCGAAAGGGCGCGCGACGCGGTCGCCGGCGAGACGCCGGCCATGCGCGCCACGTCGCTCAGCTTCGGCGCGCCCTTGCTCACGGACGTTCGGCTGCGCGCTTCATCGCGCCACGCGTCGAAATGGACATCGCTGCGACACGCCGCATCGGCGGCTAGGTCGTTCTCCCGCGACCGGAAGCGCTTCCAAAAACTTGCCTGGACCGCGCCGGGACGGCAATGGATCTCGTTCCGGGATTTCTTTCATAAGGATAACACCTTGGCCGGCGCGAAATGGCAGCTGGGAGCGATTGACTCTAGCATCAAAGCAGCCTAGATTTTGAGAGCGCTTTCATCCTTGCTCAAGGCAGGGGTTTGGCCGGCGACGCGCCGGCTCTCGAGGGGATTAGAGGAGGAGATATGCATTGCCGGACCGGCGCGGCAGCCGTCCGTATCGGAGCGCCGCTTGCCGTGCGCGCGGCGGGCAGCGGCGCCCGGGCGCGCCGGGGCTGACATGGCGGCGAGCGTCCGCTCCGCTTCGGCCACCGGCCGCTCCTCCGCGGTGTCGTCGTCCGCGACGCGCGCGACGCGCGACGCCAAACGCCTGGGCGGTCAGCGCCGCGCGGTGCTCGCTCTGGCTGCCATCGTGCCGCTGCTGATCCTTTGGTATGTGCTCACTTCGGTGACGCATACCGTCAGCCCGGGTCGATTTCCGTCGCCCCACGACGTCTATCAGGCGGCGCTGCAGATCTCGCACGGGAACGGGTATGCGGGCGGGACCATGTCGCGCCAGGTCTGGCAGAGCAGCAAGCTGGTGCTGATGGGCTTCGCGGTCGCCTCGGGCGTGGGCGTCCCGCTCGGGCTGCTGATGGGCTGGAGCCGTCGCGCCGAGGCCCTGATCAATCCTGCGTTCCTGCTGCTGCGGCCGATCCCGCCGCTCGCCTGGATCCCGCTGGCGATCCTCTGGTTCGGGCTCGGCGACGGAGCCAAGATCTTCGTCATCTGGTTCGCCGCATTCGTCCCGGCGGTCATCAACAGCCACACCGGGGTGCGGAATCTCGACCCGACGCTGATCGCAGCCGCGCGCGTACACGGGGCCTCGCCGCCGCAGATCGTCCGGCACGTCCTGATCCCCGGTGCGCTGCCGATGATCTTCACCGGGCTGCGCTTGTCGCTGCAGGCATCGTGGACGACGCTGGTCGCGGCGGAGCTCGTCGGGGCGATCCTCGGGCTGGGGCACGTGCTGATCGTCGCGTCGCTCGACATTTATCCGGGCATGATCCTGTACGCCATGATCTGGGTCGGGATCATGGGCGCAGCGATGACGAAGGCCCTCGGCGTGGTCGAGAAACGGGTGATCCCATGGCGCAGCTAGTGGCGAGCCGGCGCCCGGGGCGCGGCATCCCATCGGCGCCCGAGCTCGCCGCCCTGTCTGTCGCCGGCCTGCTGCTGTTCTTTGCCGCGTGGTACGGCGTTGCCGCGAGCGGATGGGTGCCCTCGCGCTTCCTGCCGGGCCCGCAAGTGATCGCCGAAATGATCGACCGGCTCGCGCAGCAGCCCTATGCGGGCTACACGATCCAGGTCCATACGTTGGCGAGCCTGAAGCGCTTCGCGCTCGGCTTTGGTCTCGCTGCGGCGCTCGGCGTGCCGCTCGGCCTGCTCATGGGCTGGTACCGCTGGCTCGACGATCTGGTTACGCCGCTGTTCGAGGCGGTGCGCTTCGTCGCTCCGATCGCGTGGGTGCCGTTCGCGGCGCTCTGGTTCGGCACGGGAATCGGCGGGCCGATTCTCATCATATTCAGCGGCGCGTTCCCGCCGTGCGTGATCAACGCATACCGCGGCGCGCGTCAGGTCGACAAGGTCCTGGTCGAGGCTGCGCAGACGCTCGGGGCGGGCGGCCTGAGGGCCATCGGCGAGGTGCTGGTACCGGCGGCGCTCCCCTCGATCGTCGCCGGCCTGCGGGTGAGCGCCGGCCTCGGCTGGCAGTCGCTCATCGGCGCCGAGCTGATCGTCGTCTCCAGCGGCGTCGGCTACCTGATGGTGCAGGGACAGACCTCCCTGCAGACGCCGATCGTGATGTCCGCCATGGTCGCGATCGGCGTGATCGGTTTCGTCATCGACGTCGCACTGCGCGCGCTGGAGCGGGCGGTGCGGCGCAGCTGGGGGGATCAGGGTTGAGCCGGATCGTGTTCCGCAACGTCAAGCGCGCCTTCCGCCGGAGCGACCAGGAGGTATTGGCGCTCGATGACGTGAGCTTCGAGGTCGGCGAGAAGGAATTCGTCGCCATCGTCGGGCCCTCGGGTTGCGGCAAGACCACGCTGCTGCGCATGGCGGCGGGGCTGGATTTCCCGAGCGCGGGCTCGGTGCTGGTCGGAGCGCACGAAGTGGCGGGCCCCGGCCCGGACCGGGCCGTGGTGTTCCAGCAGTTCGCGCTGTTCCCGTGGAAGACAGTGGAAGAGAACATCGGCTTCGGATTGCGCTGCCGCGGGACGCCCTCCGACGCCCGCGCGGCGATCGTGGCCCGCTACGTCGAGCTGATGGGGCTGCAGGGCTACGAGCGCGCCTACCCGCAGCAGCTCTCCGGCGGCATGCAGCAGCGCGTGGCGATCGCCCGCAGCTACGCGCTCGATCCGGACGTGCTGCTCATGGATGAGCCCTTCGGCGCGCTCGATGCGCAGACCCGCGTCGTGATGCAAGAGGAGCTGATCAAGCTGTGTCGGGTGAATCCGCGCACCGCGCTGTTCATCACCCACAGCGTCGAGGAGGCCGTGTACCTCGCCGATCGCGTCGTGGTGATGACGCGCTCGCCCGGGCGCATCCGCGAGATTCTCGACATCGCTTCGGTGCGCAGGAGAGAAGCGTGGGAGAAGCTCGAGCACGTCGAAGAGGTCATGGATCTGGAGTCGTTCGTGCATCTGCGCACCAGGATCTGGCGCATGCTGCGCGAACAGCAGGAAGGCGCGGCGGTGCCCGGGGTGCCGGCGCAGCCCGCGTGAACGTCGTCGATCAACCCGAATGAGGAGGACAAAGACATGAAGAAGTCGATCTGCGCAAGCTTGCTCGCGGTCTCGGCCGCGTTTGCCTTGCAAACCGCGGCGGCAGAGCCGGTTCACATGAACGTGAGCTACCAGCCGACCAACTGGTGGGCGCTGCCGTACGTTCTCGCGACGAAGAAGAACTGGTGGGCCGACGTCGGCCTGCAGGTGAGCTACAGCACCTTCCCGGCCGGAGTCCCGCAGATCGCCTCGGCGGCAGCGGGGTCCTGGGACGCGGGCGGAACGGGCTCGGTGCCCGCCGTGATCGGCGCGGCGCGCTACCACATCCTGACCGTTGGGATCACCAACGACGAGTCGGCGACCAACGTCCTGATCGCGACCAAGGAGGCGGCAGCGCGCTTCGAGAAGAACCCGAAGGAGGCGCTCAAGGGTCAACGCATCCTGGTGACCGCGAACTCCACCGGCGAATACGCCGCGGCCGCGTGCCTGCACAAGTACGGGCTGAGCGAGAACGACGTGACCATGGTCAACCTCGGCCAGGCCGGGATCATGAGCGCGCTCACCAGCGGCACGGCGGGATTCGGCGCCCTCTGGGCGCCGAACAGCTACACCCTCGAAGACAAGATCGGCGCGAAGATCGTATGCACGGGCAAGGACGGCGACGCCATCATTCCGGGCGCCCTGGTGGTGCGCGAGGACTACGCCAAGGAGCACCCCGACCTCGTCGCCAAGTACCTCGCCGTGTACCTGCACGCGATCAAGTGGGAGAAGGCGCATCCCGAGGAGACGGTGAAGGCGCTGCAGGAGGCGGACAAGGAGGCGGGCGTTCCGATCTCGGAGAAGTACGCCAAGGTCGAGTACCAGCGGCCGATCTTCGACTTGGCCGAGCAGCTCGAGATCATGGCGCGCCACGGCGGCAAGCCGTCCAAGGTGGACGTGTGGTTCGACAGGATCGCCGAATTCATGAAGTCCAAGGGCTCGCTGCAGTCGGTCCCCGCGGCGAGCAGCTACATCACCGACAAGTACCTCAAGATGGTGAACGACGATCCCAAGCTCAAGGCGTTCGCCAACGACGCGAGCCGCTAAGCGGGGGCAGCATGGCCGCACACTACCTCAAGAAGGCCAGCAAGACCCCGGAGACGGGGCAGGACGAGGCGCGCGACATCGTCGAAGGCATGCTGCGCGAGATCCGCGCGGGCGGCGAGGAGGCGGTGCGCCGCTATTGCGCGAAGCTCGACCAGTGGACCGGCGACATCGTCGTTGCGCCCGAATCCGTCGCCAAGCGCGTCGCCGGCCTGCCGGACACGGTCAAGGACGACATCCGCTTCGCCCACGACCAGGTGTTCCGGTTCGCGCAGCGGCAGCGCGAGAGCCTGCTGGAGTTCGAGACGGAGCTCCATCCGGGGCTGGTGTGCGGCCAGAAGCTGATCCCGGTGACCGCGGCGGGCTGCTACGTGCCCGGCGGGCGCTACGCGCACGTGGCCTCCGCTTACATGAGCATTGCAACGGCGCGCGCCGCGGGGGTGCCGTTCGTGATCGCGTGTTCCCCCTCCCACCGCGGAGGGGGGATTCACCCCGTGGTGCTGTACGCGATGTCCGTCGCGCAGCCCGATGTGATCATGACGCTCGGAGGCGTGCAGGCAATCGCGACCCTCGCCTACGGGCTGTTCACCGGCAAGCCGGCGGACGTGATTGCCGGACCGGGCAACAAGTACGTGGCGGAGGCGAAGCGCATCCTGTTCGGCCAGGTGGGCATCGACGTCTTTGCGGGGCCGAGCGAGATCCTGGTCATCGCCGACGACGGCGCCGATCCCCCGATCGTGGCCTCCGACCTCGTTGGCCAGGCCGAGCACGGCGTGGAGACGCCCGCGTGGCTGATCACCACTTCCGAACCGCTCGCGCGCAAGGTGATGGAGGAGGTGCCGCGGCTGATCGCCGCCCTGCCGCCGGAGGCGAGCGCCGCGGCCGGCGCCGCATGGCGCGACTACGGCGAGGTCGCCGTGGTGCCCGACCGCGAGGCGGCCGCGGCACTGAGCGACGAGTACGCTCCCGAGCACCTCGAAGTGCATGCGCGCGACCTGGACTGGTGGCTCGGCCGTCTGACGGCCTACGGCTCGCTCTTCCTGGGCGAGGAGACCACGGTGGCCTTCGGCGACAAGACCTCCGGGCCCAATCACATCCTGCCGACCAAGAAGGCGGCGCGCTACAGCGGGGGATTGAGCGTCGGCAAGTTCATCAAGACCGTCACCTATCAGCGCATGACACGCGCAGCCAATCGCAAAATTGCCGGCGTCACGGCGCGCATCTCGCGCCTCGAAGGCATGGAGGCTCACGCACGCACTGCGGACGACCGGTTGAGCAAGTACTTTCCGCAAGAGCGCTTCGCTACGAAGGTCTAGGCGATGCGCCCGATTCCCGCCCTGTTCGATCTGACCGGCCGCGTCGCCCTCGTCACGGGCGGGAGCTCCGGCATCGGGCTCGCGATGGGGCAGGCGCTCGCGGGCGCCGGCGCGGCCGTGGTGCTGGTTGCGCGCCGAGAGGACGCGCTGCGCGAGGCGGCACGCGGCATCTCGGAGTCCGGGGCGCGCGCCGCCTACGTGGCATGCGACGTGAGCGAGCGCTCGCGGCTCGCCGAGTGCATGGCGCACGCAGCGGCCCACTTCGGAGCCGCGGACATCCTGGTGAACGCCGCCGGGATCAACCTGCGCGAGCCGGCCGAGCGCATCACGGAGGCGAGCTGGGACGCGCAGATCCTGCTCAACCTGACCGTGCCGTTCTTTCTCTCCCGGCACGTGGTGCCGGGTATGGTCGCGAAAGGGCGCGGCCGGATCATCAACGTTGCATCCATGCAGTCGCTGCGCGCCTTTCCCGACGGAGCGCCCTACGGTGCCTCGAAGGGCGGGATCGTGCAGCTCACCCGAGCGATGGCCGAGACCTGGTCCGCGAAGGGCGTGACCTGCAATGCAATCGGTCCCGGATTCTTCCCGACCGCCCTCACCGCCCCGGTGTACGCCGACCCCAGGCGCGTGGCCGATCTGGCGGCGCGCACCATGATCGGCCGCAACGGCGAGCTCGAGGACCTGCACGGCGTGACGGTCTTCCTCGCCTCGGACGCGTCCGCGTACATCACCGGCCAGACGATCTACGTGGACGGCGGATTCAGCGCCAAGTGACGACCGGAAGGCGACGATGAAAGCCCTCGTCTACACGGGCCCGCGCGAAGTGGTCTTTCGCGACGAGCCCGAGCCGGCTCAGGCGCCAGGCGAAGCAGTGATCAGGATCGAAGCCGCCGGCATCTGCGGCTCGGACATGCATGCCTATCACGGGCATGATCCGCGGCGCGTGCCGCCGCTCATCCTCGGGCACGAGCTCGCCGGCGAGATCGTGGCGGGACCCGGCACGGGCAAGCGCGTGACCGCGAACCCGCTCATCACTTGCGGGTATTGCGAATTCTGCGCGCAGGGCCGCAACAACCTGTGCGCGAACCGCAGCATGGTCGGCATGAGCCGTCCCGGCGCCTTCGCGCAGTACATGTCGATCCCAACGAGCAGCCTGATCGAGCTTCCGGGGGACATGAGCGCGCGGCAGGCCGCGCTGACCGAGCCCGCCGCGACGGCGCTGCACGCGCTGCACCTGTCGATGCGCGCCTTGGCGCGCCCGCTGCCGGAGGCCACCGTGCTGGTGATCGGCGCCGGGGCGGTCGGCCTGCTCGCGGCGCTCCTCATGCGCTCTTACGGCTGCCGGGGGCTGCGCACCGCGGAGGTCAACCCGCTGCGCCGCGCGGCGGCCGAGCGCCACGCCGGCTGCCGCGCCTATGATCCGCTGAAGGAAAGCGGCCCGGCCGAAGGCAGCGTGGACTTCGTGTTCGACGCGGTCGGCAGCAAAGACACCCGGCGCGCCGCGCTGTCGGCGGTGAAGCCGGGCGGCGTCGTGATGCACGTCGGCCTGCAGGATTGGGCGAGCGAGATCGACATGCGCAGGCTCACGCTCGCCGAAATCACGCTGCTCGGAACCTATACCTACACGACCGCCGACCTGCGCGCCACGGTGCGAGCGCTGCACGCAGGCGCCTTCGGCGACCTTTCCTGGGTGGAGGAGCGCAGCCTTGGCGAAGGCGCCCGCGCGTTCGACGATCTCGACCGCGGCCGCCTTGCGGCGGCAAAGGTGCTGCTGATTCCCTGAGGTCCTGCGCGAGGCCGCTCAGGCCCGGCTGAGGTCCTCGAGCAGCAGGAGCATCGCCGTCCAGTCCTGGTCGGCGCGACCCCATGGTCCCGCGAGCGCCAGCATCTCGCGGGCGATCGCGCCAAGCAGCAGGGGCGAGCCCGCCTCGGCGCCGAGGCTGAGCGCGTGGCTCACGTCCTTGTGCGCCATGCGCATGGGGAAGTCGGGGCTCACGTCGCCTGCAAGCACCTTCTTCGGGTAGTTCACGATCAGCTGGCCGCGCCCGGCCGTCGTGCTGCTCAGCACCTGCACCGTGATCGCCCGGTCCAGCCCGACCTTTTTCGCGAGGGTGAGCGCCTCCGCGGTGAGCAGCGTGCCGACGGCGGACATGTAGTTGTTCACGAGCTTGAGCTTGATGCCGTGGCCTTGCGGGCCGGCGTGCACGATCGTGCTGCCCAGGCGCTCGAAGATCGGGCGCGCCTCGGCGAGGTCGGCCTCGGCGCCCCCCACGATGACCAGCAGCGTGCCGGCGGCGGCGTCCGCCGGCGTGCGGCCGACGGGCGCGTCGAGCATGCGGTAGCCCAGCGCATTCAGATCGCGCGCGAGCGCGAGGCTCGACGAAGCCGCGATCGTGCTCATGTCGATGACCAGGCGGCCCTTTTCGAGCGCCTGGCAGGCACCCGCGGCACCGAGGAGCGCCTCGCGCACATGCGCCGAGTCGGGAAGCATCGTGATGACCGCGTCGACGCCCGTGGCAGCGTCGCGCGGCGAGCCGGCGATCCGGCAGGGCAGGCTCGCGAACGGCTCGAGCGCGCGCGCGGACACGTCGAACACCGCCAGCTCGTGTCCGGCCGCGATCAGGTTGCGGGCCATCGGGCCACCCATGGTGCCCAGGCCCAGAAAGGCGATTTTCTTCACGGTTCCTCTCTCGGCTCAGTGCGCGGACGCGCCGTGCTGCTCGCGCAGCAGCTTCCAGATGTGCGTGCGCAGGTGTACGAACGACTCCTGGTCCATCACGTCCTCGATGCGCTCGCAGGCGTCCCAGCCCTCGCGCCGCCGGACCGGCGTGACCTCCACGATCTCACGAATACGCCCCGGCCGCCGCGTCATGACGACGACGCGATCGGCCAGATAGACGGCTTCCTCGACGGAGTGGGTGATGAATAGCACCGTGCGCGGATTGATCCGCGAGAGGCGCACGAGCTCCTCCTGCATCCCGACGCGGGTCTGCGCGTCGAGGGCGCCGAAGGGTTCGTCCATCAGAAGCACACTCGGCTCGAGCGCGTAGCTGCGCGCGATCGCCACGCGTTGCTGCATGCCGCCCGAGAGCTGGTGCGGGAAGGCGCGCTCGTAGCCCTGCAGCCCCATCAGCGCGACATAGTGCGAGACGATCTCCTGTCTGGCGCTCTCCGCAGTCCCCCGGCACTTGAGCCCAAAAGCGATGTTGTCCGCCACGGTCTTCCAGGGGAACAGTGCGAACTGCTGAAAGACCACCGCGCGGTCCGACCCGGGCCCGTCGATCTGCCGGTCTCCGACTCGTACGGCACCGCCGGTCGGAAAGTCCAGTCCCGCCGCCATGCGCAGCAGCGTGGTCTTGCCGCAGCCGGACGGCCCCACGATTGCGACGAATTCCCTCTCCGCGACCACGAAGCTGACCTCGTCCACGGCTCGCACGTCTTGCCCGTTGCGCGTGAACGTGCGTACGACTCGCTCGAATTGGATGGAGCTCACAATTGTTGTTCCCTTGCCCGACGCCGCGCCGGATGCTGGAGCGCGTATCCGTTTGCGGCACGCGTGCGCGGTGACCCCGATTATGACGCCCGGGCGGGCGCGTCGGCCCACGCACGATGAAACGCGCCGACCGGCCGTGGCGGCCGCCGACGCGAGCGCGCCGGCGACTAGCCGCGACCGAGCTGGCGGTGGCGCTTAGTCCGAGGCGTTCTCGGCGAAGGCCTTCAGCTTCGGATCGTGCTCGATCATCAGCAGATACTTGTCGGTCACGTAGCCCTTCGCGTCCGGAACCTTGTTGATCACGCCGACCGAGGTCATGAACTGCGCGACCTGATTCGACCAGTCGGCCGCCAGCGACTTGCCGCTCGCGCTGCCGCGGAAGATCTTCAGCTGCTCCTGCAGCGTGAACGCAGGCCGGTTGTGCAGCTCCACGGGCAGGTACTTTTCGGGAATATTGACCCCGACCGAGTTGAAGAACGCACCCAGCATCTCGACGGTCTCCTTGGGGTGGGCGCGCTCCCACGCGACCGCGCGCAGATACACCGCAAGGAACTTGGCGACGATCTCGGGATGTTTCTTGGCGAAGGCCGGCGTGGCAAACAGGTTGCTCGTGATCGGCAGGCCCATCTCCTTGCCGTCGCAAATCACCTTGGCCCCGATCGTCGAGTCGAGAATGTAGGTGTTCGGCGCCCACACCTCGGAAATGTCGTACCGGCCGCTGCTCACCGCGGCATTGATCTCCGGCGGCGAAAGGTTGACGAACTGGTAGTCGCCCGGCTTGAGGCCGAATTTCTTCTCCAGGCAAACCGCCGCGCCCCATTGGCCGGTCGAATTGGTCGTGACCGGGATGGTCTTGCCCTTGATGAGGGCCGGGTTCTTCGCGTACTGCTCGGCCTTGTCCTTGGTCGCCATGATCGTGATGATCGCGGCCTCCTCGTCCGCGATGGCGATGGTCTGCAGGCGGTAGCGGCTGCCGCCGAGCACGGCCGGCAGGTCACCCGCGCCGCCGACGTCCCACGAACCCGACGCGCCGGCGGCGACCTGCGGCGCTCCGGAGGCGAACGTCACCATTGTCGGCTGCAGGCCGAGCTGCTGCCACCAGCCCTTTTGCGTCGCGATGTACCACTCCAGCGCCCAGCGCTGGGGCTGCTGGCTCACCCGGACCGGGAATGGACTCGGGTCGGCCGCGCGCGCGGCAGCGCTCGCGCCCGCGCCGGCCAGTGCGGCCAGCAGCACACCCACTAGCGTCTTCGATGCTCGGCTTCTCATTTCCTCTCCTCCTCGTGGTGACATGGAGCGCCTCCCGCTCCGATGGACATGCTCTAGCGACCCCAATCGCGCCGGATCCAGTCCTCCAGGGCACGCATGGTGTAGTCGATCAGCGCCCCGACGACGCCGATGGTCGCCATTCCGGCGATCACGACGGCCGGCGCCAGATTGCTTTCACCCTGAACGATCATGTAGCCCAAGCCGGTCGAGCCCACGATCAGCTCGGCCCCGATGAGCGACTGCCAGCCGAAGCCGGCGCTTACGCGTAGCCCGGCCACGATGTGCGGAAGCGCCGCCGGCAGCATGACCTGGCCGAGCATGGTCCAGCCCCGCGCGCCGAGGGTCTGCGCGGCTTCGATGAGCTGCCGGTCGATGAGCTTCGCGCCGCGGTAGGCGTTTAACACGCAGGGTGAGAAGGCCCCGGCAAAGATCACGAGGGTCGGAGCGAGGAATCCGGTGCCGAACCAGAGGATGGAGAAGGGCACCCACGCAATCGGCGGAATGAAGCGCAGTCCCTCGAACACAGGCGAGACCAGCCAATCGACGAAGCGGAAGCGCCCCATGAGCAGGCCGAGCGGAACGCCGATCACGACCGCAAGCAGGTAGCTCAACCCGAATTTGCGCAGGCTGGCGAGCAGATGTGCCTGCAGCAACGAACCGGAGTACGGCTCGTGCGTGAGGTCCACGATTCTTGCCAGCACCGCGGTCGGGCTGGGCAGGAACGTCGGCGGCACCAGCCCGAGGGAGGTCACGGCGACCCAGACCCCGATGAACGTCGCGACGCCCAGCGTCGAGGCGATCGTCCGCCACGCGGCCGAGTCGGAAAGCGCCTGCGGTGCCGCGTGCGCGCGGGCCGGGGCGCCTAGCGTCGCCATGGAACCGCCCAGCGCTCGACCCACGCGAGCGCGACGCTCAACGCCACGCCGAGCAGCGCCACGCACGCCATCGCCACGAAGATCATTCCGGAATTGAGATCGCGGGTCGCAATGATCATGATGTGGCCGAGCCCGGCGAACGACCCGACCAGCTCCGCGGCCACCAGCACCATCCAGCAGGCCTGGAGGGATACCCGCAGGCCGGTGAAGATGGTCGGCAGGGACGCCGGTATCACGACCTGCGAGAGTACCTGGCGCGCCGAGGCGCCGTGCACCCGTGCGGCCGCGATCAGCACCGGATCGACGTTGCGCACTCCCGTGAAGGCGTTGATCGCCGCCGGCGAGAACGCGGCCAGCCAGACCACGAACACCTTTGCCGCCGTGCCGAGGCCGAACCACAGGATCGTGAGCGGGATCCAGGCGATCGGCGCGATCGGCCGGATCAGCTGGAAGACCGGGTTGATGTAGGCCTCCGCGAGCCGGCTCGAGCCCATCAGGATGCCGAGCGGAATTCCGGTGAGCGTCGCCGCGACGAATCCCAGTCCCACCAGCGCGAGGCTGTCGGCGATGTGGCGCGCGAGCGTCGCGCCGGCGTAGCCCGGGCTCGTCAGCTGCCTGAGCGCTTCGTACGCGTCGTCTGGCGAAGGGAATTGCAGCGAGTTGACCAGCTCCAAGGGCCCGGTCGTGAGGTACCACGCGGCGAGCAGCGCCACGACGAGGCCTGCGGCGACCGCGGAGCGCTGCACCCGCGCGCGCGGCGCGCCGCGGCCCGGGCTACGCGGGGATCCCGCCATAGGGCATCCAGCCGCTGCCGGCCATCACGCCGCCGTCGCAGGCGACGGTCGCTCCTGTCACGCCGCTCGCCGCGGCTGAGAGCAGGAACACGATCACCTCGGCGATCTCCTGCGGCTTGAGCAGCCGCCCGAGCGGAGTCGCGCGAATGATGGGCGTCAGGTCGCGCTCGCCCTTGCGCTCCTTGGGCCGCAGGAACGGGGTGTCAGTCCATCCCGGCGCTACCGCGTTGACGCGCACGCCGCGGTGCGCCCACTGCACCGCCAGGCTTTCGGTGAGACTCACGACCGCGGCCTTGGCCGGACCGTACGCGAGCACCGGCCCGGGCCGAAACGCGAGCACCGAAGCGAGATTAACGATGGCGCCGGCCCCGCGGCGCGCCATCGCGCCTCCGAACTCGCGGCACGCGACGTACGTCGTGCGCAGATGCGAGTCGAGGACCGCGGACCAGTCCTCGACCGCGTATTCCTCGATCGTCCGCGGCACCTGCGGCATGCCGGCGCAATTGACCAGGCCGCGAATGTCGGGGAGCGCGGTTGCGAAGCGGCGGTGCGCGCGCCGGACCTGGCCTTCGTCCAGGACGTCGGCTGTTACCGCGACGGCGCGCTCGCCCAGCCCCTTCGCGACCTGCCTCGCGAGGGCGCCGTTGACGTCCAGAATGCCCACGTGGCCGCCGGCGGCGACGATGCGGCGTGCGGTGGCCGCGCCGATGCCGCTTGCGCCCCCGCTGATCACCACGCTCAGGTCGGTACCCGCGCACGCGGTGGGGCCCGCTCGGCCGCTCGAGCGCGCGCGCCCCGCTTTGGAGGGGTGGCTCATGTGCGCTCCGACCTCCGGTGCAATCGAATCAAGAAGACCGCGCCTTCGGCCGCTCTTTCTCCAGGCGGGCGCGAATGGCAAACGTTTGCACGGAACGCTAACGGGCTCGGCGACCGCTTGTCAAGCAGAACGCGAAACAACGGTCGTTACGGGGAGGGGGCGCCGGACGTGTCGAATCGACGCTCCGCCGCGCGGCCTGGTCCTTGATAGAATCGCGACGTTTCGATTGAGAAGGTGGAAAACGTTTGCCTAGAGCGGCCGGCGGAAAATCCGCCACCATCAAGGACGTCGCGCGCAAGGCGGGCGTGTCCATCGCCACGGTCTCCCGCGCGCTGACTAACCCGGGCCGCGTCAAGGCCGAGACCGTCGCGCGCATCCGCGCGACGGCCGAGGCGCTGAAGTACGTGCCCGATCGGGCGGCGCGCTCGCTCGTCTCGAAGCAGTTCGGCACCATCGGCGCAATCGTGCCGACGATCGACAACGCGATGTTCGCGAAGGCCCTGCACGCGCTGCAGAGCCGGCTCAACACGCACGGCTACACGCTGCTGCTCGCGAGCACGGACTACCAGGCCGAGCGCGAGTCCGCGGAGCTGCAGTCGCTCGTCGAGCGCGGCATCGACGGCATCGTCCTGGTGGGCGCCGAGCACGGCTCCGAAGTCGCGCGCCTGATCGAGGCGCGGGCGATCCCGTTCGTGCACACCTGGATCTACGACGGCGCGGGCCAGGCGCCGTGCATCGGTTTCGACAATCGCCTGGCGATGATGCGCCTGGCGAACTATCTGTACGACCTCGGCCACCGGCGCTTCGCCATGATCGCCGGCATCACGCGCGGTAACGACCGCGCGGCGCAGCGCAAGGCAGGCCTAGTCGATGCGCTCGCGGCGCGCGGCATCAAGCTGCCGGCGGCGCGGATCGTCGAGCGGCCGTACAGCATCGCGGACGGGCGCAGCGCGCTGCGCATGCTGCTCGCTCAGCGTGAGCCGCCGACCGCGGTGGTGTGCGGCAACGACATCCTGGCGCACGGCGCGCTCTACGAGTGCATCGCGCAGGGGGTAAGCGTACCGCAGTCGCTGTCGATCGCCGGCTTCGACGACGTCGAGCTTTCTTCACACATCGTTCCATCGCTGACCACCATGCGAGTGCCCGCGGCCGAGATCGGCCTGTGCGCCGCGGACTTCCTCGTCGCGCGCCTCGCGGGAACCCCGACGCCCGACCACGTGAGGCTCGAAGCCGAGCTGGTCGTGCGCAGCTCGACCGCCCCGCCTCCAGCCGCGTGAGGCGCGGCGGGGGCATTGGATCACCCTCAACGAAAACGAGGAATTCGACCATATGAGCGTTCAGGAACTGACAAGCGGGAAGCTGCTCGAGCTGTACGGCCGGATGTTCCGCATCCGGACGGTCGAAGAGCGGCTGGCGCAGGTGCAGGCGGCGGGCGAGCTGCCCGGCCCGGTGCATCTGTACATCGGCCAGGAGGCCGTGGCGGTCGGGGTGTGCGCGCACCTGTCGGACCAGGACTGGATCTGCAGCACGCACCGCGGCCACGGCCATTTCCTCGCCAAGAGCGACGAAATCCGCAAGCTCGTCGCCGAGGTCTACGGCCGCGCGTCCGGGGTCTGCGGGGGCAAGGGCGGGTCGATGCACGTCGCCGACGTCTCGAAGGGCATCCTCGGCGCGAACGGCATCGTCGGCGGCGGCATCGCGCTCGCCACCGGCGCGGCCCTGTCGGCGCAGACGCGCGGCACGCGCAACGTGGCAGTGGTTTTCTTCGGCGACGGCGCGGCGAACCAGGGCGTGCTGCTCGAATCGCTCAACGTCGCCGCGCTGTGGAAGCTGCCGCTCGTGCTGGTGTGCGAGAACAACGGCTTCTCGGAGTTCTCGCCCACAGCGACGGTGACCGCGGGCGAGATCTGGAAGCGCGCCACGCCTTTCGGCATACCGGGCGAGCCGGTCGACGGCAACGACGTGCGGGAAGTCTGGTCCGCGGCGGGCGAGGCGATCGAGCGCGCGCGCGGCGGCGGTGGCGCGACACTCCTCGAGATGCGCACCTACCGCCTGCGCGGTCACGTCGAGGCGGAGAAGTCGTTCCTCGCGAAGAGCTACCGCAGCGACGAGGAAGTCGAGCGGCGCCGCGAGCGCGAGCCGCTGCGCGTCGCGCTCGCGGCGTTGCGCGGCGCGAGGATCGCGCCAGATGCGATCGCGGCCGCCGAGGACAAGGAGCGCGCCGCGGTGCAGGCGGCGTTCGAGTACGCGGCCGCGGCGCCGTGGCCGCAGCCGGAAGCGGCGTTCCAACACATGTTTGCGTGAGGCAGCCGATGGCGAAGAAACGCATGGTGCAGGCGATCAACGAGGCGATCGCCGAGGAAATGGAGCGCGACCCGTCGATCATCGTGATGGGCGAGGACGTGCACATCAGCCCGGTGGGCGACACGCGCGGGCTGATCGAGCGCTTCGGGGCGGCGCGGGTGCGCAACACGCCGATCTCGGAGTCGGTCATGAGCGGCATGGCGGTGGGCGCGGCGGCCACCGGCCTGCGCGTGATCTGCCATCTGTTCTACGGCAACTTCATCTACACCGGCTTCGACGCGATCGCGAACCAGGCGGCGAAGCTGCGCTACATGCTCGGCGGGCAGGTGAAGCTGCCGATCCTGTACATGGCGATGATCGGCGGCGGGCGCTCGGTCGCGGCCCAGCACTCCGACAGCATGCATCCGCTGCTGATGAACCTCGGTGGCGTCAAGATCGTCATGCCGGCTGCGCCGGGCGATGCCAAGGGCCTGGTCAAGGCCGCGCTTCGCGACGACAACCCCGTGTTCCTTCTGCAGGCCGCCGGCCGCGGCGGCGAGGCCGGCGAGGTGCCCGACGGCGACTACGTGATTCCGCTCGGCAAGGCGGAGGAGAAGCGCGCCGGTGACGACGTCACCGTGGTGGCGCTCGGCAGCATGGTGAAGCCCGCGCTCAAGGCCTGCGACGAGCTGGCGAAGCAGGGTATCTCCGCGAGCCTGATCGATCCGCGCACGGTGGTGCCCATGGACTACGACGCCATCCTCGGCTCGCTGCGCCGCACCGGCCGCCTGGTCGTGGTCGACGAGGCGCGCAAGTCGTGCAGTGTCGCGAGCGAGATCGCCGCGACCGTGGCCGAGCGTGGCTTTCACCTGCTCAAGGCGCCGATCAGGCGCGTCGCGGTCGAGGACGTCGCGATCCCGTATTCGCCGGTGCTGGAGAAGGCCGTGATACCCGGTCACCAGAGGATAGTCGGCGCGGTGCTCGAGATCGCCGGCTCCGAAGGAGCGCGCCGCCATGGTTGAGCTGAAGCTCGGCAGGATCGGAATGAACATGGAAGAGGCCACGATCAAGGTCTGGCACAAGGGGCCAGGAGATCCGTTCAAGCAAGGCGAGCCGCTCTACGACATCGAGACCGAGAAGGTCGCCACCGAGATCCCGGCGCCGTTCGACGGCAAGCTGGTCGAGATTGTCGCGAACGTCGAGGACATCGTGGAGGTCGGTGGCGTCGTGTGCCGCGTGGAGCCGGCCGCGCCTTGATTCCGGCCATGCAAGGGCTCGACCCGGACGTCGCGCGCATCCTGGAGGGCATGCGGCGCAACAACACGCCGCCGCTATGGACACAGCCGATCGACGCGGCTCGCAAGGCCTACGACAAGGGCTTGCGCCTGCTCGACCTCGCGCCCGAGCCGTCGGTCGCGGCGAGCGATGAGCCGCTCGGAGCCGGGCTGGTCGTGCGCGAGTACGCACCGGAGAGGCGTGCTCCGGGCGCCGGCGGATTGCTGTGGCTGCACGGCGGCGGCTACTGCGTGGGCAGCATCGAGACGAGCGACATTGTCTGCCGCATGTTCGCGGCGCGCTGCGGTTGCAGAGTGTTCTCGGCGGGCTACCGGCTCGCGCCGGAGCATCCGTTTCCAGCTGCGGTCGACGACGCCGTGCGCGCGTACGATTGGGCGCTGGCGCGCTTGGGCGAGGGCGCGGAGCGGCCGGCGAATCTGGCGATCGCGGGCGACAGCGCCGGTGCGACCCTCGCGGCCGTCGTGTCGCTGCGCGCGCGTGAGGCTGATCTGCCGCTTCCCGCGGCGCAGATCCTCGTCTACCCGAGCGCCATCGGGCGAAGGCCGAGCGCCTCGAAGCAACAGTTTGCAGAGGGCCATTTCTTGACCCTCAACGACCTCGAGTGGTTCTATCGGAACTACACGCAGGGGCGCGACCGGGACGACGACCCGCGATTCGCACCGGTTGCGGCGCGCACCCTCGCCGGGCAGCCGCGCTGCCTGATCATCGCCGCGGAGTGCGATCCGCTGGCCGACGATGCCCGAGCCTATGCCGGGGCCCTGGCAGGTGCCGGCAACGATGTCTCGCTCGAGGTCTTCCCCGGCATGATCCACGGCTTCTTCAATATGGGCGGAATGGTGCGGGGCGCGCGCGCAGCGCATGCGCTGGCGGCGCGTTTCCTATCCGAAACGCTGGCGGGCGGCTCCTGCGCCTAACCGGAGGCGGCCCCGCGCGCCTCGGGCAGCGGCTCGCCCGAGCGCGTGGTGTGCCAGTCCGCGCTCGTCTCCGAAATGTAGAGACGATAGGCGGTCGGCGGCACGAAGATTTGTTGGTAGGACACCGGGCGGCTCCGCCCGGCGCTCGCGGCGATCTCGACAATCGTGCCGAGCGTGCGCTTCTTCAAGCCGATTGCGCGCCGCGCCACCTCGGGCAGCATCGCGCAACGCACGGTATGCGCGATGTGGTTTACCGGCAGGCGGTAGGCGTGCTCGATCATGTGCACGAAGTTGGCGCCGTCCAGCTCCCGGGTCGGGGCGGAGGCAATCACGGGATAGCGCTGGGGATCCAGATAGACGCGGTTGAACGCAATCAGCTCGCTGTCGACCCGGATATGCCGGTCGATGCGCAATAGCCGCTTGCGCGGCTCGCCCTGCGTCAGCCAGTCGAACCACTGGCCGCGCTCCTTCACCTGCCGACGGGCGACCACCTTGGTGAACATCGGGAGAAAACCGCTCCCGTCCTCGGCCAGGAAGCGGAACAGCCAGGGGCCGCCGATGCGCCGGTGCCCGGGAGCAACGAAACTGCCGCTGCGCGGCTTGCGGGTGACGAAACCTTCGGCGACCAGGGCCTGGATCGCGCGCTGCACGGTTCCGAGGCTGTAAGGCGTCATCGCCGTCAGCTCCAGCTCGGTCGGAAGTCGGTCGCCGACTTCCCAGTAGCCGTCCTCGATCGCCGCGATGAGGGCGTCGCGCAGGATCCGATATTTCGGGCCGCCGTGGGCGACGCTCGGCCGGTACTTGGCGAAGAACTTCTCGGGCCGGCGTTCCGGTGGCGCGGGGCTCATGTCGGGATGTCGGCCTTGGCGACGGCGACGGTTAGCATACCGCTTCCTTGCGTCGCGGGCGGGACCGCGGGTCGCAGCGAAAACGTTTGCCGTTTGCGTTGACACCAAAACTATATAGTAGTAGCGTCTACCGCGGACGAACGGCGCGGCTTCGCCGAGCGCGCAGGGCTGCGCGCCGAGCGGGTCCCGGAACGAGGAGGAGTGATGCATCTGCAGCGCCAAGCCAAAGCGCGGCCCGCGTCGCGGCGTGGCACGTCCCTGCGCTCGCGAGCCGGGATGCGATCCTGATGTCCGGGCACGCGCCGGTGCTGAGCAGCGTGCGGGCGGAGCCGCAGGAGCCGGCGCCGCCGGCCGCGGTTGCGCCGTCCGGGCCGAGAGCTCGTTCCCGCTGGTGGACGGTGCTGTGGAACTGCGTGTCGCTCGCCGTCGCGCTCGTCGTGTGGCAGATCGGCGCCGCCGAGTATCACTCGCCGTACCTGCCAGGGCCGGCCGCGATTTACGAAGCGTTCATCGATCTGGCCCGCCACGGCGACGTGCTCGGTAACAGCCTGTGGAGCCACATCTGGGCGAGCGTGTACCGCCTGCTCGTCGGCTTCGGCCTCGGCGTCGTGTTCGGGGTGCCGCTCGGCCTGCTCATGGGGCTGTACAACTCCGTCTACCGCAACGTTCGTGCCGTGATCGAGCCCTTCCGCTTCATTCCGCCGATCGCGTGGATCCCGCTCGCCATCATCCTGTTCACCGGCCTGACGCGCTACGCGTTCCTGATCTTCCTCGGCGCCTTCTTCCCCGTGTTTACGGCGACCCTGATCGGCGTGGCGCGCGTTGAGCCGATTCACCGCAAAGTGGCGCTGGTCTACGGCGCAACCAAGGCCTACGTGCTTGCGCGCATCGTGGTGCCGACCGTCCTGCCAGACATCCTCGGAGGCATGCGAGTCGGCTTGGGCACCGCATGGATGACGATCGTCGCCGCCGAGCTCACCGGAGGTACGCCGATCGGCCTCGGCCGCATGATGGTGAACTACTCCGAGCTGCTGCGCATTCCCGAGGTGGTCGTCTCCATGGTGCTGATCGGGCTGATCGGGTTCGTGCTGAACGAGATCTTGCTGCTGCTGGAGAAATACCTCTTTCGGTGGCGCTGGCAGGTGACGCTGTAGGCATGATGGCTACGCTCCCCAGGCCGCGGGACGCCGCCGCGCGCGAGGTGAAGGTGGACGTGGACATCGCGCACAGCTTCGGCGCGCTATGCGTGCACGACGGGCTGCAGTTCGCGGTCCGCGAGAACGAGTTCCTCTGTCTGTGCGGTCCGAGCGGCTGCGGCAAGACCACGCTGCTCGACATCCTGGCCGGCCTGCTGAAGCCCACCCGCGGGCGCGTCCTGGTCCACGGCGAGCCGGTGGATCCGAAGCGGCACAACATTTCGTTCGTATTTCAGGAGCCATCGACCCTGCCGTGGCTCACCGTGCGCAACAACGTGGCCGTCGGGCTGCGCATCAAAAAGCGTCCCGAGGCCGAGGTGAGGCGGGTGGTCGACGACATTCTTGGGGTCGTCAATCTGCGCGGCTACGAGGACTATTACCCGCACCAGATCTCGGGCGGCATGAAGCAGCGCGTGGCGATCGCGCGCGCCTTCGCCACGGACGCTGACGTCATCCTCATGGACGAGCCATTCGTCAGCCTCGATCAACCCACGCGCGAGCGGATGCAGGCCGAGGTGCTGAGCATCTGGGAGCGCAAGAAGGGGACCATCATCTTCGTGACGCACAACCTCGAGGAGGCCGTGTTCCTCGGGGATCGGACCATCGTGCTGTCGGCCAAGCCGGCGCGGATCCTGGCCGACGTGCCGATCACGCTGCCGCGGCCGCGCAACACCTTGAGCCCCGAGTTCATGCGGCTGCGCACGCAGTTCGCCAGCCTGCTGAATTCCGCCTTGCCGTCGCGCTCCGGTCGATAGGTCCACCGGGCATACGGATGTGGCGCGCTGCGCCTGCGCCGCGCGCTGGGTCGAAGTGGTAGCTGATAACTCGGAGGAGGGAAGAAAATGCAATTCGCTGATCGTGTATCGCGCCGCGGACGCCGGCTGTTCTCCAGCCTGCTCGGGGCCGCCTTTGCATTCGGGCTCGCGCTGAGCGTCACGCCGTCGGTGTGGGCTCAGGGCGGCAAGACACTCACCACCGTACGCCTGGGTGACGAGATCGGCTCGGAGGCCGACTACGCCAACATCTGGGTCGCCGACGCGCTCGGCTACTACACCGACGCAGGCATCAAGATCGAGCGCCACACCTTCAACAATGGCCCGGAAGGGCTGCTGCATTTCGCCAACGGCGAGATCGACATGATCGCCGCCGGACTCGCGCCGTTCATGGAGATGGCCGCGCGCGGGCAGGACTTCAAGATGCTGATGTCGGTCACCAAGTACAACGCCCCGCTGGTGGGCCTCAAGAAGTACCACTCGTACAAGGAGCTCAACGGACAGAAGGTCGGCAGCCCCGGCCTGGGTACGGTGCAGGATGCGGTGCTGACCTACGTCGAGAACACCCAGCACATCAAGTTCCAGCGGGTGTTCGCCAAGGTATCGGACTTCGCCGTCATGGCGCAAAAGGGTGAGATCGCCGCGTTCATCTCGTGGGAGCCCGCCGCCGCGACCGCGATCCACCAGAACCCGGCGCTGCACTACATCGCCCAGCTTCCGCCGATCAAGAACGCGGAAAGCCTCGAGGTGATCGTGTCACCGGCCTTCGCCAAAGCACACCCGAAGGCCGTCGAAGGCTTCGTGGAAGCGACGCTGCGCGGCATGAAGTGGATCAAGGAGCACTCGCCGCAACAGGTGGCCGAGATCGTCGCCAAGAAGATGAACAATCCCAAGGGAGTGCCGATCGTGCTGGATGCCATGAAGTCGATCATCGTGACCGACCCGCGGATCGACATGCCCTCGACACGGATCATCCTGAAGTCGGTCATCGACGCGAAGAAGATCCCGGCTTCCTTCGGCAAGGACATCGACGGCTGGATGAACAAGTACATCGACTACAGCTACCTCGACCGCGCCGAGAAGGCGATCCACTGGCAGTAAGGAGGGGCCGCCGGCCGATCCTCACTGGGCTGCAAAAGGCGCTTTCCGCAGGGGAGGTCCGGGGCCCAGGTGGGTTTCGCTCAAGCAAGGCGGCGGGGGGAACGTGCGGTGGCGCTGACCGAGGACGACGTCGCTAGGATCCTGAAGCTCGTCGATGAGTGGCAGTTCGACGAGCTGCGCGTGGAGTTCGCGGACCTCAAGATCCACCTGCGGCGCTCCTCGGGCGGATGGAGCGTGCCGGCAGAGCCGCGCATCGCCGACATTTCGGCAGTCCCCGCGCCGGCCGATCCTGCGCAGGCGCCCGAGTTCGGGCCGGTGCTCGCCGCGCGGTCAGAAGTGCGCGTTCCGGAAGGCTGCGCGGCCGTGCGCGCGCCGATGCTCGGAACCTTCTACCGGGCTGCCTCCCCGGGCGCGCCGCCTTTCGTGGAAATCGGCGACCAGGTCGGGCCCGAGGACCCCGTGTGCCTGGTCGAGGTGATGAAGCTGTTCAATTCGGTCAAGGCGGGAACGAAGGGAACGGTGCTCGACGTTCTCGCCGCCGACGGGGAGCTCGTGGAGTATGGGCAGCCGCTTGTCCTCATCGACCCCGCGCGCTGACGCCGCGGCGCGATCTCGCCCCGTGAAGCGCGCCGCGCCCGCGCACCGGGAGCGCCCCGTGCAGGAGCGGGATCGCAAGGGCCGCGAGATCCGGATCATCGATACCACGCTGCGCGACGCGCACCAGTGCCTGTGGGCGACGCGCATGACCACGGCGCACATGCTGCCGGTGGCCGAGCGCATGGATCGCTGCGGCTTCGCGCAGATCGATCTCGCCGGCGCGATCCAGTTCGACGTGTGCGTGCGCTACCTGAGGGAGGATCCCTGGCTGCGGGTGCGCCTCATGCGCGAGCGCTGCCAGCAGACGCCGTTGCGCGCGCTGATCCGCAGCCGCAACATCATGAGCTTCGACCTCGTGCCCGACGACATCATCGAGCTGTGGGTCGAGCGACTGGTGGCGAACGGATTTCGCGTCGTGGGCGCCTTCGACGGCCTGAACGACGTCGACAACATGCTTGCGAGCATCCGGGTCGCCAAGCGCCTCGGAGTGCGCGTTTTCGGCGCGCTCGCCTATTCGCTCAGCCCGGTGCACACCGACGAGCTCTACGTGAAGACGGCGCAGGATCTCATCGAGCGTGGCCGGGTCGACGCGATCATGATCAAGGACGCAGGCGGGCTGCTCACCCCGGAGCGCATCCGGACGCTCGTTCCGGCGCTGCGCGCGGTGGCCGGCGACACGCCGCTCGAGCTGCACAGCCATTGCCTGACCGGGCTCGCGCCTCTCGTGTACCTGGAAGGCGCGGATCTCGGCGTGGACGAGATCCACAGCTCGATCGCGCCGCTCGCCAACGGCGCCGCGCAGCCGGCGACGCAGTCCATGGCGCGCGCCCTGCGCCACCGCGGCTACCGCATCGCCGTGGACGACGCCCTGATCGACGAGGTGGGCGAGCATTTCCGGAGGATCGCCGAGCGCGAGGGCAAGCCGCTCGGTGCGCCGCTCGAGTACGACCCGTTCCACTACGAGCATCAAATCCCGGGAGGCATGCTGAGCAATTTCCGCTCGCAGCTCGAGCACGCCGGCATTCTGCACAAGTTCGACGAGCTGCTCGAGGAGTGCGCGCGAGTGCGGCGCGAGCTGGGCTGGCCGATCATGATCACGCCCTTCGCCCAGCTGGTCGGCACGCAAGCGGTGCTCAACGTGGTCCGCGGGCAGCGCTACGAAATCGTCCCCGACGAGGTCAAGAAATACGCGCTCGGCTACTACGGAAAGCTGCTCGCGCCCGTCGAACCCCAGGTGCTCGACCGGATCGTGGAGAACGGCTCCAAGCGCATCGCGCTCGAGCCTTCGCTGCCGCCGCCGGGGGTTGCCGAGCTGCGGCGCAAGTACCCGAACGCCGGCGACGACGAGCGGCTGCTGCGATTCATGTTCGCAGGCCCGCAGGTCGACGAAATGATCGCGCAGGTACCGGCCAGCTTGCCGCTTGCGGCGCGCAATCCGATCGTGCACCTGGTGCAGGAGCTGACGCGCCGGCCCAAGGTGGGCCGCATCTACATCTCGAAGGGCGACCTGAAGCTCGAGCTCGTGCGGGACGGGGCACCATGAGCGCCGAGGCGCGCGCAACCGGGCGCGGCCGTGCCGATTTCGGGCGGCTGCTCGGGCCCCGGGGCATCGCGGTCGTGGGTGCCTCGGCGGACGCGGCGCGCATCGGCGGCCAGCCGATCCGCGCCCTCACCGAGTTCGGCTATGCCGGGCGCATCTACCCGGTCAATCCGCGCCATCGGGAGATCCGCGGGCTGCCGTGCTACCCCGATGCGGCGTCGGTTCCGCAACCGTGCGACGTGGCGCTCGTCGCCGTCGGTGCCAGGCTCGTTCCCCAGGTGCTGCGCGACTGCGGCCGCGCCGGGATACCGTTCGCAATCGTGCTGAGCGCCGGATTCAAGGAGGTCGGCGAGAAGGGCCGCGCGCTGCAGGACGAGCTCGAGTCCGCGATCCGCGACAGCGGTGTGCGCGTCGTCGGCCCGAACTGCCAGGGCCTGATGAGCCCCGCGCACGCGGTGTATTGCGGGTTCGGAGCCCCATTCCAGTATGCGCACGTGCAGCGCGGCAAGACGGCCCTCGTCACGCAAAGCGGCGGATTCGGTTATGCAGTCATGAGCCTCGCCGAGGCGAGCGGCATCGGCTTCAGCTATGTGGTCTCCACCGGCAACGAGACCGACGTCGACGCCGTTTCATTGCTCGAGCACCTGATCGATCAGGACGATGTCGAGACGCTCGCGGTTTACCTGGAGGGCGTGCGCGACGGGCGTGCGCTGCGCCGGCTCGGGCAGCGCGCCCTGGGGTCGGGCAAGCCGGTGCTTGTCTGGAAGGTCGGCAACTCGCAGCTTGGGCGGCGCGCCGCCGCCTCGCACACGGCCAATCTGACCGCGCCCTACGAGCTGTACAAGGCGGCCTTCCGCGAGGGCGGCTTCATTGAGGTGCGCGACGTGGACGATCTGGTCGACGCGGTGCGGGCATTTCGCGCGCGACGCTTGCCTGCTGGCGCGGGCGTCGGCGTAGTGTCGGTCTCCGGCGGCGCCGGCGTGCTGCTTGCGGATCGCTGCGAGGAATACGGCCTGACCTTGCCGCCGCTTGGCGAAGCCACCCAGCGCCGGCTCGCGGAGCTCCTTCCCGAGTTCGCCTCTGCGGCGAACCCGGCGGACGTGACCGCCCAGGTCTTCAATGATTTCCCGATGTTCGGCCGGGTGTGCGAGGCGGTTCTTAACGATCCTGCGGTCGCGCAGCTCATCGTGGTGAGCGCCTCGATGCAAGGCCCCGAAGCCGAGCGACTCGCGCTCGAGCTGGCCGGGCTCGCCAAGCGCTCGTCCAAGCCCGTCCTGATGGTCTCAAGCGCGGCGCGCGAGCGCGCCCTGCAAGCATTCGAGGTGCTCGAGGCCGCACACATTCCTTGCTATCCGACTCCGGGCCGCGCCGCGTTCGGCGCCGCGGCGCTTTGGCAGTTCGCCTCGAAGCTCGCCAGGCGGACGCCGCCGGCCGAGCGCGCATACGACATCGCCCGACATGCCCTGCGATTTCCTGCGGATTGCAAGACCCTCTCCGAGCACCAGTCGAAGGAAGTGCTCCGGGCCTACGGCATTCCGGTTACGCGCGAAGTGCTGCTGGACTGGGCCGAGGTCGGCCGGCTGCAACATGCGCCGTTCGCCTTTCCCCTCGTCGCAAAACTGTCGTCGCCGGACCTGCTGCACAAGACCGAAGTCGGGGCGGTGCGCGTGGGCCTGCGTGATCTCGACGAGCTCAAGCGAGCCGTGACGCAGATGCGCGAAGCCGCGGCGCGCGCTCGTCCCGAGGCGCGGGTCGAGGGTGTGCTCCTGCAGGAGATGGCAAGCGGTCTCGAGATCATTGCCGGGGGCCTGAACGATCCCTACTTCGGGCCGGCGGTGGTGTTCGGTCTCGGTGGCATATTCGCCGAGGCGCTTCGCGACCTGAGTCTGCGTTTTGCGCCCTTCGATGCCGCGACAGCGCACGCAATGATCGGTGAAATTCGCGCCGCGCGGATCCTTCACGGCTACCGGGGCCAGAGGGAGGCGGATGTCGACGCGCTGGCCGACACCCTTTCGCGGCTTTCACATCTGCTCGCCGATCACGCCGACGCGATCGCGGAAGTGGACATCAATCCGCTGTTCGTGCGGCCGCGGGGCGAGGGCGTCGTTGCGGCTGACGCGCTCGTCGTTCTGGCGCGTGCCTAGGCGTGGCCCGGCTGGCGCGCGCGCACCGTGCCGATCGCCTTGGCGACGAGCCCGCCGTCCTCGTTCCTCGCCTCTCCCTCGACGAAGATGGTCGAGCGGCCGTTGCGCAGCACGCGCGCCTCGGCGAGCAGCCGCCTTCCCGTGCCCGCGCCGATGAACGAGGCGCTCAGGTCGATCGTGACGACCCCGACCGAATCCGGATGCAGGGTGCGCGCCGCGGTGCACAGCGCGACGTCGAGCAGCGTCATGATGACCCCGCCGTGCGCGCTGCCGAAGCTGTTGGTCAGGTGGGTCTCGAGCGGCAGCGACACGCGCGCCGTGCCTTCGCCGAGCGCCTCGGTGACGATCTTGAGGTGCGCGAGGAAGGGGATCTTCTTCTGGTAGTCGCGCGCGTGCTCGACGTGCTTCTGAGTAGCGCTCATCGCTAGATAATTATCGCGCCGCCGTCCACCGCGATCGCCTGGCCCGTGATGTGCCGCGAGGCGTCGGAGGCGAGCAGCACGGCGAGGCCCTTCAGGTCCTCGTCGCCGCCCAGGCGCCGCGTCGGCGTCACCTCGACGACCAGCTTGCCCACGGTGTCGAGCGTGCCCCGGGTCATCTTCGAGGGGAAGAACCCCGGGCAGATCGCGTTCACCGTGATGCCGTGCTCGCCCCACTCGGCCGCGAACTGGCGCGTGAGGCCCACTACGCCGTGCTTGGTGGCGTTGTAGGCCACGGTGCGCACCACGCGCGGGTCGCTCGCCATGAGGCCGGCGACCGAGGCGACGTTCACGATCCGTCCGTACTTCCTCGGGATCATCGATTTTTTCGCTACCTGCTGAGTCATGAGGAAGGTGCCGGTCAGGTTGAGGTTGACCAGCTTGTCCCAGGCCTCGAGCGGATGGTCCTCCGCGGGCGCGCCCCAGGTCGCGCCGGCGTTGTTCACGAGGATGTCCGCCTTGCCGTAGTGCTTGAGGATCGCGTCGGCGACCGGGGCGATCTGCTCGCGCCTGCCACCGTCGCACACGTAAGCCGTGGCCTCGACGCCGAGCTTCTTCAGGTGCGCGACCGCCTCGTCGAGCTCGTCCTTCTTGCGCGCGGTGAGGGCGAGCCGCGCGCCCATCTCGCCCAGCGCCTCGGCCATCTGCAGGCCGAGTCCGCGCGAGCCGCCGGTGACGATCGCGACGCGCCCCGCGAGGTCGAAGAGCTTCTTCACGCTCATGGGCTTCTCCTTCGGAGGGGAGCCGGAATTCTAGCCGAATTGGTACCATGCGCCCTTTTTCGGCCGCGCAGGAAAGGACCGCATGGAGCTCGTGTGCCTCGATCTCGAGGGCGTGCTGGTGCCCGAGATCTGGATCGAAGTGGCGAAGCGCACCGGCATCGACGCGCTCGCGCGCACCACGCGCGACGAGCCCGACTACGACGTGCTGATGCGCGCGCGCCTCGAGCTGCTCGCGCGCCATCGCCTGAAGCTCGCCGACATCCAGCGCGTGATCGAGAGCATGGCGCCGCTCGAGGGCGCCGCCGAGTTCCTCGCGCGCCTGCGCGAGCGCTACCAGGTCGTGATCCTGTCCGATACCTTCTACGAGTTCGCCGGCCCGCTCATGCGTCGGCTCGGCTGGCCGACGCTGCTCTGCCACCGGCTGGACACCGATGCCGAAGGCTACGTGAGCGTCTACCGCCTGCGGATGGACGACCAGAAGCGCGCCGCGGTGCGCGCTTTCCAGGGGCTCAACTACAGGGTGATCGCCGCGGGTGACTCGTACAACGACGTCGGCATGCTCGGCGCGGCCGACGCCGGCATCTTCTTCCGTCCGCCCCAGGCGATCGCGCAACAGTTCCCGCAGTTCGCGGTGACGCGCAGCTATGCCGAGCTGCGGGTCTCGATCGACGGGATCGCGGCCCGGCTCGGTTAGCCCTTCCGCTGCACGCTCTTGTACTCGAGGAACCCCTCGAGCCCGTGCACGCCGGCCTCGCCGCCGTGGCCGGACCGGCGCGCCCGCCTGCCTGGCGCGACGCCAAGCGCGCCGGTGCGCCGTGGCCACCGCTTGGACTTTTGATGCGTGATGCGATAGCATCTGATGATGCGAACGACCCTGGACATCGCCGCCGACGTGTTGCAGGCCGCCAAGGAGCGCGCCCGGCGCGAGAAGAAAACCGCCGGGGAAGTCATTTCCGAGCTTGCCCGCCGCGCGCTCAATGCTCCGCCGCAAGCCACCGCCGAGCGGGCGCCGAAAGCGCTCCACGGCTTGCGGCCGTTCCCGAAGCGCGGCGGCATCGTTACCAACGAGCTGATCGACAAGCTGCGCGAAGAAGACGCCTACTGATGCACGCGCTTCTGGACGTCAACGTCCTGATCGCCCTGCTCGACGCCGATCATGCGCTGCACGCGCGCGTGATCCAGTGGTTCGGCGGCGAGGCGCGCGCCGGGTGGGCGTCGTGTCCGATCACGCAGAACGGCTGCGTCCGCATCATGTCGCACCCGGGCTACCCGAACCCGTTGCCTGTGCGGGCGGTCGTGGAACGGCTCGCGGAGGCGAGCGCCAGCCGCCTGCACGAGTTCTGGCCCGACGACGTGAGCCTGCTCGATCACGAGGTAGCCGATGCTTCGCGCATTCACGGGCCGCGCCAACTCACCGATCTGTACCTGCTCGCGCTCGCCGTGCGGCACGGAGGGCGGTTCGTCACCCTCGACGCGGCGGTTTCCATCGACGCGGTTCGCGGCGCCCGGAAGAAGCACCTGCTCGTCCTGTAGCGGGCACGCGAGCGTCCGCTCGAGGCGGATCGCTCGAGCGCGCGGCGCCGTGGCCGGAATCGTCGCGGCTCAGCCCTTCAGCTGCAGGCTCTTGTACTCGAGGAACTCCTCGAGCCCGTACACGCCCGCCTCGCGGCCGTGGCCGGACTGCTTGAAGCCGCCGAAGGGCGCGTTCATGTTGAACGCGCCGCCGTTCACGTCCACCTGCCCGGCGCGGATCCGGCGCGCGATCTGCTGTGCGCGCGCCTCGTCCTTGCCCCACACTGCGCCCGCCAGGCCGTAGGGCGTGTCGTTCGCGATGCGGATCGCCTCTTCCTCGTCCTTGTAGGTGATGATCGAGAGCACCGGGCCGAATATCTCCTCCTGCTCGATCGTCGAGCCGGGCTTCACCCTGCCGAAGACCGTCGGCTTCACGAAGTAGCCGCCCGCCGGAACGTCCTGGGGCGGCTCGGCGCCGCCCGCCACCAGCTCGGCGCCTTCCTCGAGGCCCTTTCTGATGTAGCCGCGCACGCGCTCGAGCTGCGCGGCCGAGGTGAGCGGGCCGAGCTTGGTGGTCTCGGCGAGCGGGTCGCCGAGGGTGAAGGCGTTGGCGACCTCGGCGGCGATTCTCTTCGCCTCCTCGTACTTCGACGCCGGAACGAGCATGCGGGTGAGCGCGGTGCAGGTCTGGCCGGAGTTGAGGTAGCAGGCGTTGACGGTGCTCTTCACGGCCGCGGCGAGATCGGCGTCGTCGAGGATCACCGAGGGCGACTTGCCGCCGAGCTCGAGCGCAACGCGCTTCACGCCCTGCGCGGCGAGCTCCGAGATGCGCTTGCCGGCGCGCGTCGAGCCGGTGAACGAGATCATGTCGACGCCCGGATGGCGCACCAGCGCCTCGCCGACCGCGGGGCCGTAGCCCGTCACGAGGTTGAAGACGCCCTGCGGCAGGCCGGCGGCCTCGATCACCTCGGCGAGCACGAACGCGTTGAAGGGTGCGACTTCCGAGGGCTTGAGCACCACCGTGCAGCCGGCGGCGAGCGCCGGCGCGACCTTGAGCGCGATCTGGTGCAGCGGATAGTTCCACGGCGTGATCGCGACCACCACCCCGACCGGCTCGCGGACCACGAGCGAGTTGCCGACGCGCTCCTCGAAGCTGAGCTCGCGCACGAGCTTCGCGTAGTTCGCGAAGTTGGCGATCGGCAGGCCCGCCTGGATGCGCCCGGCGAGCTTGATCGGCATGCCGACCTCCTGGGCGATCAGCTTCGCGAGCTCGTCGGCGCGCGCTTTCAGCCCGGCGGAGATCTTTTCGAGGACCGCCGCGCGCTGCTCGACCGGTGTTCGCGCCCAGCCCTCGAGCGCGGCGCGCGCCGCGGCGACCGCCGCGTCGGCGTCCTTCTCGCTCCCGGCCGGCACACGGCCCATCACCGCGCCGGTGCCGGCGTTGTGCACGTCGATGGTTTGCCTGCCCGACGGCTCGACCCACTTGCCGCCGATGTAGAACGTGTCGCGCGCGATCATCCGGACCTCCTTGTCGGCAAAGCCCATTTTAGCCGAGCGGGCGCGCTATACTCGGCGGCCTGAGCGGACGAGGGGATATATTGCATGGCGCATAGCGCCCGCGCGGTGATCTGCCGCGAGCTGAACAAGCCGGTGGTCGTCGAGCGCATCACCGTGGACTCGCCCAGGCGCGGCGAGGTGATGGTCAAGATCGCCGCCTGCGGCGTGTGCCACTCGGACCTCTCGGCCACCAACGGCACGATCGCGATGCCGCCGCCGCTCGTTCTCGGCCACGAGGCGGCGGGCGAGGTCGTCGAGGTGGGCGAGGGCGTCACGGGCTTCGCGGTCGGCGATCACGTCGTCTCCTCGTTCATCTACATGTGCGGCAAGTGCCGCTTCTGCGCGATGGGGCGGCCGGTGCTTTGCCTCGAGCAGGGCAAGGCGCTCACCACGCTGCCCGACGGCACGCTGCGCACGCGCGATGGGCAGGGCAGGCCGCTCAACGTCTTCTCCGGCTGCGGCGTGATGGCCGACTACGCGACGCTCTCAGTGGACAACGTGGTCAAGATCGATCCCGCGATCCCGCTCGATCGCGCGGCGCTGGTGGGCTGCGCGGTGACGACCGGGGTGGGCGCCGTGTTCAACACCGCGCGCGTCGTGCCGGGCGCGAGCGTCGCCGTGTTCGGCTGCGGCGGCGTGGGGCTCAACGTCATTCAGGGCGCGGCGATCGCGGGCGCCGGGCGGATCGTCGCGATCGACACGCTGCAGGCGAAGCTCGACATGGCGCGCCGCTTCGGCGCGACCGACCTGCTGCTCGCGAAAGCCGGCGAAGACCTCGTCAAGCCGATCAAGAAACTGACCGGGGGCGGGGCGGACTATGCCTTCGAGTGCGTGGGCAGCGGCGAGCTCGCCGGCGTCGCGTACCGCGCGATCGGGCGCGGTGGCGTCGCCGTCGTAGTGGGCGTCGCCAAGCCCGGCGACTCGACCAGCGTGCGCACCATGACGCTGCCCTTCGAGGAAAAGACGCTCACCGGGAGCTATTTCGGCTCGTGCGTGCCGCGGGTCGACTTCCCGCGCATGCTCGCCCTGTACATGGCGGGGCGGCTCAAGCTCGACGAGCTGATCACGCACCGCTATCAGATCGAGGAGGCGGCGCAGGCCTTCGCCGACCTCGAATCCGGCAAGAACGCGCGCGGCGTGATCGTGCTCTGAGGCGCGCACGGGCTGCACGCATGAACCTCTCGGACCCGGCGAAGGCGCCGCCGGGGGGCGCAGCCGCTCGCGCGGGGCGCATCCTGGTCGTGGACGACCAGCGCACCAACGTCGAGCTGATGGCGGGCCTGCTGCGCCAGCGCGCCTACGAGGTGCACACGGCGCTCGACGGCGAGGAGGCGCTCAGGCTGGTGCGCGAGCTGCATCCCGACCTCGTGGTCTCCGACATCCTGATGCCGGGGCTGGACGGCTACGAGCTGTGCCGGCGGCTGCGCGCCGACCCGCAGACGGCGCTCCTGCCGGTGGTGCTCGTCACCTCGCTCGAGCCGCAGGCCGAGCGCCTGAAGGGCATCGAGGCGGGCGCCGACGATTTCCTCGCCAAGCCGGTCAACTGGACGGAGCTGTTCGCGCGCGTGCGCTCGCTCTTGCGCGTCAAATCGCTGCAGGACGAGGTGCGCCGGCAGGCCGAGGCGCTGCGCGACTGGAACGCGAGGCTTGAGGAGCGCGTCAACGAGCAGGTCGGCGCGATCCAGCGCCTCGGGCGGCTCAAGCGCTTCTTCTCGCCGCACGTGGCCGAGGCGATCGAAGCGGGCGGCGAAGACATGCTCGCGCCGCACCGGCGCGAGATCACCGCGGTGTTCCTCGACCTGCGCGGCTTCACCGCCTTCACCGACCGCGCCGATCCGGAGGAGGTACTCGAGCTGCTGCGCAGCTACCACGCGACGCTCGGCACGATCGTAGGCAGCTACGGCGGGACGCTCGAGCACTTCGCGGGCGACGGCGTGATGATCTTCTTCAACGACCCGTTCCCGGTCGACCGCCCGGCCGAGCGCGCCGTGCGCATGGCCGCCGGTCTGCAGAAGGCGTTCATGCCCATCGCCGAGGCCTGGGCGAGGCTCGGCCACGAGGTAGGCCTCGGGATCGGCATCGCCCAGGGCGAGGCGACGCTCGGCGTGATCGGCTTCGAGCAGCGCTGGGAGTACGCCGCGATCGGCAACGTGCCGAACCTCGCGGCGCGCCTGTGCGGCGAGGCGCGCGCCGGCGAGATCGTCCTGGACGCCCAGACCGAGGCCGAGCTGCTCGACAAGGCCGACACCGAGCCGATCGGGTCGCTGCGGCTGCGCGGCTTCGCGCACCCGGTGCCGGCGTTCCGGCTGCGCGGCCTGCGCGCGCCGGGCTGAGCGCGTCGCATCGCGCTGCGATCGGCGCGCCGCCTCGCCTGCCAAAATACTCAGTGACTGAGTAATTTTTGCTCAGTGACTGAGTAAACGCTAGAATCGCGGCGTGACCTTCGAGCGCGCCATCGTCGCCGAGCTGTGCCGCGGCCTTGCCCGGCGGCCACCGCGTCTGCAGGTGCTGGTCGGCCCGCGGCAGGTCGGCAAGACCACCGCCGCCGCGCACGCGGTGGCGCGCCTAGGCTGGCCGAGCCACGTCGCGTCGGCCGACGCGCCGCTGCCGCATCCGCCGGAGTGGATCGAGACCCAGTGGCGCCTCGCGCGCGCGGCCGGCCGGGGCCGCGTGCTGCTGGTGCTCGACGAAATCCAGAAAGTGCGCGGCTGGAGCGAGGTGGTCAAGCGTCTGTGGGACGAGGAGGCGCGCGCGGGCGGCCGGGTGCGGCCGCTCCTGCTCGGCTCGTCGGCGCTGCTGGTGCAGAAGGGGCTGACCGAGAGCCTCGCGGGCCGGTTCTACCTGCACCGCTGCGCGCACTGGTCGTGGCCGGAGTGTGGCGAAGCCTTCGACTGGCCGCTCGAGCGCTGGATCTACTTCGGCGGCTACCCCGGCGCGGCGCCGCTCGCGCGCGACGAAACGGCCTGGAAGCGCTACGTCACCGACTCGCTCATCGAGACGGTGATCGCGCGCGACGTCCTGCAAATGCAGACCGTCGCCAAGCCGGCGCTGCTGCGGCACCTATTTGCGCTCGCCGCCGCCTACCCCGCGCAGATCCTTTCCTACACGAAGATGCTCGGGCAGCTCCAGGACGCGGGCAACACCGTGACCCTCGCGTCCTACCTGCGGCTGCTCGAGACGGCGTTCCTCGCGAGCGGGCTCGAGCTCTACGCCAAGGGGCAGGTGCGGCGCCGAGGCAGCAGCCCCAAGCTCATCCTCTGGAACAATGCGCTCGTCAACGCGCCCTCGTTGCTCGGCTTTCGGCAGGCGCGCGCCGACGGCGCCTGGTGGGGGCGGCTCGTCGAGAACGCGGTCGGCGCGTACCTGCTCAACGGCCTGCAGGGGCCGCAGTGGAACGTTGCCTACTGGCGCGCGAACGGGGACGAGGTGGACTTCGTCGTCAGCTCGGGCGCGCGCTCGTGGGCGATCGAAGTGAAGAGCGGCCGCGGCGGCAAGCCGAGCGGCATCGCCGCTTTCCGCAAGCGCTACCCCAGGGCGACGCCATGGATCGTTGGTGAGACGGGCGTGCCGCTGGAAGAGTTCTTCGCGCGGCCAGCCGAGCACTGGTTCTCGTAGCGCGCGCCCGGCGCGGCGGCGAATCCTAGGCGCAGCCCAGGCGACGCTCCTTGGCGCGCACCAGCGCGGTCACCACCGCGTTGTAGGGCGCAGCGATGCCGTGTTCGCGCGCGACCCGCGGGATCGCGCCGTTGATCACGTCGATCTCGGACTTGCGCCCGGCCATCAGGTCGAGGAGGACCGAGGGCCGCGCGTTCGGGATCTTCGAGCCGAACTCGCGCACGTAGGCCACCGGGTCGGAGAAGCCCAGCCTGACGCCCTTCGCGTGCGCGGCCTGGAAGGCCTCGGTCGCGCAGCCGGCCGAGACCTGCGCGCCGTCGGCGTCGGCCATCAGCTCGGCGATCGTGCAGTCGAGGAGCGCGCAGGGACCGGAATAGGCGCAGTTGCAGACGAGCTTTTCCCAGACGAGCTGATCGATGTCGTCGAAGACCTTCACGCGAAAGCCCGCCCCGCGCCACAGCTCGGCGATGCTCTCCAAGCGCGGCGTGACCGGCCCCGCGAGCTCGCCCAGGCGCACCAGCTCCCAGCCGTTGTGATGCGCGTGGCCCGGCGCCTTGATCGAGGCGCCGAAGCCGCCGACCACGCCGACCATGACGCGCTCGCGGCCGAGCACCGAGGCGGCGGCATCCGGCCCGCCCAGGCCGTTCTGGATCGAGAGCACCATGGTGTCGGGCTTGAGGAGCGCCTTCGCCGCCTCAGCCGCCTGCGCGACGTGCATCGCCTTGGTGGCGATGATCACGAGGTCGCAGCTGCCTGCGTCGCGCGCGTCATTCGTCGCGTGCACGCGCACCGTCCGATCGCCCGATGCGCCCTCGAGGCGCAGGCCGTGCGCGCGCATCGCCTCGACGTGCTCGCGCCAGCGGTCGATCGCCCACACTTCGTGGCCCGCGGCGGCGAACAGCGTCGCGTACACCGACCCCATAGCGCCTGTCCCGACGATCGCGATCTTCACTGCGTGAAGCGGGTCAGACGACCTCGAACAATCCCGCCGCTCCCATTCCGCCGCCGATGCAAAGCGTGACGACGACGTGCTTCACGCCGCGGCGCTTGCCCTCGATCAGCGCGTGGCCGATCAGGCGCGAGCCGGTCATGCCGTAGGGGTGGCCGACCGCGATCGCGCCGCCGTCGACGTTCAGGCGCTCGCTCGGAATGCCCAGCTTGTCGCGGCAGTAGATCACCTGCACCGCGAAGGCCTCGTTCAGCTCCCACAGGCCGATGTCCTCCATCTTCATGCCGGTCTGCTTGAGGAGCTTGGGCACCGCGAACACCGGGCCGATGCCCATCTCGTCGGGCTCGCAGCCGGCCACGGCGAAGCCGCGGAATACGCCCATCGGCTTCAAGCCCCTCGCCGCCGCGCGCTTGTCGCTCATCAGCACCTGGGCGGAGGCGCCGTCGGAGAACTGGCTCGCGTTGCCCGCGGCGATCACGCCGCCCTCGAGCGCGGGCTTGATCTGCGACACGCCCTCGTAGGTGGTGTCGGGGCGGATGCCTTCGTCTTCGGAAGTCGTCACGTCCTTCAGCGTCTCGACCCCGGTCGTCTTGTCGACGACCTTCATCTTCGTGCTCAAGGGGACGATCTCGTCCTTGAACTTGCCCGCGGCGCGCGATTTCGCCGCTTTCAGCTGGCTCTCGACGCCGTAGCGGTCCTGGGCTTCGCGGCTGATCTTGTAGCGCTTGGAAACCATCTCGGCGGTCTGCAGCATGGTCCAGTAGATCTCGGGCTTGTTCTTGACGAGCCAGTCCTCGTGGATCATGTGCTTGTTCGCCTCGTTCTGCACGCAGGAGATCGACTCGACGCCGCCGGCAACGAAGATCTCGTCCTCGCCCTGGAGGATCCGCTGGCTCGCGAGCGCCACGGTCTGCAGGCCCGAGGAGCAGAAGCGGTTCACGGTCATTCCCGAGACCGTGACCGGCAGCCCCGCGCGCAGCGCGATTTGGCGCGCGATGTTCGCGCCGGTCGCGCCCTCGGGGTTGGCGCATCCCATGATCACGTCGTAGACCTCGCCCGGCTCGAGCCGCGCGCGCTCGACGGCGTGCTTCACCACGTGGCCGCCCATCGTGGCGCCGTGGGTCATGTTGAGCGCCCCGCGCCAGCTCTTGCACAGTGGGGTGCGTGCAGTGGAAACGATGACTGCGTCGGTCATGAATCTTCTCCTAGCCGTTAAAGCGTTTGCCTTCGCGCGCGAGCTTCACCAGCAGCGGCGCGGGCTTCCACACCTCGCCGCGATAGCCCTTCTGGAATTTCTCGATCGAGGCGAGCACCTTGGGAAGGCCCACGGTGTCGGCGTAGAACATCGGCCCGCCGCGGTAGGGCGGAAATCCGTAGCCGGTGAGGTACACCATGTCGATGTCGGAGGCGCGCAGCGCGATGCCCTCCTCGAGGATGTACGCGGCCTCGTTGACGAGCGCGTAGACGAGGCGCTCGACGATCTCCTCGTCGCCGATCGCGCGCGGCGCGACGCCGATTTCCTTGCGGTACTCGGCGATGATCTTGTCGACCGCCGGATCGGGGAGCGGCTTGCGGCTGCCCGGCTCGTACAGGTACCAGCCCTTGCCGGTCTTCTGCCCGAAGCGCCCCTGCTCGCAGACGCGGTCGCCGACGCGCGAGTACACGAAGTTCGGCCGCTCCTGGTAGCGGCGCTTGCGGATCTCCCAGCCGATGTCCAGGCCCGCCATGTCGCCCATGGCGAAGGGCCCCATCGCAAGGCCCCATTTCTGCGCCGCCGCGTCGACCTGCGAAGGCGAAGCCCCCTCGTCGAGCAGGAAGAGGCTCTGCTGGCCGTACTTCTCGATCATGCGGTTGCCGATGAAGCCGTCGCACACGCCCGAGACGACCGGCACCTTCCTCAGCCGCCTGCCGAGCTGCAGCGTGGTGGCGAGCACGTCCTTGGCGGTCCGTGCGCCGCGCACCACCTCGAGGAGCCGCATCACGTTGGCCGGCGAGAAGAAGTGCGTGCCGATCACGTCCTGCGGGCGCTTCGTCACCGCGGCGATCGCGTTCACGTCGAGGGTCGAGGTGTTGGTGGCGAGGATCGCGCCCGGCTTCATGGTCGCGTCGAGCTTCCTGAACACGTCCTGCTTGACGTCCATCCTCTCGAACACCGCCTCGATCACGATGTCCGCGCCGCGCGCGTCCTCGAGCTTGAGGCTCGGCGCGATGAGCGCCGTGCGCTTGTCCATGTCCTCCTGCTTGAGGCGCCCCTTCGCCACGGTGCTCGCGTAGTTCTTGCGGATCGTCGCGAGGCCGCGCTCGAGCGCCTCCTGCTTCATCTCGACGAGCGTCACCGGGATGCCGGCGTTCGCGAAGCTCATCGCGATGCCGCCGCCCATGGTGCCCGCGCCGACGATCGCCGCCTTCCTGATCTCGCGCGTCGGCGTGTCCTCGGGCACGTCCGGGATCTTGGTCGTCTGGCGCTCGGCGAAGAACATGTGGCGCAGCGCCTTCGACTCGGTCGTGTTCACCAGGTGCTCGAAGCGCCGGCGCTCCTCCTTCAGGCCCTCGTCGAAGGGTCGCGTGACCGCCGCCTCGACGCAGGCGACGATCTCGAGCGGCGCCGGATAGCCCCTGCTCGCCTTCGCGACCTCGGCGCGCGCGGCCTCGAAGAACGCCTTCGGGTCGCCTTCGAGCTTCGGCTTCATGTCGCGGACGCGGCGCGGGCCCTTGCCCTCGGTCGCGAGCCTCTGCGCGTAGGCGAGCGCCGCCTCGAGCAGGTCGCCGGCGGCAATCTCGTCCACCAGCCCGAGCTCCCGCGCCTTCTCGGCGGGGATCGGCTCGCCGGTGGTCATCATTCTGAGCGCCTCGGCGGCGGGCACGACGCGCGGCAGGCGCTGCGTGCCGCCGGCGCCGGGCAGGATGCCGAGCTTCACTTCGGGCAGCGCGAGCTGCGCCTTGGGGGCGGCCACGCGGTAGTGGCACCCGAGCGCGAGCTCCAGGCCCCCGCCCATCGCGAAGCCGCCGATCGCGGCGACGATCGTCTTCGCGCTCGCGTCCTGCGCGGCGATGATCTCGTGCAGGGTGGGCGGCAGCGAGGCCTTGGGGGTGTTGAACTCGCGGATGTCGGCCCCGCCGGAGAACGCCTTCGCCGAACCGGCGAGCACGATCGCCTTGACCGCCGGATCGGCAGCGGCCTTCTTCAGGCCGTCCATGATTCCGGTCCGCAGCGCGTGCCCGAGGCCGTTGACCGGAGGGTTGTTCATCGCGATGACGGCGATGCCGTCGCGGACGGAATACCGGGCTGCGTCGCTGTCGCTCATGAGGGGAATCTCCGGATGGACTGCCGCGCGGGAAGGCGGGATTTTAGCGGCAAACTCAGACCTCGAGCCACTCCTTGCGCATGGCGGCGTCGGTGCGGATGTCCTGCGGCGAGCCCTCGAACACGATGCGTCCGTGGCCCATCACGTACAGCCGCTGCGAGATGTCGAGCGCGATGGCGAGCTTCTGCTCGACCAGCAGGATCGCGATGCCGCGGCGCCGGATCTCCTGGAAGAGCTCCGCCATCTGCGCGACGATCTTCGGCGCGAGCCCCTCGGTCGGCTCGTCGATCATGATGAGCTCGGGGTCGCCCATCAGCGTGCGGGCGAGCGTGAGCATCTGCTGCTCCCCGCCCGAGAGCACGCCGGCCTGCGTGTCGGCGCGCTCCTTGAGCCGCGGGAAGAGCGCGAACATGTCCTCCATCCTCCAGCGCCCCGCGGCGCGCGCGGACTTCTGCCCGAGCAGCAGGTTCTGGCGCACGGTGAGCGTCGGGAAGATGTCGCGGTTCTCGGGCACGTAGCCCAGGCCCTTGTGCGCGATGCGGTAGGCCTTCTCGCCGGCGATCTCCTCGTCCTTGAAGCGGATCGAGCCGCGGCACTCGGCGAGCCCCATGATCGCCTTCACCGTGGTCGAGCGGCCCACGCCGTTCCTGCCGAGCAGCGACACGATCTCGCCCGCGCCCACCGACAGGTGCACGCCGTGCAGGATGTGGCTCTTGCCGTAGAACGCGTGCAGGTCGCGCACCTCAAGCATGCGCGGCCTCCTTGTGCAACGCGCCGAGGTACGCCTCTTGCACCGCCGCGCTGGCGCGGATCTCGGCCGGGGAGCCGCTCGCGAGCACCTCGCCGTAGACGAGCACGCTGATCCGGTCGGCCAGATCGAACACGACGCCCATGTCGTGCTCGACCATCACCAGCGTCCTGCCTTCCGTGACCTGGCGGATCAGCTCGACCGCCTGCGCGGTCTCGGTGCGGCTCATGCCGGCGGTCGGCTCGTCCAGCAGGATGGTGCGCGCGCCGCCCGCGATGGTGATCCCGATCTCGAGC
>JAKALD010000096.1 GCA_021813275.1 Pseudomonadota bacterium | reverse complement strand
CTCGAGCTACATGCACCCGCGCCAGATGCTGCGCGAGCTGGAAAAAGCGCTGCCCGCGGACGCGATGGTCTCGACCGACATCGGCAACATCTGCCAGGTCGCGAACAGCTACCTGAAGTTCGAGCGGCCGCGCAGCATGTTCGGCGCGATGATGTTCGGCAACTGCGGCTACGCCTTCCCCACCATGATCGGCTGCAAGATGGCGGCGCCCGGGCGAGCCGCGGTCGCCTACGTGGGCGACGGCGCCTGGGGCATCAGCTTCGGCGAGATCCTCACCTGCGTGCGCGAGAGAATCCCGGTGACCGCGGTCGTGTTCAACAACCAGCAGTGGGGCGCGGAGAAGAAGAACCACGTCGACTTCTACAGCAACCGCTTCCTCGGCGTGAACCTGGAGAACCCGAGCTTCGCCGGCATCGCGCGCGCGATGGGCGCGGAGGGCATCACCATCGAGAACGTTTCGGACGTCGGGCCGGCGCTGCGCGCAGCCTGCAAGGCGCAGGCCGAAGGCAAGACCACGATCCTCGAGATGATGTGCACCCGCGAGCTGGGCGACCCGTTCCGGCGCGACGCGCTCAAGAAGCCGGTGCGCATGCTCGACAAGTACAAGGCGTATGTGTGAGCGCCGCTTCAGGGGCCGCCGAGCACGCTGAGGTAGTGGTGGCGCTTGGTGTCGATGTAGCGCACGCGCCAGTCGACCGGCAGATCCTTGTAGGCGTAAGCGGTGCGGATCACCTTTAGCACCGCGGCCGGGGCCTGCAGGCCCAGCAGCTCGCACGTGTGCCTGTCGGCGAGCTCGGCGCTGAGCGCTTCGGTCGTGCGCGCCACGGTGATGCCATAGCGCGCCTGGAACATGCCGTACACGGTCGTGTCCCGCCGCGAGAAGATGTGCTCGTTCAGGTCCGGGAACAGGCGCGCGGGCAGCCGCATCTCGTCCAGGATCACCGGCCTGCCGTGCAGCCGCAGGCGGGCGCGGATCTGGAAGACCGGGTCGCCGACCGCGATCTGCAGCGCCGCGGCCGCGGCGCGGTTCGCGCGGCCGTGGCGGAAGGAGATGAGCTCGCTGTCGGGCAGCGCCCTGCGGCCGTCGCGGTCCTCGATGCGGAAGAACACGTTCAGCATGTAGTCGCGCGTATGGCTGGCGACGAACGTTCCGCGCCCCTGCTCGCGAACGAGGATGTTCTCGGCCACGAGCTCGCTCACCGCCCGGCGCAGAGTGCCGATGCTGACCGCGTAGCGCCGGGCGAGCAGCGGCTCGCTGGGAATCACCTGGCCGTGGCGCCAGCGCCCGGTGCGCAGCTCCTCGGTCAGCTTTTGCTTGACGGCCTTGTACAGCGGCGGCATGGCGACCCTCGATCGCGAACGGCCTCCATGGTACCGCAGACATATACATGACTTTTTGCGGCTGACCGGGCGCCGCGGGCGCCCCGCCGGCGGGCTTGCTGCTAAAGTGATTTGCATGAGTGAGATCGCGGAGATCCGGCTCCATCGGCTCGAGGTGCCCCTCCGGACGCCCTACAAGCTCGCGTTCGGCGTGGTGCGGCGTTTCGACACGCTCATCGCCGAGGTGCGCGACTCTCGCGGCCGCGTCGGGCTGGGGGAAGCCACGGTCCTGACCGGCTACACGGACGAAACCGTGGAAGGAAGCTGGGCGCTCGTGCAGCGCCTGGCGCGCGAGGTGGCGGGTTCCGGAGTCGAGGAGGCGCACGCGAAGCTCATCGCCGAGGTCGAGCGCGCGCCGTTCACCGTGACCGCGCTCGTCACCGCCCTGGAGATGCTCGAAGGCGCTGGCGCGCTGTCGGTGAGCGCGCCAGCGGAGGTGCCGCTGCTCGGGCTGGTCAACGCAGAGGCCGCGGGCGATCTCGAGGCCGAGATCGACGTCCTGCTGGCGCGCGGCTTCCGCACCCTCAAGGTGAAGGTCGGCTTCGACGCTCAGGCGGACGCGCAGCGCCTGCGCCTGATCCAGAGCCTGGTCCGCGGGCGCGCGGCGATCCGGGTCGACGCCAACCAGGGCTACGGCGTCGAGGACGCGAGGCGCTTCGCTTCCGGCATCGACCCGGAGGGCATCGAGCTGTTCGAGCAGCCCTGCCGGGCCGGCGACTGGCAGGCCGCGGCCGCGGTGGCCGCGGTCTCGACTGTGCCGATGATGCTGGACGAGTCGATCTACGGGCTCGAGGACATCGAGCGCGCGGCCGAGCTGCGCGCGGCGCGCTTCATCAAGCTCAAGCTCATGAAGCTCGGCAGCCTCGATCGGCTCGCTTCGGCCATTGAGCGCATCCGCGCGCTCGGCATGGAGCCGGTGCTCGGCAACGGCGTGGCGTGCGAGATCGGCTGCTGGATGGAGGCTGCGGTCGCGCGCACCCGCATCCGCAACGCGGGCGAGATGAACGGCTATCTCAAGCAGGCCGTGCCGCTGCTCGCGAATCCGCCGCGCGTCGAGGCGGGCGCGATCCGGCTCGAGCCGGGCTATCGCCCGGAGCTCGACCGCGCGGCGCTCGCGCGCGTTTCGCGCGACACGGCCGAGCTCCGCGCGGCGGCGCTCGCTGGACGCTAGGGGCCATGATGAGCAGCCAGCCGAACGGCGCGCCGACCGTGGTGACGGGCGTGATCGGCTCGGACACGCACATCGTGGGCAATCGCATCCTGTCGATGTCGCTCGAGAAGGCGGGCTACAAGGTGGTCGCGCTCGGGGCGCTCACGCCGGCGGCCGAGTTCGTGAAGGCGGCGGTCGAGACCGACGCGGACGTGATCCTGGTCTCCTCGCTCTACGGCCAGGGCGAGCTCGACTGCCGCGGGTTCCGGGAGCTGTGCGTCGAGGCCGGGCTGGACGACATCCTGCTGTACGTCGGCGGCAACCTGATCGTCGGCAAGCACCCCTGGGAGACGGTCGAGCGCATGTTCCTCGACATGGGGTTCGACCGCGCCGCGGCCCCGGGCACGCGCGTGGAGACCGTGCTCGGGTGGCTCGCGCAGGACCTCGCCGCGAGACGGCGCGCCGCGCAGGCCGCGGGGTGAGCATGTCGAACGCGGCGCTCCTCATCGACTTCGGCAGCACGTACACCAAGCTGCGCGCGATCGACCTGGAGCGCCGCGCGGTGCTGGCAAGCGGGCAGGGGCCCTCGACGGTCACGACCGACGTGAACGTCGGCATGCGCCTCGCCCTCGAGGACCTCGCGCGGCGGCTGGGAAGCCTGCCGAAATTCAGGGTCCGGCTCGCCTCGAGCAGCGCCGCGGGGGGCTTGCGCATGGTGACCGCGGGCCTGGTGCGCGAGCTCACGGCGGAGGCTGCGCGCCGCGCCGCGCTCGGCGCCGGGGCGAGGCTCGTCGGCACGTTCGCCTACCGCCTGACCGCCGCCGACCTGGAGCGCATCGCGGCCCTCGCGCCCGACATCGTGCTGCTCGCGGGCGGCACCGACGGCGGCAACAGCGAGGTGATCCTGCACAACGCGCGCGCGCTCGGTGCGAGCCGGCTCGACTGCCCGATCGTCTACGCGGGGAATCGCGCCGCGTGGGACGAGGCCGAGCCGCTGCTCGCGGGCAAGGAGGTGCTGTGCACCGAGAACGTCATGCCCGAGCTCAATGTGCTCAACATCGAGCCGGCGCGCGCGGCGATCCGCGAGGTGTTCATCCGGCGCATCGTGCAGGCGAAGGGCATCGATCGCGCGCGCGGCACGTGCGACGCGGTGCTAATGCCGACGCCGGCGGCGGTCATGGAGGGCGCGCGCCTGCTCGCCGAGGGCTGCGCGAGCGCCTCGGGCCTCGGCGAGCTGGTGGTGATCGATCCCGGCGGGGCGACGACCGACGTGCACTCGATCGCCACGGGCGCGCCGACCACGCCGGGCGCCGTGGAGCGCGGGCTGCCCGAGCCGCGGGTGAAGCGCACCGTCGAGGGCGACCTCGGCATGCGCCACAACGCGGCGACGATCGCCGAGGTCGCGGGCGTCGCGCGGCTGGCCGAGGACGCCCGGCTGCCGCAGCACAGGGTCGAGCGGCTGATCGGCGAGCTCGCGCGCGACGTGGGGCGACTGCCCTCGACGCCGGAGGAGCACGCGCTCGACCGCGCGCTCGCGCGCGCGGCGCTGCGCGTCGCGATGAAGCGCCACTGCGGCACCATGGAGGTCGTGTACTCGGCGCTCGGCCCGGTGAACGTGCAGACCGGCAAGGATCTCTCAGGCGTGCGAGTCGTGATCGGCACGGGCGGCGTGATCGCGCACGGCGCGGCGCCGCTCGAGCTGCTCGAGACGGTGCTCGCCGACCCGGCCGAGCCGGAGTCGCTGCGCCCGCGCGCGCCGCGCTTCCTGGTCGACCGGCAGTACCTGCTGTACGCCTGCGGGCTGCTCGCGCAGGCCGAGCCGCAGGCCGCTCTCGAGCTCGCGCTCAACTGCCTGGAAGAGCCTGTCGCGGAGGCTGCCGCATGAACGCGCCATCGGCGGTTGAGGCGCGCCTGCCGCTTTCGCAGGCGAGAATTCCGGGCGACGTGTTCGCCCGGATGCGCCGCGAGAACCTCGCGCGCTGGCCGACGGGTGCGGAGGTCGACTTCGCGGCCGCCGTGGCGCGGCACCAGGCCCTGCCGCCGCACAAGAGGCTCGGCTGGGTGATGCGCGAAGCCCGCCGGCAGGGCCGCTGCCTCACCCAGCCGCGCGGCGGGTTCGGCACGTTCGCCCTCCAGAAGGAGCTGATGCAGGCGCTCGACCGCGAGGGTCTCGCCGACATCGTGCCGACCACGACCGACAGCTACACCCGCAACGAGCAGTTTCACCTCGCGCAGAAGGGCGTCGAGGAGTCCGAGCGCCTCGGCCGCTCGCTCCTCAACGGCTACCCGATCGTCAACTACGGCGTCGCGCGAGCGGCCGAGCTGATCGACGCGATCGACAAGCCCGCCATCATGCTGACCGGGACCTCGATGCCCCGGCTCACCGGCGAGATCGGCTTCGCGGGCGGCTATTCCGGGTACCTCGGGTCGGGGATCGCGTACACGAGCTCCTACACGAAGGAGCTCTCGATCGAGGAGGGCATCCGCAACTACCAGTACCTCGACCGCCTCGCCGCGATGTACCGCGAGCACGGCGTCGACCTGCACCGGCGCCAGCCGGGCTTCCTCACCGGCACCAACATCCCGCCTTCGATCGCGATCGTCACCTGCGTGCTCGACCTGCTGCTCGCGGTCGAGCAGGGGGTCAGGAACTACGGCCTGGAGATGGGCCAGACGCTGCACTTGGTGCAGGACGCGGCCGCGGTGCGCGCCTGCGAGGAAATCTGTCAGGAATACCTGCGCCGACGGGGCTACGATGACGTCTTCACGCCGGTGACGCTGCTGCACTGGATGGGCGCCTGGCCGCACGACGAGGCGCAGGCCGCCGCGCTCGTCGCCTACGGCGGCACGCTCGCGGCGGTGGCCGGCGCCGCATCGGTCACGACGAAATCGACGCACGAGGCCTTCGGCATTCCGACGCCGAAGGCGAACGCGGAGGGACTGCGCATGACCCGCATGGCGATCTATCTCGCACGGCAGCTCCGCCTGGACGCGCTGCCCGAGCTCGGCGCCGAGGTCGAGCTGATCAAGCGCGAGGTGCGGCCGGTCGTCGACAAGGTGCTCGAGATGGGCGACGGCGACGTGGCGCTCGGCGCCGTGCGCGCCGCCGAGGCGGGCGTGCTCGACGTGCCGTGGTCGCCCAACCGCTGGTTGAAGAGCGCCGTGATGCCCGCGCGCGACGCCGACGGCTGCCTCAGGATCCTCGATCCCGGCGCGCTGCCGATCCCGCGCGAGGTGCTCGAGGTGCACGAGGAGAAGCTGCGCAGGCGCGCCGAGCGCGAGGGGCTCGCCTACGGCCCCGATCTAGCGGTGGCGAGCGTGTACGAGATCTCCGAGCCGCTCGCGACCATCCTGTCGGATAGCTGGGCGCGGCTCGCGTCATGAGGCGGGCTCCGATCTACAGTTCTGCCGTGGCGGTCGCGCGCGCGAGCGCGCGCCGCCACGGCAGGGTTGGGAAGAGCCGCTTCGAAAAGCGGCTGTGAAGAGCGTCAACGCCGTAGCAAACCACATGGAGGAGGTCATCATGTCTGCTGTGAAATCCAGGACGCGGCTCATCGCGGGGCTTTTCGCCCTCGCACTGGCGCCGGCAATCGCCGCGGCGCAGGGATATCCGTCGAGGCCGATCAACTTCATCGTCCCCTGGGGCCCCGGGGGCGGCGCGGACCTGCTCGCGCGCACCGCGAGCAAGCTCATGGAACCGATGCTCGGCGTGTCGCTGCCGGTCATCAACGTTCCGGGCGCGACCGGCCAAGTCGGTCTCACGAAGCTGATCAGCGGGCCCAACGACGGCTACAACATCGAGGTCATGACGGGCGACACGTATTCGCTGTTCGGCGCGCCGCATCCGCGCTTCAAGCTGAGCCAGATCACCCCGCTCGCGATCATGATCCGCCAGCCCTCGGCGTTCTACGTGAAGGAAGACGCGCCCTGGAAGAACTGGAAGGAGCTGCTCGCCGCGGCGAAGACCAAGACGCTAAAGGTCGCGACGACCGGCTTTGGCAGTCCGGACGACATCACCGTTACCTACTTCCGCGGCCTGGGCTACCACTTCGAGACCGTGCCCTACGCGAAGCCCGGCGAGCGCTACACCTCGATCCTGGGCGGCCATGCGGACGTGCTGTACGAGCAGACGGGCGACGTGCGCTCGTACGTCGACAACAAGCAGATGCGGCCGGTGGTGATCTTCTACCCGCACGAGCTGAACGTGGGGCCGTTCAAGGGGGTCCCGGCGACCGGGGACATGGGGATCCACATCTCGCTGCCGCAGCTGCGCACGGTCATCGTCAAGGCGGGAACGAGCCCGGCGATCGTCAAGAAGCTCTCGGAGGCCCTGGCGAAGGTAGCGCAGACGCCGGAATACAAGGAATACCTCGCAAGCCAGTACGCGGACCCAGACAGCTACATGCCGGCCGCCGAAGCGCACAAGTGGATGGCCGACTGGCTCGTCAAGGCGCACAAGATCCAGGCCGAGTCCGCTCACAAGGGCCTCAACAAGTGAAACCGCTTGCGCGCCGGCGGACCGGCGCGTGAATCGGGGGACGAGCGGCGCGCGAGGCGCGTCCGCTCGTCCCCGGCGATGGAGGAGCGCAACGTTGCGAGCCGCGACACGCCTTGCCGGCACCGCCCCCTACGCGGTTCTGCTCGGCCTGGCCGCCTACCTGTTCCAGGAGGCCGGCCAGCTGGAAATCACGCGCATCGAAGGCCGCCTCGGGCCCGACTTCTGGCCGAAGGCCATCCTGGTGCTGCTAATGGCGACCTGCGCCTACGAGCTGCTCAGGCGGCTCTTGCGGGGCAGCGACGCGCGGCCGGCCGAGCCCGTGACCCTCGGCGAGGACGCGACGGTCGACGAGCTCGAGCCGGACGCGGCCCCCGCCAGGCGCTACCCGCACCTGCTGTGGATCGGCGCCGGGATCACAGTTGCGTACGTGGCGCTGCTCGACGTGCTGGGATTTTTCCTGGCGACGTTCCTGTACACGCTGCTCTTCATGCTGGTCGGCCGCTATCGCCGCTGGCCGGTGCTGATCGCGAGCAGCCTCGGCGGCTCGCTCCTGTTCATGTTCGTGTTCATGAAGGTCGTCTACATCTCGCTGCCGATCGGACGCGAGCCGTTTTCGGCGGTGTCGGTCGCGCTCATGCAACTGATGGGTATTCGCTGAGTCCATGATCGAGATTCTGGGCAACCTCGGACTCGGGTTCGTTCACGTGTTGGCGCCCGCCAACGTCACCGCGTTGCTGATCGGGCTGGTGGTCGGCATGCTGGTCGCGATCCTGCCCGGCCTCACCCTGGTGATGGGCGTGGTGCTGGTGCTGCCTTTCACCTACGGCATGGCGCTCCTCCCGTCGATCATCATGCTCACTGCCATGTACGTCTCGGGTACGTACGGGGGCGCGTTCACTTCGATCCTGTTTCGGATTCCGGGCGAGCCGCTCGATGTCCCGCTGCTGTGGGACGGCTATACGATGGGGCGCAAGGGCGCGCCGGCGAAGGCGCTCGGCTGGACGCTGTACGCCGCCCTCTGGGGAGGCCTGCTCACTGCGACCGCCATGGTGCTGCTCGCGCATCCCTTCGCCCGGTTCGCGCTCACCTTCGATGCCCCGGAGTACTTCTCGGTGATCCTGTTCGGGCTCACGAGCGTGGTCGCGCTCGCGGGCACGTCGATGACGAACGCGCTGATCAGCCTGTTCGTGGGGCTGCTGCTTTCGACCGTGGGCGTGGACGAGATCTACGGCGTGCAGCGCTTCACGTTCGGCGTCCCGGTGCTCGCCGACGGCATCAAGTACGTGACGATCATGGTGGGCGCCTACGGGCTGGGCGAGGTGCTCGGGCGGCTCGAGCAGGGCTTCCAGAGTCGGCCGGTGAAGCGCTCCGCCGACGGGATCAAGACCGAGCTGCCGACGCTGAGCGAGGTCTGGAAGGTGCGCAGCGCGTTCGCGCGCAGCTCGCTCATAGGGGTCCTGCTCGGGATCGTGCCGGGAGCGGGCGCGACGATCACCTCGTTCGTGTCCTACGGGGCCGAGCGTCAGTACGGCAAGCGCAAGGCCCTGCTCGGCACCGGGATTCCCGAGGGCATCGTCGCCCCGCAGATCGCCTCGACCGCGTCGGTGGGCGGGCACATGGTCCCGCTGCTGACGCTCGGGATTCCGGGAAGCGGGGCCACCGCGATCATTCTGGGTGCGTTCCTGCTGCACGGCGTGCAGCCCGGCCCGCAGCTCTTCACCGACCCGAAGTCGGCGGCGCTGGTGTACGCGATCTTCGCGTCGCTGTTCCTGAGCGTGCTCGGCATGTGCGCGATGGGCTACTTCTGGATCCGCTCGCTGGTCAAGGTGATGGACGCTCCCGAGGCCGTCGTCTCCGCGTTCGTCGTGCTGTTCTGCGTGATCGGCGCCTTCTCGGAACGCAACAACCTGTACGATGTCTGGATGATCGTCATCTTCGGAATCGTCGGCTACCTCTTCGACCGGTTTCGCTTCCCGATCGCGCCGCTCGTGCTCGGGGCGATCTTGGGACCCGAGGCCGAGACGTCGTTCACGACCAGCATGATCAGCCACAGAAACGACTGGGCGGGCGCGTTCTTCGGCCGTCCGATCAGCTGCGTGCTGATGATCCTGACGATCGCCGCGCTCGGATTCCCGCTGATTCGCCATGTTCTGCGGCTCGGACGCGCCTGGCGCGCGGGCTGACCCTTCGACGCGCGTCGCGGGTCTGACGGGTCCGGAAAGAGGAGGAACGTGCCTGTTCTCTTGAAGCTGCGCAGGATCGCGCCGTACGCGATCATCCTTGCCCTCAGCGGATACCTCTACGACCTTGCGCTGCACTTCGACTACCAGAAGGTGCCCGGGCGCATCGGGCCGGACGCCTGGCCGCGCATCATCCTGGTGCTGCTCATGGCGATCTGCGCCTATCAGGTGCTGCGCCTGGCGTTGCAGCGCAAGACGGGCGAAGTGGAAGGCGTGCTGCAGAGCCTGGAGGAAGAGGCCGCCCCGTCCCTCGTGCACCCCGAGACGGAACATCCCTGGCTCGCATGGGCCGGGATCGCGCTCACATTCGGCTATCTGCTCGCGTTCGAGCGCGTCGGGTTCTTCAGCGCGAGCTTCGTCTACCTCTTCCTGCTCATGCTCGTCGGCGGCTACCGGCGCGTGCTGACCGCGCTCGGCATCGCGCTCGCGGCGAGCCTGGCGTTCATGTTCGTGTTCATGAAGATCGTGTACGTGTCGCTGCCGCTCGGGCGCGGCCCGTTCCTCGACGTCTCGATCGGGGTCATGAAGGTGCTCGGGATCCACTGAGAAGCCGCGATGGGCACGCTGCACTATCTCTGGATTGGGCTCAGTCACATCTTTACGCCGCAGGACCTGATCGTGCTGGTGGCGGGCCTGCTCGTCGGCATGGCGGTGTCGGTCATGCCCGGGCTCGGGCTGGTGATGGGCGTGGTCCTCGCGCTGCCCTTCACCTACCGCATGCCGATCGAGCCCTCGATCATCCTGCTCACCGCCATCTACGTGTCGGGGACCTACGCGGGCTGCTTCACCGCGATCCTGTACCGGATCCCCGGCGAGCCGATGGACGTTCCACTGCTCTGGGACGGCTACTCGATGGCGCAGAAGGGGCAGCCGGCGAAGGCGCTCGGCTGGGCGCTGGTCGCCGCGCTCACTGGGGGGCTGTTCTCCTCGGCGGTGATGGTGGCGCTTGCCGTGCCGATGAGCCGCGTGGCGCTGAGCTTCGGTCCGCCCGATTATTTCGCGGCGGTGTTCTTCGGCCTGACGACGGTGGTCGCGCTCGCGGGCACGTCGCTCGTCAACGCGTTCATCAGCCTGTTCGTCGGGCTGCTCGTCGCGACGGTGGGCGTGGACCCGATCTACGGCGCGTACCGCTTCACGTTCGACTCGCCGATCCTGGAGAACGGCGTGCCGTACGTGATGGTGCTGGTCGGCATGTACGGCCTGGGCGAGGTGTTCAACCGGCTGAGCCAGGGCCTGAAGCTGCACGGCGAGCCCAGGAGCGACACCCGCGTCAAGACCGATTTCCCGTCCTGGCGCGAGCTGTGGCTCATCCGCAAGACGCTGGCGCGCAGCAGCGTGCTCGGGACGCTGCTCGGAATCGTCCCGGGCGCCGGCGCGACGGTGACCTCGTTCGTCTCCTACGGCATCGAGAAGCAGTACGGCGAGCGCCGCCAGCTGCTCGGCACCGGGCTGCCCGAAGGGATCGTCGCGCCCCAGGTCGGCTCCACGGCCTCGGTCGCCGGCCACATGATCCCGCTGCTCACGCTCGGCATCCCGGGCAGCGGCGCGACCGCGGTGATCCTCGCGGCGTTCCTGCTGCACGGGGTCCAGCCCGGCCCGATGCTGTTCACCGATCCCGGGTCGAAGGCCGTGGTGTACACGATCCTCGCCTCGCTCTTTGTGGGGGTGATCGGGATGTGCGTGATGGGCTTTTTCTGGATCCGTGTGATCGTCAAGGTGCTGCGCATCCCGCAGGGCGTGCTCTCGGCGATCGTGGTGCTGTTCTGTATCGTCGGCGCCTACGCCAACCGCAACAGCGTTTCCGACGTGTGGGTGATCGTCGTCTTCGGCGTGCTCGGCTACGCGTTCGACAAGCTGCGCTTCCCGATCTCGCCGATGGTGCTGGGCGCCATCCTCGGGCCGCTCGCCGAGAACTCGTACATGCAGACGATGATCAGCTACCACAACGACTGGACGGTGTTCTTCCGCGAGGGCTTGAGCGGCACGCTGATGGTGCTCTCGCTGCTCGCGATGGGCTACCCGCTCGCGCGCCATTACCTGGAGAAGCGGCGGCGCGCCCGGCCGCCGGCGCCGCGGGCCGCGGCGCGGACGGACCCGGCGTGAGCGAACGGGAGACGGGATTGGGCGAATCGGATCGGGAGAGGCAACCATGGAAGTGATGACACGCGGCGCGACCGGGGCAGGCCCGAGCGAGGCGGCGCAAGCGGTCGCGAGCCTCGTCGCGCGCGCGCGCGCCGCGCAGGCCGAGTACGAGCGCTGGCCGCAGGAGCGCATCGACGAGGCGGCGCTCGCCTGCGGCTGGGCGATCATGAAGCCGGAGAACAACCGGCTGCTCGCCGAGACCGCGGTGCGCGACACCGGGCTCGGCGACATGACCGACAAGCTCGCGAAGAACTACCGCAAGACCCTCGGCCTGTTGCGCGACATCCGCGGCGTGAAGACCGTCGGCGTGATCGCCGAGCACCCGGAGCGCGGCATCACCGAGATCGCGCGCGCGGTGGGCGTGGTGGCGGCGATCACGCCTTCGACCAATCCCGGCGCGACGCCCGCCAACCAGATCGTCAACGCGCTCAAGTGCGGCAACGCGATCATCCTCGCGCCCTCGCCCAAGGGCTACTCGACCTGCGCGAAGCTCGTCGAATTCGTGCACGCGGAGCTCGCCAAGGTCGGCGCGTCGGCCGATCTCGTGCAGATGCTCGCCGCGCCGGTGACCAAGGAGGCGACCCACGAGCTGATGCGCCAGTGCGACCTGATCGCCGCGACCGGCTCGCAGGCCAACATCCGCGCCGCCTACTCGAGCGGCAAGCCGGCGATCGGCGTGGGCCAGGGCAACGTGGTCGCGATCGTCGACGCGAGCGCCGACCTCGCCGGCGCCGCGGCGAAGATTGCGGTCTCGAAGACCTTCGACAACGCGACCAGCTGCTCGTCGGAGAACTCGGTGGTGATCCTCGCGCCGGTCTACGACGCGATGCTCGCCGCGCTCGCGGCGCAGGGCGGCGTGCTTCTCGATGCCGGCGAGAAGGCGAAGCTGCAGGCCTTCATGTTCCCGGGCGGCAGGCTCGGGCCGGCCGCGACCGCGCAGGCGGCGCCGCGCATCGCGCGGCT
>JAKALD010000095.1 GCA_021813275.1 Pseudomonadota bacterium | reverse complement strand
GAGGTCGGCTACGTCGGGCGCGACGTGGACACCATCGTGCGCGACCTGGTCGAGACGAGCGTCAAGCAGACGCGCGAGCAGGCGATGCGGCGCGTGCGCAACCGCGCGCAGGACGCGGCCGAGGAGCGCATCCTCGACGCGCTGCTGCCGGGCGCGCGCGGCCCGGGATTCGGCGCCGCCGAGCACGCGGGCGAGGAGAGCGCGACGCGGCAGAAGTTCAGGAAGAAGCTGCGCGAGGGCGAGCTCGACGACAAGGAGATCGAGCTCGAGCTGGCGGCGCCTTCGGCGCAGATGGAGATCCTCGCGCCGCCGGGCATGGAGGAGCTCACCGCGCAGATCCAGGGCATGTTCCAGAACCTGGGGGGCGCTCGCCGCAAGCTGCGCAAGCTCAAGGTGCGCGAGGCCTTCGAGCTGCTCACCGACGAGGAGGCCGCGAAGCTCGTCTCCGAGGACGACCTGAAGGCGAAGGCGCTCGCCAACGCCGAGCAGAACGGCATCGTGTTCCTCGACGAGATCGACAAGATCACCAGCCGCTCGGAGCTGGGCGGCGCCGACGTGTCGCGCCAGGGCGTGCAGCGCGACCTGCTGCCGCTCGTCGAGGGCACCACCGTGTCGACCAAGTACGGCATGGTGAGGACCGACCACATCCTGTTCATCGCGAGCGGCGCGTTCCACCTCGCCAAGCCCTCGGACCTGATCCCGGAGCTGCAGGGGCGCTTTCCGATCCGCGTCGAGCTCGACTCGCTGTCGGTGGAGGACTTCGAGCGCATCCTCACCAGCACCGACGCGAGCCTCATCAAGCAGTACCAGGCGCTGCTCGCCACCGAGGACGTCACGCTTGAGTTCCGCCCCGAGGCGATCCGCCGCCTGGCGCAGATCGCCTACCAGGTGAACGAGCGCACCGAGAACATCGGCGCGCGGCGCCTGTACACCGTGCTCGAGCGGCTGCTCGAAGCGATCTCGTTCGAGGCCGGCAAGGGCGGCGCGAGCACGATCACCATCGACGCCGCCTACGTGGACGCGCGGCTGGCGGAGCTGGCGCAGGACCAGGACCTCGCGCGCTACGTACTGTAGGCGGCGCGCGCTACCACAGCAGCGGCGCCAGGCCGAGCGCAGCGAGCGCGGCGAGCAGTCCCAGGCTCGCGGCGCCGACGGCGCGCGGCGCCAGGGCGTAGGCGTAGATCCCCTTCACGAGATTGTTGCTCGCCGCCGCGATCAGGATCGCCGCCGCGGCCCATTGCAGCGGCGTGAACGCCGGCGCCGCCTGCGTCATGCTCATGATGAACGGATCGACGTCAGCCACGCCCATGAGCGCAGCGAGCAGGTACACGCCGTGCTGCCCCAGATAGGCGATCGCGAGGTGCGTGCCGACGAGCATCGCCAGAAAGAGCGCGGCGAACAGGAACGCGGTGCCCAGCTCGAGCGGGTTGCGCGGCTCGTATTCGCGCGACGGCTCCTGCGCGACGCGGCCTTCGCGCCGCGACCAGGCCCAGCCCGCAACGATGCCGACGGCGGCCAGCACGAGGAGGTCGGGCGCGAGCAGGCCCATCAGCTCGCGGTTGAACAGCCACAGCAGAACCGCCAGGCGCAGGTACATCACGCCGGAGGCGAGGAGGATCGCACCGGCGAAGAGCTGCGGGTGCGCCTCGCGCGAAGCGCGCCGCGCGAGCGCCACGGTGGTCACGGTCGAGGAGTAGGCGCCGCCGAGCACCGCGGCGAGCAGCACGCCGCCGTGGCCGCGCGTCGCGCGCTGCAGCACGTAGCTGCCGTAGGACACGCCGCTCACCGCCGTCACCACCAGCCAGGTCTTGAAGGGGTTGATGTCGAACGGCGCGAAAGCCCGGTCGGGGACTACCGGCAGGATCACCGCGGTGAGCAGCAGGAACTTGGTGAAGCTGAGGATGTCGTCGCGCGCGATGCGCGTCGTCAGGCCTTCGAGCGCGCCCTTCAGCTCGAGCAGCAGCACGCTCGCGACGCTGATCGTGGTCGCGATCCAGAACTGGCCGTGATAGACCAGCGCACCCACCAGATAGGTGGCGAGGCCGGACATCTCCGAGGTCACCCCGGCGGCGTTGCCGGCGGTGAGCTTGTGCCAGTAGGAGAGCATGAGGAACCCGGCGACCGCGGCGAAGCCGAGCGCGAGCGGAAGCAGCTCCGTACCGGACAGGAAAGCCATCGCGTAGCCGATCAGGCCGATCAGCGGAAACGTGCGCACCCCGCCGAAGCCGTAATGCCCGTCGACCGTCTTGTGCTCCTCGCGCTCGAGCCCCACGAGGAACGACAGGAACAGCACGAGGACGATCTTCACGCCCTCCGGGTGCAGCCAGTCGGGCGTCGTCAACGGCGCCATGGTGGGGCGATTCTACCGCCCGGCGCCTCAGCCCGATTCCCGCTCGCCCCGCTCCGGCAGCGCGCGCATCGCGCGGCGCAGGAAGCGCATCTGGCGGTCGAAGTTGCGGCAGCCCTCGCACAGGGCGAAATGCAGGCGCAGCGCGAGGCGCTCGCCGAGGCCCAGCTCGCGATCCAGGCCCTGCGATACCAGGCGGCTCACTTCCCTGCACGGCAGCATCTTCATCGGCTGGCTCGCTGCTCGCCGAACCAGGTCGCCTCCAGGCACTGGCGCAGCGTCACGCGGGCACGATACAGCATCACCCAGCAGTTGGTCGCGCTGATCGCGAGCTCCTTACAGATCTCGTCGGTCTCCAGGCCGAGGTGCTCGCGCATCAGGAAGGCGCGCGCGGTGCGCGCCGGCAGGCGCTCGAGGCACAGCTCGAGCGCGGCGAAGAACTGCTTCTGCTCGAGGGCGCGGTCCGGGTCGTCCCAGCCGGCGGGCGGGTCGCGCCAGTGCCCGTCGGCCACGAACAGGGCGTCGAGCTCCGCGAGCTCGGCGCCGGCATCGTCGGCGCCGAGCGGCTGCTCGCGGCGCGCGCGCCGCAGCGCATCGACGATCTTGTGCTTGAGGATCCCGGTGAGCCAGGTCCGAAGGCTGGAGCGGCCCGCGTAGGCGGCATCTCCGGCGAGCGCGGCGAGCAGGGTTTCCTGCACCGCGTCCTCGGCCGCCTCGGCGTCGCGCAATTGCAGCAGCGCGTAGCGCAGCAGATAGGGGCGCTGGTCTTCGAGCTGCCTGCGGAAGTCGCGCTGCGGGGCCATGTACGGGGGTCGCATGGACACTGTAGCGTGGCCCTGCCCGGCGGGGCAATCCGAGGGTTGAAAGGGAAGGCCGGTGCCCTATATAGCGAGGCGTGAAGCGACGATGGCCCTCGGCGCGGAGCGCTGCGGGCGGAACGACCGTAAAGGAGAGCCGCAATGAGCAACTTGACGAGATTTGACCCGTTCAACGACCTGGTCGACGACCTGTTCAAGGGTTTCCTGGTGCGCCCGATGTATACGGAGGGGCGCGAGCCGGCGCCGCGCATGAAGGTCGACATCGCCGAGAGGAACGGCGCCTACCTGGTGAGCGCGGAGCTTCCCGGGGTGAGGAAGGAAGACATCCAGATCACGATCGACGGCGCGCAGGTCACCCTTGCCGCCGAAGTGAAGCGCGAGAAGGAAGCCGCCAGGGACGAGCGCGTGCTGCATGCCGAGCGCGTCTACGGCAAGGTGACGCGCAGCTTCAGCCTGCCGCAGGAGCTCGACGAGTCCGCGGCCGAGGCCCGATTCCGCGACGGCGTGCTCGAGCTGACCCTTCCCAAGAAGCAGGCCGCGCAGCGCAAGCAGATCGTCGTGCAGTAACCGGGCGCGGCTCCGGCCGCGCCCAGGCGAGCAGGCGGGCGCGCGCGCGCCGGCCCACTGGCCGCGCGCGGCGCCGTGCGGGTAGAATCGCCCCTGCCATGTCGCCCAGCTCGACCCCGCAGGAAAAGGCGCGCATCCTCGCCGAGGCGCTGCCCTACATCCGCCGCTTCCACGGCAAGACGATCGTGGTGAAGTTCGGCGGCAACGCCATGACCGACGACGCGCTCAAGGCGAGCTTCGCGCGCGACGTGGTGCTGCTCAAGCTCGTCGGCATGAACCCCGTGGTGGTGCACGGCGGCGGCCCGCAGATCGAGCAGCTGCTCGCGCGGCTCGGCAAGAAGGGCGAGTTCGTGCAGGGCATGCGCGTCACCGACGCCGACACGATGGACGTCGTCGAGATGGTCCTGGGCGGGCAGGTCAACAAGGAGGTCGTGACGCTGATCAACCAGGCCGGCGGCAAGGCGGTCGGCCTCACCGGGCAGGACGGCGCCTTCATCCGCGCGCGCAAGCTGCTTCTGCCCAGCCAGGCGAAGCCGAGCGAGCTGCTCGACATCGGCCTGGTCGGGGAAATCGAGTCGATCGACCCGGCAGTGATCTCCGCGCTCGAGGAAGGCGGCTTCATCCCGGTGGTGGCGCCGATCGGGGTCGGCGCCGACGGCACCACCTTCAACATCAACGCCGACTTGGTCGCGGGCAAGGTCGCCGAAGTGCTGCGCGCCGAGAAGCTGATCGTGCTCACCAACACGCCCGGCGTGCTCGACCGCGACGGCAAGCTGCTCACCGGCCTCACGCCGCGCGGCATCGACGAGCTGGTGAGCGCGGGCGTGATCTCGGGCGGCATGCTGCCGAAGATCGCCTCGGTGCTCGACGCCGCGCGCGCCGGGGTGAAGGCCTGCCACATCATCGACGGCCGCGTGCCGCACGCGCTGCTGCTCGAGGTGCTCACCGACCAGGGCGTCGGCACCCTGATCCGCAGCAAGTAGCGCCGGGCCGATGCGCGTCGCCCGCCTGCCGCCTTCGAGGCGGGTCTGGATCTTCGACCTGGACAACACGCTGCACGACGCGAGCGTGCACATCTTTCCGTCGATGCACGCGCAGATCAACGACTATCTCAAGCGCCACCTGGACCTCGACGACGAGGGCGCGAACGCCATGCGGCGCCGCTTCTGGGAGCTGTACGGGACCACGCTCAAGGGGCTGATGCGCCATTACGGGACGGACCCGCGGCGCTTCCTGCGCGAGACGCACGAGTTCCCCGAGCTCCGCGACATGGTGGTGCACGAGGCGGCGCTGCGCGACGCGCTCGCGCGGCTCGGCGGGCGCAAGCTCATCTTCTCGAACGCGCCGCGGCACTACGTCGAGCAGGTGCTGCGCGCGATGGGCGTCGGGCGCTGGTTCGACGCGGTCTACACCATCGAGAGCACGCGCTACCGGCCGAAGCCCGCGCTCGCGGGCTTCCAGATGCTGCTGCGCGCGCACGACCTCGACGCGCACCGCTGCGCTTTCGTCGACGACTCGCTCGAGAACCTGCGCGCGGCCAAGCGCGTGGGCATGTCCACCGTCTGGGTGAGCCCGCGCGCCGCGCGGCCGCCCTGCGTGGACCTGCGCGTGGCATCGGTGCTCGAGCTGCCGCGCCGGGTGCTGTGGCACGCGCGCTGAGCCGGGCGCTTTCGCCCGGCTGCCGGCATCGCGCTAGAATCCCCCGTCCGCTGCCACCGCCTCCCATGCCCCGCGCCAAAGGCGAACGCAAGCTCGAGATCCTGAAAGCGCTCGCTCACATGCTCGAGGCGCCCAGGTGGGAGCGCATCACCACCGCGGCGCTCGCCGAGCGGCTCTCGGTCTCGGAGGCGGCGCTGTACCGCCACTTCGCCTCCAAGGCGCAGATGTACGAGGGGCTGATCGATTTCATCGAGAGCTCGGTGTTCTCGCTCGCCAACCGCATCGCCGACGACGAGCCCGACGGACGCAGGCAGGCCGACAAGCTGCTCGAAATGCTGCTCGCGTTCGCCGAGAAGAACCCCGGCATGGTGCGCGTCATGACCGGCGACGCGCTGGTCGGCGAGCACGAGCGCCTGCAGGCCCGCATGAACCAGTTCTTCGACCGCTTCGAGGCGACGCTCAAGCAGGCGCTGCGGCTCGCGGCGAGCCAGCACGGCGCGGCCGAGGCCGATGCGGCCGGCGCGAAGCCCGACGCCGCGCGCGCCGCGGTGCTGCTGCGCTACGCGATCGGCTGCCTGCACCAGTACGCGAAAAGCGGCTTTGCGCGCAAGCCGACCGAAAGCTTCGCGGCGCAGCGCCCCTATCTCGCCGCCTGAAGGGCGGCGCCGCACACCTCGCACCCCGGATCCTTCGCCACGCGCACCGTGCGCCAGTCGGCGCGCTTGGCGTCGAGCAGCAGCAGCCGGGCGTTCAGCGCCTCGCCCGTGCCGGCGAGCAGCTTGATCGCTTCCATCGCCTGCAGCGTCCCGATCGTTCCGGTGAGCGGCGCGAACACGCCCATCACCGCGCAGCGCGGCTCGTCGGTCTCGGCGGTCTCGGGAAAGAGGCACGCGTAGCAGGGGGCATCGCCGCGCCGCAGGTCGAACACGGCGAGCTGCCCGTCGAAGCGGATCGCGGCACCCGACACGAGCGGCCTCGCGTGGCGCACGCAGGCGCGGTTGAGCGCGTGGCGCGTGGCGAAGTTGTCCGAGCAGTCGAGCACCACGTCCGCCTCGGCCACCAGCGGCTCGAGCGCCGCGCCCTCGAGGCGCGCGGCGAGCGCGATCACCTCGACCTCGGGATTGAGCGCCGCGAGCGCGGCGCGTGCGGCCTCGACCTTGGGCTCGCCGATCGAGTCGCTGCGGTACAGGATCTGGCGCTGCAGGTTGGTGAGATCCACGCGGTCGGCGTCGGCGATGGTGAGCCGGCCGATGCCGCTCGCGGCGAGGTACAGCGCCGCGGGGCAGCCCAGGCCGCCGGCGCCCACCACCAGCGCGCGCGCGCGCCGCAGGCGCTCCTGGCCCTCGATCCCGATCTCGGGCAGCAGGATGTGGCGGCTGTAGCGCAGAAGCTGCTGGTCGTCCACGCTGCGGCGCTCCCGCTCGAAGCGCGGCGCCTCGGGCGCCGCGCGCCGGGCTACCTGGCGGGCTTGGTCTCGGCGACGGTCTTCGGCGGCTGACCGCGCACCGGCTCGCCCTTGAGGAAGGCGATCGCCTGCGCGAGCTGGAAGTCCTCCTTCGAGCCGAACTCGATCGGCTTGGCGGGCTTCGCCTCCTTCTTGGGGGTCTGCTCCTGCACTTCCTTCTCGCCTTCCGTGGCGGCGTTCTTGTCGAGCGGGTTGGCGAGGTGGTGCGCGAGATCGACCTCGCGCAGCTTGGCGGACTCGTCGCCCGGCTCCTCGACCACGATGTCCGGCGTGATGCCCTTCAGCTGGATCGAGCGGCCGCTCGGGGTGTAGTAGCGCGCCGTGGTGAGCTTGATCGCGGTGTTGTTGCCGAGCGGCATGATGGTCTGCACCGAGCCCTTGCCGAAGGACTGCGTGCCGATCACGGTCGCGCGCTTGTGGTCCTGCAGCGCGCCCGCCACGATCTCCGAGGCCGAGGCCGAGCCGCCGTTCACCAGCACCACCATCGGCACCGTCTTCACCGCCGCCGGCAGGTCCTTCACCGTGTCGCCCGCGGAATCGCGCAGGTAGTCCTCGGGATCGGCGAAGTACTTCTTCTTCGAGTCCGGGGCGCGGCCGTCGGTGTAGACGACGAGCGCGTCCTTCGGCAGGAACTCCGAGGCCACCCCGACCGCGCCGTACAGCAGGCCGCCGGGGTCGTTGCGCAGGTCGAGCACCAGGCCCTTGAGCGCGCCGCGCTTGTAGAGCGCGTCCACCTGCTTCGCGAGGCTCTCGGCGGTCGCCTCCTGGAACTGCGAGATGCGTACCCAGCCGTAGCCCGGCTCGATCATCTTCGACTTGACGCTCTGCACCTTGATGATGGCGCGCGTGAGCGTCACCACGATCGGGGCGGTCTCGCCCTTGCGCGCGATGGTGAGCGTGATCTTGCTGCCCGGCTTGCCGCGCATGCGCTTGACCGCGTCGTTGAGCGTCATGCCCTTCACCGGCGTTTCGTCGAGCTTCACGATCAGGTCGCCCGGCTTGACGCCCGCGCGGAAGGCCGGAGTGTCCTCGATCGGCGAGATCACCTTGACGAAGCCGTCTTCCATCCCGACCTCGATGCCCAGGCCCCCGAACTGGCCCTCGGTGCCGACCTGCAGCTCGCGGTAGGCGTCCTGGTCGAGGTACGCCGAGTGCGGGTCGAGGTCCGACAGCATTCCGTTGATCGCCCCGGTGATCAGCTTCTTGTCCGATACCGGCTCGACGTAGTTCTCCTTGATCGCCCCGAACACCTCGGTGAACGCGCGCAGCTCCTGCACCGGCAGCGGCGAGCCCGCGGCGCGCTCGGCGATCGCCTGGATGTTGAGGCTGACCAGAATGCCGGCCACGGCGCCGAGCAGGATGAGCCCAATGCTCTTGACTTTGCTGCGCATACGCATTTCCTTACGCGGCGGACGCCGCGTCAGATTCACTTGAGTTTGACCCAACGCAGGGGATCGAAGGCTTTGCCGAGATGGCGCAGCTCAAAGTATAAACCCGATTGCGCGTTGCCGCCCGTCGAGCCGACGGTGGCGATCTCCTCGCCCGCGGTGACGTGCTCGCCGGTCTGCTTGAGCAGCGTCTCGTTGTCGGCGTAGATCGACATGTAGCCCTCGCCGTGGTCGACGATCAGCAGGTTGCCGAAGCCGCGCATCCAGTCCGCGAACACGACGCGCCCGTCGGCCACGGCGCGCACCGGCGCGCCCTCCGGCGCGCGGATGAACACCCCCTTGAACTCCGGACCCCCATCCATGCGTGGAGTGCCGAAGCGGCCGGTGAGTTCCCCGCGCACCGGCAGGTGCAGCTTGCCGCGCAAGCTCGCGAAGGGCCCCTGCGCCTCGCCGGGCTGCGGCACCCGCTCGACCCGGGCGTAGCCCGCCCCCGGCATCGCGCGCAGCACCCGCCCGATTTCCCGCACGACCCGCGCGAGGCGTCGCTCGTCGGCGACCATGGCCTGCATCCGGCGGCGCTTGTCGCGGATCTCGCCGGCCAGGCGCTCGAGGACGTGCTCGCGCGCGCGGCGCTCGGCGAGCAGCCGGTCGCGCTCGGCGCGCTGCTGCGCCTCGACCGCGGCCAGCCGCGCGCCGCGGTCCTCGGCCTCGCCCTTGAGCCGGGCGAGCTCGGCGAGCTGCGCGCGCACTGACTGGACGAGCCGGGCGACGGCGCGCGAAGCCTGCGCGAGATAGTACAGCCTGCGCTGGAGCTCGGCGGGCTCCTCGCCCGAGAGCAGCAGGCGCAAGGCATCCGGCGCACCGCCTCGCTCGCGAGCGACGAGCAGCCGCCCGAGCGCCTGCTGCTGCCTGGCGAGCGCTGCGCGCGCCGCGGCGCGCGCGGCTGCGTTCGACTTCAGCTCGTCGCGCAGCGTGCGCTCCTGCGCCCCGAGCGCGCGCAGCGCGCGATTCGCGTCCGAAATGGCCTGCTCGGATCCGCGCAGCGCGTCGCGCGCTTCGCGCCGGTTGGCTTCCTTCCTGTCGAGCTCCTCGCGCAAGGCGCGGATGCGAGCGCGCAGCGCGTCGAGGGTGGCCTTGTCCCTCGAGGCCGGGGCGGCGTGCGCGGCGCGCGCCGGCACGGCGAGCAGGACGCAGAGCGCGAGGACGAGAAGCCGGCGAACCGTCAGGCCCTGGCCTTGCCTTGCGCCGAGACGGCGGCCACGCGCCGCGCGACCTCCTCGGCGTTCCCCAGGTAGTAGTGCTTGAGCGGGCGCAGCTCGCCGTCGAGCTCGTACACGAGCGGCACGCCGGTCGGGATGTTGAGGCCCACGATGTCGCGGTCGGAGATGCCGTCGAGGTACTTGACCAGGGCGCGCAGCGAGTTGCCGTGCGCCGCGACGAGCACGCGGCGGCCGGCGCGCACCGCCGGAGCGAGCGCCGAGCTCCAGTAGGGCAGCACGCGCGCCACCGTGTCCTTCAGGCATTCGGTGAGCGGGATTTCGTCGCGCGCGAGCCCCGCATAGCGCGGGTCGCGCGCGGCGTCGCGCGGGTCGTCCGCGGCGAGCGCGGGCGGGGGGGTATCGTAGCTGCGGCGCCAGGCGAGCACCTGCTGCTCGCCGAACTTGGCCGCCGTCTCCGCCTTGTTCAGGCCCTGCAGCGCCCCGTAGTGCCGCTCGTTGAGCCGCCAGCTCTTCTCGACGGGCAGCCACATCAGGTCCATCTCGTCGAGCACCAGCCAGAGCGTGCGCACGGCGCGCTTGAGCACCGAGGTGAAGGCGAGGTCGAAGCCGTAGCCCTGCTCGCGCAGCAGCCGGCCGGCGGCGCACGCTTCCTCGAGCCCGGCGGCCGACAGGTCGACGTCGGTCCACCCGGTGAAGCGGTTCTCGCGGTTCCAGACCGATTCGCCGTGGCGCAGGAGGACGAGCTTGTGCATGCCGCGAGTGAGGAAGGGCCCGGGAACCGCGTCTATTCTATAATAAGCGCCCGGACCAACCCGAGCGGCTGCGCATGAAGCGCGACGTCTTCGATCTCATCGAGAAGCAGGAGCATATCGAGCAGGCGGCGCGCGCGCTGAAGGCTATGTCGCATCCGCTGCGGCTCAAGATCCTGTGCGTGCTGGGCAACGTCGAGTCGAGCGTGCAGGAGATCGTCGAGGCGGTCGGCACCTCGCAGAGCAACATCTCGCAGCACCTCGCCATCCTGCGCGACAAGGGGGTGCTGCGTGCGCGCAAGGACGCCAACCGGGTCTACTACCGCGTGAGCGACGAGCGCACGCTGCAGCTGATCGGCATGATGCGCGAAGTGTTCTGCGGCGTGCCGCGCGGCTGACCATCAGCGCGGATCCGGGCGCGTCACGCCCGCCCCGTAACGTATGCCCATCGAGTTCATCAAGGACAACCTGCTGCTGATCGCGGTCGCCGCGGTCTCGGGCGCGATGCTGCTGTGGCCGCTCGTGCGCCGCGGCGCCGGCGGGCCCTGGGTCAGCACCCTGCAGGCCACCCAGCTGATCAACCGCGAGAACGCCCTGGTGATCGACGTGCGCGAGCCCGCCGAGTACGCCCAGGGGCACGTTCTCGGCGCGAAGAACGTGCCGCTCGGCGAGCTGACCGCGCGGGCCGGCGACTTCGAAAAGCACAAGGCGCGGCCGGTGATCCTCGTGTGCGCGAGCGGCAGCCGCTCGGGCGCGGCCCTGGCGACGCTCAGGAACCGCGGCTTCACGAACGTCGCCAACCTCGCGGGCGGATTCGCGGCGTGGCAGCAGGCCGGGCTCCCGGTGGAGAAGTGAGGTGACGCGCGTGCTGATGTACTGCACCGCCACCTGCCCGTACTGCCGCTCGGCCGAGGACCTGCTGCGCGCGAAGGGCGTGGCCGAGATCGAGAAGATCCGCGTCGACCTCGACCCGGCGCGGCGCGCGGAGATGAGGCAGCGCAGCGGGCGGCACACCGTGCCGCAGATCTGGATCGGCGAGCGCCACGTCGGCGGCTGCGACGATCTGTACGCGCTGGAGGATGCGGGCGAGCTCGACTCGCTGCTCGCGGCCTGACGCGCGACGCGGCGGTCGCGCCGCGCGCCAGGCTGCTTTCGGATCAGATAGGTTTCGGGAGATTCCGCGACATGAGCGACCAGCAACCCACGTTTCAGATCGAGAAGCTGTACGTCAAGGACCTCTCCCTGGAGATTCCGGGTGCGCCGCAGGTCTTTCTGCAGGCCGAGCAGCCGCAGCTCGAGGTCCAGGTGAACAGCGCCGCGGCGCCGTTCGGCGACGCGCTTCACGAGGTGACGGTGACCGTGACCGTGACGGCGCGCGCCGGCGGCAAGACCCTGTTCCTCGCCGAGGCGGCGCAGGCCGGGATCTTCACCGTGCGCGGCGTCCCGGCCGATGAGATGGACCGGCTGCTCGGCATCGCCTGCCCGAACATCCTCTACCCGTACGTGCGCGAGGCGATCTCGGACCTGGTGACGCGCGGCGGCTTTCCGCCGGTGCTGCTCGCGCCCGTGTCCTTCGAGGCGCTGTACGCGCAGCGCGCGCGGCAGGCGGCGTCCGAGCCGCGCATCGAGATCGCTTCCTGAAGCCGCCATGCGGCGCCGCGCCCGCGCTTCGCGCCTCCTCCTGGCAGCGGCGCTCGCGTGCCTGCCGCTCGCCGCGCGCGCGAGCGACTTCCGCTCGGTCGCCGACAGCGCGGCGGTGCTCTACGACGCACCGTCGACCGCCGCCAATCCGCTGTACGTGGTTTCGCACGACTATCCGCTGGAAGTGATCGTCAACCTCGAATCCTGGGCGAAGGTGCGCGACGCGACCGGCGCGCTGTCCTGGATCCAGAAGAAGGACCTCACCGACCAGCGCACGGTGCTGGTCACGGCGGCCTCGGCGAGCGTCTACGCGCGGCCCGACCCCACGTCGCCCGTCGCGTTCGTGGCGGTGCAGAACGTCGTGCTGGAGCTGCTCGAATCCGCACCCGGCGGCTGGCTGCACGTGCGCCTGCCGGGCGGACCGGACGGCTACGTGCAGATCGGCGCGGTCTGGGGCGCGTAGGCCGTGGTGCCGGGCCGCCTCGCGGTGCTCGGCGCCGGGGCGTGGGGCAGCGCGCGCGCTCAAGCGCGC
>JAKALD010000359.1 GCA_021813275.1 Pseudomonadota bacterium | reverse complement strand
GCGCGCACCGAGGTGGCCGGCCTGCACGGCGAGCGCCTCAAGATCCGGCTCGCCGCGCGCGCGGCCGACGGCGCGGCGAACGCCTGCCTGATCGAGTTCCTCGCCGAGCGGCTCGGCGCGGCCCGGCGCGACGTCGAGATCGTGGCCGGCGCCGCGGCGCGGCGCAAGCGGGTGGCCGTGCGCGGCGCGCGGCGCGGGGCCGAGGCGCTCTGGCCCGCGCCGTAGGCGCTCAGCGCGGGAAGCGCAGCTCCTGCGGGTAGGAGAACACGTCCTCCTGCACCCCGGCGCGGATGCGCGCCTGCTTACCGCGCCAGAACTCGACCTCGGTCAGGTCGCGGTGGTACTCGAGGAAGATCTCGCGGGCGCGCGGGTCGGCGACCAGGAAACGCTCGAACTGCTCGGGGAAGACGTCGTTCGGGCCGATCGAATAATAGGGCTCGGCAGCCATCTCGTCCTCGTAGGAGCCGGGGGGCGGGATGCGGCGGAAGTTGCAGTCGGTCATGTAGGCGATCTCGTCGTAGTCGTAGAACACGACCCGCCCGTGGCGCGTCACGCCGAAGTTCTTGAGCAGCATGTCGCCGGGAAAGATGTCGGCGCCGGCGAGGTCCTTGATCGCGTTGCCGTAGTCGCGCAGCGCGTGGCGCACGCGCGCCCAGTCGCCTTCGCGCATCGCCTCCTCGAGGTACAGGTTGAGCGGCGTCATGCGGCGCTCGATGTACATGTGCTGGATGACGATCTGGTCGCCCTCGAACTCGATGCTCGAGGCGGCGTGCGTCTTCAGCTCGGCGACGAGCTCGGGCGAGAAGCGCTCGAGCGGCAGCGCGACGAGCGAGTACTCGAGCGTGTCGGCCATGCGGCCGACCCGGTCGTGCAGCTTCACGAGCAGGTACTTGTCTTTGACCGTCTGCCGGTCCAGCTCCTTGGGCGGAGCGAAGCTGTCGCGGATGACCTTGAACACGTAGGGAAACGACGGCAGCGTGAACACCAGCATCACCATGCCCTTGATCCCGGGCGCGGGCACGAAATCGTCCGTCGAATGCCTCAGGTGGTAATGCAGATCGCGGTAGAAGAGGGTCTTGCCCTGCTTCTGCAGGCCGACGGCCGCGTACAGCTCCGCGCGCGGCTTCTTCGGCGTCAGGTTGCGCAGGAACGACACGTAGGCCGCCGGGACTTCCATGTCGACGAAGAAGTAGGCGCGCGCGAAGGAGAACAGCAGCAGCAGCTGGTCGGGGTCGAGCAGCAGCGCGTCCAGGTACAGCTCGCCGCGCTCGTTCTGCAGGATCGGCACTGCGAACGGAAACTCGCGGTGGCCGTTGACGATCTTGCCGATGACGTAGGCCGCCTTGTTGCGGAAGAACAGCGACCCCAGCACCTGCACCTGCAGGCTGGGGTAGGCGCGCGCGGGGCGCGGAAAGTGCGCGCGCAGGGCGTGCAGCACGTTCCTCAGGTCGCGCTTCGGGTTCTCGTACGGGTTGGCGAGGCCGAAGTCGGCGAGGATGCGCTCGAGTGTGCCGCGCAGCCCCAGCTCGCGCGGATAGTAGCAGCGGTAGCTCGGCTCCTCGCCCTCGAGATGCTCGGTGGCCACAGCCGGGCGCCAGAAGATGAACTCGTTGTTGTAATAGCGCCGGTGCAGCACTTGGCAGGCGACCGAGTTGTAGAAGGTCTCGGCGCACTCGGGCTGCAGGTGCTCGTGCAGCAGGCCGATGTAGGCGAGCTTGATCGCCGGCCACAGCGACTCGTCGCGCTCGGCCTGAGGGAACGCGCGGCGCACGGTTTCGACCCCTTCGTGCACGCGTTGGTCGTACATCTGGATGCGCTCGCGCGCCAGCGCGAGCATCGCCGCCCAGTCGGCGCGCTCGAAGTGACGCTTGGCCTGGCGCGCGGCTGCGCGGAACAGCCCGTAGTGCTTGTCGAATCCCGCCAGGATAGTGCGCGCCACCTCGCCCGCGAGCTGCGTCCGCGAGGCGACCTCCGCGGAGAGCGGGGCGACCTTGGCGGGTTGGGCGGAGCTGCTCATGCTGCGGAGGCGGGCGGCGCGGCGCCGTGCGGGCGCCGCGCCGTTGCGCTCAGGCGAGCGCGATTTTCTTCTTCGCGCCCCGCTCGTCGAAGAACTGCTCGTCCTCGGTCGAGCCGTGCAGCGCGGTGGTCGAGGCCTTGCCGCCGGTCACCACCTGCGTGACCTCGTCGAAGTAGCCGGTGCCCACTTCGCGCTGGTGCTTGACCGCGGTGAAGCCCTTGTCGGCTGCGGCGAACTCCTTCTGCTGCAGCTCGACGAACGCGCTCATGTTGTTCCTCGCGTAGCCCTGAGCGAGCTCGAACATCGAGTAGTTGAGCGCGTGGAAGCCCGCGAGCGTGATGAACTGGAACTTGTAGCCCATCGCGCCGAGCTCGCGCTGGAACTTCGCGATCGTGGCGTCGTCCAGGTTGCGCTTCCAGTTGAACGAGGGCGAGCAGTTGTAGGCGAGCATCTTTCCGGGGTACTTGCGCTGGATGCCCTCGGCGAAGCGCCTGGCGAACGCGAGGTCGGGCGTGCCGGTCTCGCACCACACCATGTCGGCGTACTCCGCGTAGGCGAGGCCGCGCGCGAGCGCCTGCTCGAAGCCCTTCTTCGTGCGATAGAAGCCCTCGGCGGTGCGCTCCCCGGTGAGGAACGGCTTGTCGTTCTCGTCCACGTCGCTGGTGACGATGTCCGCGGCTTCGGCGTCGGTGCGCGCGAGCAGCACCGTGGGCACGCCCAGGACGTCGGACGCCAGCCGCGCGGCGACGAGCTTCTGCACCGCTTCCTGCGTCGGCACGAGCACCTTGCCGCCCATGTGG
>JAKALD010000358.1 GCA_021813275.1 Pseudomonadota bacterium | reverse complement strand
GGCGAGGGCGGCCCCACGCCCGCGGTCGCACCGATGGTGCCGCAGCCGGTCGCCCCGGGGTCCACGGTGACCTCGCCAGAGGCGCTGCGGCTGCCATATTCGGCGCAGAACGTGGCGTTGCTGCAGAGCGAAGGTCGGAGCGCACCCGCGCAGCCCACCGCCGCCCAGCCCGCCGCGACCCCTGCGCCGCAGCAGCTCGCCAAGACCGAACCGCAGCCGGCGCCGGGCGCGGCCGGCCCGATCGATTTCATCTGGCCGGCGAAGGGCAAGCTGCTCGCCGGCTTTTCCGAGCCGAACAACAAGGGCATCGACATCGGCGGCAAGCTCGGCGCGCCGGTGGTCGCCGCCGCCCCGGGCCGCGTCATGTACACCGGCAGCGGCATCCGCGGCTACGGCAAGCTGATCGTCATCAAGCACGCCGACGGCTTCAACAGCGTCTACGCGCACAACAAGACCATCCTCGTTAAGGAGGGCCAGAACGTGGCGCGCGGCCAGGAGATCGGCGAGATCGGGGACACCGAGGCCGACAGCCCGATGCTGCATTTCGAGATCCGCAAGTCGGGCAAGCCCGTCGACCCCCTCAAGTACCTGCCCGCCAGCGGGCGCTGATGAGCGACGAGCGCGAAGAACTGCCGTCCGGCGGAGACGAGGGCGCGCCCCCGGTCGCGCCGGATGACGCCGAGCAGGCCGCGCCGCGCGGCGCCGGCGACGCGGACCTGCTCTCGGACCTGACCCAGCTGTACCTGCGCGAGATCAGCGCCAAGCCGCTGCTTTCGCCGCCGGAAGAGCGCGCGCTCGCGCGCGCCGCGCAGCGCGGCGACTTCGACGCGCGGCAGAGAATGATCGAGCACAACCTGCGGCTGGTGGTGAACATCGCCAAGCACTACTTGCACCGCGGCGTGCCGCTCGACGACCTGATCGAGGAAGGCAATCTCGGCCTGATGCACGCCATCGAGAAATTCGACGCCGAGCGCGGCTTCCGCTTCTCGACTTACGCGACCTGGTGGATCCGCCAGAACGTTGAGCGCGCGCTCATGAGCCAGTCGCGCACCATCCGGCTGCCGGTGCACGTGGTGAAGGAGCTGAACGGCATGCTGCGCGCAAGGCGGCTGCTCGAGGCCGGGCGCGACCGCGCGGTGAGCCACGAGGACATCGCGCACCTCGTGGGCAAGCCGATCGAGGAGGTGCGCCGCGTTCTGTCGCTCGGCGAGCACACCGCCTCGCTCGACGCGCCGCTCGGGGTCGACCCGCTGCTCTCGGTGGGCGAGTCGATCGCGGCGGAGGACGCGCTGCCGCCCGAGGTTGCGATCGCGGGCCACGAGATCGAGGCGCTGGTGCAGGAGTGGCTGGCGCAGCTCCCCGAGAAGCAGCGCCGCGTGATCGAGCGCCGCTACGGGCTCGCCGGCTGCGACGCGGTGACGCTCGAGACGCTCGCCGAGGAGCTCGGCCTCACGCGCGAGCGGGTGCGGCAGATCCAGGTCGAGGCGCTCGAGCGGCTGCGCGCAATCCTGCAGCGGCACGGCGTGTCCAGGGACGTGCTGCTCTAGCGCGCGCGCCGTCCGCTCGGGAGCCGCCGGCGGCGCGCAGCGCCTTGGCGAGGTCGCTCACCGCGGCCGCGTAGAACGCGCTGCGGTTGTAGCGCGTGAGCACGTAGAAATTGTGCAGCCCCAGCCGGTACTCGCTCGGCTCGTCGGGGGTGCCGAGCTCGAGCAGCGCCGCGCGCGTGTCCTCGGGCAGGCCGGGATCGCGGAACGCGACGCCCGCCCGCGCGAGCTGCGCGAGCGTGTAGCGCGGCTGCACGCCGCCGTCCGCGTACGCCCGGTACGCGGCGCCGCTCACGCTCGCGTCCAGGTCCGCCGGCTCGTGGCGGCGCCAGCCGTGCGCCTGCAGGAAGTTGGCGACGCTGCCGATCGCGTCCGCCGCGTCATCGAGCAGGTCCGCTCTGCCGTCGCCGTCGAAGTCCACGGCGTACTCGCGGTAGGTGCGCGGCATGAACTGCGGCAGGCCGATCGCCCCGGCCGGCGAGCCGCGCACCGCGAGCACGTCGAGGCCGGCCTCGCGCGCGAACAGCAGATAGCTCTCCAGCTCGCCGCGGAAGTAAGCCGCGCGCGGCGCCTCGTCGAAGGCGAGCGTGCTGAGCGCGTCGAGCACCCGCCAGCGCCCGGTGCTCCGGCCATAGTGGCTCTCGACCCCGATGATCGCGACGATCACCTCCGCGGGCACTCCGTAGACCCGCGCGGCGCGCGCGAGCGTGGAGCGGTTCGCGCGCCAGAACTCGAGCCCCTCGTCGATGCGCCGCGCGCCGACGAACCTGGCGCGGTACGCCTCCCAGGACGGCCGCTCTCGGGGGGGCGGCCGCATCGCGCGCAGCACCCCCGGAGCGAAGCGCGCGCTCGCGAACACTTTGCGCAGCGCCTCGGCACCGAATCCGTACCGCTCGACCATCCGGCCGATGAAGGCGCGCACTTCGGGGCGATCGGCATACGAGGCCTGCCTTGCGGGCGGGTGCGCCGCCGCCGCGCCGCACAGGACACAGGCCGCGAGCAGCAGCGCGCGGCGGATCATGACGGGCGGAATTCCCGCACCAGGCGCTTGAGCTCGTCGACGCGCGCGGCGCCGGGGCCCGCGCCGCCGCGCGCCCTGCCGTAGCGCAGCTCGATGTAGAGCGCGCCGATGCGCCGGATCGCCGCGCTCGCGGCGGGCAGACCGGCGGCGGCACGCTCCGAAAAATCGCGCGGCCCCTCGTGCGGCCCGCGCGCGAAGCCGCGCGAGCCGAGCTTGCGGCAGAAAGCCCGCCACGCGCGCTGCACCGGATCCGGGCGCACGATCTGGCGCA
>JAKALD010000094.1 GCA_021813275.1 Pseudomonadota bacterium | reverse complement strand
GGGTTCTGGCACAAGCACCGAGCCGCGCAGGAGCGCGCGCTCCAACACGAGCAGGCCGTGGTCGCGCGGCCCGCGCAGGGGCCGATTTCGGCGCAAGCCGCGGCACCCGCTCAGCCCGCTCCCGCATTGCGCGCGCCGCAGCGCGCCCCCGCGACCGCGCCCTCGCCACCCGCGGCCGAGAGCGCGCGGGCGAACGCAGCGGCGGAGTCACCGGCGCCGGCCGGCGAGCGGATGCGACGCCTGCGGCGCGAAGCCGAAAAGCAGTTCCGCTCCGCGGATACGGACGGCGACGGCTACCTGTCGCGGCGCGAGGTGCGCGCCCGCTTTCCGTTCCTGGCGCGCGTGTTCGAGCGCGTCGACACCGACGGCGACGGGCGCATCTCCTTCGACGAGTTCCTCGCGTTCCGGCGCGAGCAGCTGGAGCGCAAGCTCGAGCGTTAGCCGCCCGCGTGCGTCGCGCTGTCGAACAGCGACAAGTTCACGTGGTAGACCGCGGCGTCCCTCGGTGCGCCGCGATGCGTCGCGTGCTCCACCCGACCGGCGCCCGGCAGCTCGCGGATCGCCTGCGCCGGCATGACGCCCAAATCCATCTCGATGCCGTTCACTATCGCCTGGTTCGCCCGCCTGATCTGCGCAAGCGAGCCGGGCGCGACCCCGAACGCGATGCACAAGCCGAGAACACTTGCCGATTTCACGATCGAACTGGTCATGGCGCCCTCCTTCGAGCGAGCGCCGCGCGCTGCTCACGCGTCGGTGCCGCGCCCGATGTGGCAACCCTCGACAATCGAAAGGCCCTTTGCAGCGGCGAGCGCAGCTCGTTCGCGAGTCCCGCGCATGTCGCGTCTCAGCGCACGACCGCGTCACAGCCCGGCGTCCCGGCGGCACGCTGCGCGACAGGACGGTCGAACGAGCCTCGCTCAACCATCATGCGAAGCCATGCTGCGGTTTTTCGCTCGCGTCTTGACGCTGCGCAATCAGAGAACGGAATCTCGCGCTACCCGCGCGGCGGCCGATCGTCGCGGCCACGGCATCACGAATGAGTATCCATCCGCCGGCCTCGGAACTCGCGATCACCTCCAGCCTTGCCAGGAAGGTGAGCTCTTCGTCACGCGACGCGGCAAGAACTTTGACCTGCGTCAAGTCACAACGAGCAGCCGCTTCTAACGTGAACCTGGCGTCCGGAGCTCGGGAGAGGGGCCCCTTGACTGTACGCATGGCCACTCGTCACGCCCCTACGCACGCCGCGCCAGGGGTTCGGGGGCAACGGCGCTGCGGCGGCCGCCCGACTCATATTTGGCAACGGCAAGACCAATGACCTCGACGCTCTTCAGACAACCCAACGAGCTCATAGCCGAAGCGGTATTCGAGAGGGGTCTTCTCCCCGCGTGCATCCTGGAGCGCGGGGCAATTGCGCACGCGAACACTCCGTTCACTGAACTGTTCGGGCGCGGATACGCGCTCATCGGAATGGCGATTGAGGGTCTGGCAGCTCCGGCGGAGCGTGAAAGGCTTGCCGGCGCCCTCGTGTCGGCCGCCAATGCCCCTGCGCGGGTGCACGTTCACTTTCAGGCACGCCCGCCCGACGGTTCAGAGCTCGAGGCCGAGGCGAACCTGGTTCTGGCAGGTCGCCAGTCCGACGAAGCGCTCGTCATGAGCGTGGTGGATGTCAGCGAGCGGCGCCAGACCGCGATGGTGTCGCAGACCTCAGCGCTCCGTGATCCCCTGACTGGCATCGCCAATCGGGCGTTATTCTTGGACCATCTGCGCCTGACTCTCCTGCAGGCGCGCAGACAGGGCGCGATTTTCGGCGTGCTGCTCGCGCAGCTCGATGGGTTCAGGCGGATCCACGACGCGCTGGGTCACGAGGCAGGAGACGAGCTGCTCAAGATCGCTGCCGCACGGTTGACTGCGGCCGTGCGCGAGGGCGACACGGTTGCGCGCGTAGGCGGCGACGAATTTGGAGTGATTGCCCCGGGGCTGGGCAGGCGCGAAAACGCTGCGCTCATCGCCAACCGCTTGATCAAGGAGTTGGCTGCGCCGATGAACATTCAGGACAACCCTGTCGCACTCGACGTCAGCGTCGGCGTTGCCACATGGCCCGACAACGCGGACGACCCGGACAGCCTTTATCTTCAGGCCGACTCCGCGATGCACACCTCCAGGCGCTCGGGGAAGAATCGCTATTACCTCGCCGAGCCGAGCGCCATTGCCGCGGGCGATGCATACGCGCCATTGCTCGAATGGTCCGACGTGCATAACGCGGGCATCGCCGTCATGGACGCGCAGCACAAGCGCTTGGCAGAGCTCATCAACGATCTCGGAAGGGCGCTCAAGGCAGGAGAGGAAGGCGACAAGCTGGCGCTTCTCTCGGATCAGATAGCGTCGTTCGCGCGGACACGCTTCGCGACCGAGGAAGCCCTGATGGACGAACGCCAATATCCGGACTCGGAGCGACACAAAGAGGCGCACCGCAAGCTGATCGAAGCGTTGCTGAGGCTTTCCGTGCCTTCGGGAAGGAAAGGCATAGTGCTTGCCATGCACTTCTTCGAGGGATGGCTGTTTCGCCACATCGAGTCGGACGACCGGGCACTCGCGCTCGCGCTTGCCAGGATCGGCGTCGCATGACGGTAGCGCGTCCGAGGACACGGTGCGCAGTACCCGGCGGCGTTGGCGCTGGCACGTGTTGGAGGAAGCCCCCTATATGGGACAGCGGGTGCCCCGGGCTCGACCAACCCGTTGAAATGTGGTCGGGGCGGCGAGATTTGAACTCGCGACCACCTGCACCCCATGCAGGTACGCTACCAGGCTGCGCTACGCCCCGATGCCGGCATTATAGCAACCGCTCCGCGCGCGGCACCCCGCTCAGGCGTTCAGCGCTTCGAGCAGCTCTTGCAGCTCCTGCCTGAGCTGCGCGAGATCGACGCCGCCTGCCGTCCGGCCGGCGCGCGGCGCCTCGCCCTTCTCCTCGGAGGAGAAGAAGTTGTCGAGCCGGTGGCGCGCGCCGCTGATCGTGAAGCCCTCTTCGTAGAGCAGCTCGCGGATGCGGCGGATGAGCAGCACCTCGTGGTGCTGGTAGTAGCGCCGGTTGCCGCGGCGCTTCACGGGCTTGAGCTGCGTGAATTCCTGCTCCCAATAGCGCAGCACGTGCGGCTTGACGCCGCACAGCTCGCTCACCTCACCGATGGTGAAGTAGCGCTTCGCCGGGATCGGCGGCAGCTCAGCTTTCTTGTGATTCGGCTCCATGGTGCGACTTTTCGACCATGGCCTTCAGCTTCTGGCTGGCGTGGAAGGTCACCACGCGGCGGGCGCTGATCGGGATTTCCTCGCCGGTCTTCGGGTTGCGGCCCGGGCGCTGCGGCTTGTCGCGCAGCTGGAAGTTGCCGAAGCCCGACAGCTTGACGCTCTCGCCGCGCTCGAGCGCGCCCCGGATCTCCTCGAAGAACGCCTCGACCATGTCCTTGGCCTCACGCTTGTTCAGCCCGACCTTCTCGAACAGCAGGTCGGCCAGCTCAGCCTTGGTCAAAGTCATCGGTTCGGCTCCCTTTTCTCTTTAGGAACGTAGAGTTGCCGAGAATCTGCGCGCCAGCAGCTCGACCAGAGCGTCGCGGGCTGCATCCGCCTCGGCATCCGTGAGGGTGCGCGCAGTATGTTGCATAACTACCCGAAAAGCAAGGCTTTTTCTCCCCTCTGGGAGGTTCTTGCCCTGGTACAGATCGAAGAGCGTGACATCCCGCACGATCGCGGGCTTTTGGGCCCCGATCGCGTCCAGAAGCGCCTGAACGGGGATCCCGGCATCCACCAGGAGCGCGATGTCGCGCACGACGGGCGGGAACTTCGACGGCTCCGACGGCCTCGGCAGGGGCGCGACCTCCAGGCTCGCCGCTTCCAGCTCGAACAGGGCCACCGGCTGCGCGAGCTCGTACTTCTGCTGCCAGGCCGGGTGCAGCTCGCCGACCCAGCCTGCCGGCTCCCCGTCGAGCAGCACCCGCGCCGAGCGCCCGGGATGAAGCGCCGGGTGCGCGGCCGCCTCGAAGCGCGGCACGCGCGGCCAGAGCAGCGCCTCGAGGTCGGATTTCACGTCGAAGAAATCGACCGGGCGCGGCGCGCTTCCCCACTGCTCGTCGAGCGCCGCTCCGTACGCGGCGGCCGCCACGCGCAGCGGCTGGCGAATGCCCGCGACGGCGAGCGGCCCGTCCTTCTCGGCCGGGTCGCGCAGGAACACGCGGCCCACCTCGAACGCGCGGATCCGCGGCTGCTTGCGCGCGGCGTTGTAGCGCAGGTTGGCCACGAGCGAGCCGATCAGCGAGCTGCGCATCACCGAAAGCTGGCTCGCGATCGGGTTGAGCAGCCGGATCGGCTGCGCCTCGCCGGCGAAGTCCGCCTCCCATTGCGGCTCGACGAAGCTGAAGTTGACCACTTCCTGGTAGTCGCACGCGGCGAGCCGCTCGCGCACCGCGTGCAGCGAGCGCCGCGCCTCGGGCACCGCGCTCATGCGGGCCGGCGCGCGCGGCGGATGCGCCGGGATCTTCTCGAAGCCGTGCACGCGCGCCACTTCCTCGATCAGGTCTTCCTCGATCTCGAGGTCGAACCGGTAGGACGGCGGCGTGACCACGAACGTCTCGCCTTCCCACTCGAACGGCAGCGCGAGGCGCGTGAACACGGCCGCCATCTCCTCGGCCGCGATCGCGACCCCGATCACCTTCTGCGCGCGCGCGACGCGCATGCGCACGGGCCGGCGCTCGGGCAGCCGCGCGACCAGGTCCTCGGTCGGCCCGGGCGCGCCGCCGCAGATCTCGAGGATAAGGCGGGTGGCGCGCTCGATGCCGGCCACGTTGTTGTCGAAGTCCACGCCGCGCTCGAAGCGGTGCGAAGCGTCGCTCGTGAAGTTGTAGCGCCGCGCCCGGCCCGCGACCGCCTCGGGAAAGAAGAACGCGGACTCGAGGAAGACGTTGCGCGTCGCGGAATCGGCCTTGGTCGAGTCCCCGCCCATGATGCCCGCCAGCCCGATCACGCCCGAGTCGTCGGTGATGCACAGCACCGACTCGTCGACCTCGACCTCCTGCTCGTTGAGCAGCAGGACCCGCTCGCCCTTGCGGCCCCAGCGCACGTCGATCGGGCCGCGCAGCTTGTCCAGGTCGTAGACGTGCAGCGGCCGGCCGAGCTCGAGCATCACGTAGTTGGTGACGTCGACCAGCGCCGAGATGCTGCGCTGGCCGGCGCGCTCCAGGCGCCGCTTCATCCACTCGGGGGTCGGGGCGGCGGCATCGACGCCGCGGATGACGCGTCCCGCGAAGCGCCCGCAGCCGGGATGGGTGATGCGCACCGGGTGGCGCGCGTCGCTCGCCGCCGCGACCGCCGGCGCCTCGTGCCCGGCGAGCCTCGCGCCGGTGAGCGCGGCGACCTCGCGCGCCACCCCGAGCACCGACAGGCAGTCGGCGCGGTTCGGCGTGAGCTTCAGCGTGAGCACCTGGTCGTCGAGCTCGAGCAGCGCGCGCACGTCGCCGCCCACCGGCGCCGCGGGGTCGATCTCGAGCAGCCCGGAGTGGTCCTCCGACAGGCCCAGCTCGCGCGCCGAGCACAGCATGCCCTGACTGTCGACGCCGCGCAGCTTCGCGGCCCTGATCTCGATGCCCGGCAGCTTCGCGCCGACGCGCGCGAGCGGCGCCTTCATTCCCGCGCGCACGTTGGGCGCGCCGCACACGATTTGCAGCGGCGCGCCGCCGGCGTCCACGCGGCACACGCTCAGCTTGTCGGCGTCCGGATGCCGCTCGACCGAGAGCACCCGCGCCACCACGACCCCCGAGAACGGCGCGGCGACCGGGGCGCAGCTCTCGACTTCCAGCCCCGACATGGTGAGCAGGTGGGCGAGCTCCTCGGTCGAGAGCGCGGGATCGACGAAGGCGCGCAGCCAGCTTTCCGGGATCTGCATGGCCGCGTCCTCAGGCGAACTGGCTCAGGAACCTGAGATCGCCGTCGAAGAACAGCCTCAGGTCGTCGATCCCGTAGCGCAGCATGGTGAGGCGCTCGAGGCCCGAGCCGAAGGCGAAGCCGATGTAGCGCTCGGGATCGAGGCCGAAGTTGCGCACGACGTTGGGGTGCACCTGGCCCGAGCCGGAGATCTCGAGCCAGCGGCCCTTGAGCGGACCGCTCGCGAAGCGCATGTCGATCTCGGCCGAGGGCTCGGTGAACGGAAAGAACGACGGCCGGAAGCGCACTTCCAGCGCCTCCGTCTCGAAGAAGCGGTGCAGGAAGTCGGTGTAGACGCCCTTCAGGTCGGCGAAGCTCACGTCCTCGTCGATCCACAGGCCTTCGACCTGGTGGAACATCGGCGAGTGCGTGGCGTCGGAGTCGACCCGGTAGGTACGCCCCGGCGCGATCACCTTGATCGGCGCGGAGTGCATGCGCGCGTAGCGCACCTGCATCGGGCTGGTGTGCGTGCGCAGCAGCAGCGGCATGCCCGCCGCGTCGTGCCCCTCGACGTAGAAGGTGTCGTGCATCGAGCGCGCCGGATGGTTCTCCGGCTGGTTGAGCGCGGTGAAGTTGAACCAGTCGGTCTCGATCTCCGGGCCGTCGGCGACGTCGAAGCCGATGGTGCGAAACAGCGCCTCCACCCTCTGCCAGGTGCGGATCACGGGGTGCACGCCGCCGCGTCCGCGCCCGCGGCCGGGCAGCGTGACGTCGAAGGCCTCTTGGGCGAGCCGCGCCTGCATGCGCTCGTGCGCGAGCGCCGCGCGGCGCGCCTCGAGCGCGTCCTCGATCGCCTGCTTGGCCGCGTTGATCGCGGCGCCCGCGCTGCGGCGCGCCTCGGGCGCGAGCGCGGCGAGCGACTTGAGCCCCGCGGTCAGCTCGCCGTTCTTGCCGAGATAGCGCGCCTTCGCGTTCTCGAGCGCCGCGGGATCGGACGCCCGGCCGAACTCGGCGAGCGCGCGGTCGACGATGGCTTGGACGTCCTGCATCCCGGGAAACGCGAAGCGAGGGCCGCGCCCCCGCTTCGTCCTGAGAGATCCGCGGCGTTCAGTGGGCGAGGCTCGCCTTCGCCTGGCTCGCGATCCTGGCGAACGCCGGCTTGTCGAGCACCGCGAGATCGGCCAGCACCTTGCGGTCGATCTCGATGTTGGCGCGCTTGAGGCCCGCCATGAACGTGCTGTAGGTCAGGCCGAGCTCGCGCACCGCCGCGTTGATGCGGGCGATCCACAGCGCGCGGAACTCGCGCTTGCGCTGCCGGCGGTCGCGGTAGGCGTACTGCCCCGCCTTCATCACCGCGTTCTTGGCGATGCGATAGACGTTGCCGCGGCGGCCGCGGTACCCCTTCGCCTTGACGAGCACCTTCTTGTGGCGCGCGCGCGCCGTGGTCCCTCGCTTCACTCGTGGCATGTCGCTCTCCTCAACCCGAATACGGCAGCATCGCGCGGATCTGCCGCTTGTTGCTGTCGTGCACTTCCGTGGTGCCGCGCAGATGGCGCTTCCGCTTGGTGCTCTTCTTGGTCAGGATGTGGCGCATGTACGCCTGCGAGCGCTTGATGCTGCCGGAGGAGCGGACCTTGAACCGCTTCGCCGCGCTCTTCTTGCTCTTCGCCTTGGGCATGATGAACGTACTCCTTCTCTTTTAGCCTGACGCCGGGTGGCCCGCCGCGCGGGCGCTTCGAACCCGGACATCACTTGTGCGCGCCGGCCGGCTCTTCGCGGCCCGGCGCTTCAAACTGTCAACCTGCCGGCGCCGCTTTCGCCGCCTTCGCCGCTTCGGGCGCGGCGGGCTTCTTGCCTTTCACCGGCACCACCTTCTTCTTCGGCCCCAGCACCATCACCATCTGCCGCCCCTCGAGCTTCGGAAACTGCTCGACGACCGCGTACGGCTCGAGCTCGTCGCGCACCCGCTGCAGCAGCCGCACGCCGAACTCCTGATGCGCCATCTCGCGTCCGCGGAAGCGCAGCGTCACCTTGCACTTGTCGCCCTCTTCGAGGAATTGGATCAGCTTACCGAGCTTGATCTTGTAGTCGCCCTCGTCGGTGCCGGGGCGGAACTTGATCTCCTTGACCTGGATCTGCTTCTGCTTGAGCTTGGCCTCGTGGGCCTTCTTCTGCTCGCGGTAGCGGAACTTGCCGTAGTCCATCAGCTTGCAGACCGGCGGCCGCGCGAGCGGCGCGATTTCCACCAGATCCACGCTGCGCTCCTCGGCCAGGCGCTGGGCCTCCGCGATCGGCACGATCCCGAGCTGGTCCCCGTTCTCGGCCACCAGGCGCACCTCCGGCGCGGTGATCTCCGCGTTGATGCGCTGCGCTTTCTCGAGTGCTATGAGTGCATCTCCTCTACGGGCGGCATTTTGCGGCGGCCGCGCTCGCCGGGCGGGATCCCGTTCCCGCGAAAAAAATCAGGCCGTGCCCAGCGCTCCCGCCTCGCTCCGGAGGCGAGCGGCGAAGGCATCGTAGTCCATGACTCCGAGGTCCTCGCCGCCGCGCGTGCGCACGGCCATCGTCCCAGCCTGCTTCTCCCGGTCGCCGACCACTGCTTGGTAGGGCAACTTTTGCAGGCTATGTTCTCGAATTTTATAGGAAATTTTTTCGCTCCGCAAATCCGCTGCGGCGCGCCAGCCGTCGCCGCGGAGCCGCGCGGCGAGCTGCGCCGCGTACTCCGCCTGGTGTTCCGAGATGCTCAGAACCGCGACCTGCTGGGGCGCGAGCCACAGCGGGAACGCGCCGCCGTAGTGCTCGATCAGGATCCCGAGGAAGCGCTCCATCGAGCCGACGATCGCGCGGTGCAGCATCACGGGAGTGTGTCGCGCGTTGTCCTCGCCGACGTATTCCGCCCCGAGCCGCCCGGGCATGCTGAAGTCGACCTGCATAGTGCCGCACTGCCACACGCGGCCGATCGCGTCCTTCAGCGAATACTCGATCTTCGGACCGTAGAACGCGCCTTCGCCCGGGGAGAGCGTGAACGTCACGCCGGAGCGCCGCAGCGCCTCCATCAGGGCTTCCTCGGCCCTGTCCCAGACGGCATCCGCGCCGATGCGCTTCTCAGGCCGCGTCGCCACCTTGTAGACGATGTCGGCGAAGCCGAAATCGCGATAGACCTTCTGCAGCAGCGCCGTGTAGGCCACGCATTCGTCCAGGATCTGGTCCTCGGTGCAGAAGATGTGGCCGTCGTCCTGCGTAAAGCCGCGCACGCGCATCAGGCCGTGCAGCGCGCCCGAGGGCTCGTTGCGGTGACAGGAGCCGAACTCGCCGTAGCGCAGCGGCAGCTCGCGGTAGCTGCGCAGGCCCTTGTTGAAGATGAGGATGTGCCCGGGGCAGTTCATCGGCTTCACCGCGTACTCGCGCTTCTCGGACTCGGTGAAGAACATGTTCTCGCGGAAGTTGTCCCAGTGGCCGGTGCGCTTCCACAGGCTCACATCGAGGATCTGCGGCCCGCGCACTTCCTGGTAGCCGTTGTCGCGGTACACGCGCCGCATGTACTGCTCGACGCACTGCCACAGGATCCAGCCTTTCGGATGCCAGAACACGAGCCCCGGCGCCTCGTCCTCCATGTGGAACAGATCGAGCTGCGTGCCCAGGCGCCGGTGGTCGCGCTTCTCGGCCTCCTCGAGCATCTTCAGGTAGCGCTCGAGGTCTTCCTTCCTCGCCCAGGCGGTCCCGTAGATGCGCTGCAGCATCTCGTTCTTCGAGTCGCCGCGCCAGTACGCGCCCGCGACGCGGGTCAGCTTGAACGCCTTGATCCTTCCGGTGGAGGGCACGTGCGGCCCGCGGCACAGGTCGACGAAGTTGCCCTGCTCGTAGAGCGAAACCTCTTCGCCCACCGGAATCGAGTCGACGATCTGCGCCTTGTAGGCTTCGCCCTGCGCGCGGAAGAACTGCACCGCATCCTCGCGCGGCATCACCTTGCGCACCACCGGCAGGTCGCGCTTCGCGATCTCGGCCATGCGCTTCTCGATCGCGGCGAGGTCCTCCGGAGTGAATGCGCGCTTGAAGGAAAAATCGTAGTAAAAGCCGTTCTCGATCACCGGCCCGATCGTCACCTGCGCCTCGGGAAAGAGCTCCTTCACCGCATGCGCGAGCAGGTGCGCCGTGGAGTGACGCAGGATCCCGAGCCCCTCGGGGTCGCGCTCGGTGACGATCGCCACGCTCGCGTCGAAGCCGATGCGGTAGCTGGCGTCGACCAGCCTGCCGTCGACGCGCCCGGCGAGCGCCGCGCGCGCGAGGCCGGCACCGATCGACTGCGCGATCTCGGCGACCGTGACCGGCTCCGGGAAGCGCTTCACCGAGCCGTCGGGAAGGGTGATGTTCGGCATACCCGCAAAAACAAACCGCGCGTCGAGCGGCGCCCTGCATCCGCTGCAACACGCGGCGTCTCGAGCGGCAGCGGCGCTGCCGCTTCAACAGCTGGTAGGCGCGATTGGACTCGAACCAACGACCCCTACCATGTCAAGGTAGTGCTCTAACCAGCTGAGCTACGCGCCTGAAGGGGCGGAATTCTAGCCCAGTCGGCGGCATTTGCCCAATGCCCGCGGCCTCCGCCCGGCCGCACTACGCGCGGCCGAGCAGCGCTACCTTCTTGTCCGACAGCCCGCTCACCGCGAGCCTCATGCCGACCGCCTTCCAGTAGCCCGTTTCCGACTCGAGCGCATCCGCGCTCAGCGGATTGGCCTCGAGCCACGATTGCGGCAGCTCGAGCGCGAAACCGCCCGGATCGCTCGCCACGCGCAGCAGCGGGAGCTTCACGTCGGAGCGGCTGCGCAGCACGAGCGCGGCCAGGCGCAGCGCGAATACCAGTGTCCAGTCGCCGCCTTCCAGCCCCGCGTCCTGGACCTTGCTCAGCTTGCCGCGATGCGCGAGCACGATGCGCGCGATGCGCTGCTGCTCCATGCGCGAGAAGCCGGGCATGTCGGCGTTGGACAGCACGTAGGCCGAGTGCTTGTGGTAATCGGCGTGCGCGATGGAGAGCCCGACCTCGGCGAGCCGCGCGGCCCAGCCGAGCAGCGTGCGCTCCGGGTCGTCCTCGCGCGACTCCGCCTCGCGGCCGCCGCGCGCCGCGAGCGCGTCGTACAGCGACGTGGCGAGCGCGCGCACGCGCTCGGCCTGCGCCGCGTCGACGTGGTAGCGGCGCATGAGCTGCGCGACCGTCGCCTCGCGCATGTCGCGGTGCTGCACCCGGCCGAGCAGGTCGTAGAGCACACCATGGCGCAATGCGCCCTCCGACACCGTCATCGACTCGATGCCGAGCTCGTCGAAGGCCGCGATCATGATCGCGAGCCCGCCCGGCAGCACCGGCGCGCGATTGGCGCGCAGTCCGGCGATGCGGTCCGGATCGGCGCGTTCGTGCTTGACGAGCAGGCTGCGCAGCCGGTCCAGCCCGTCGCGCGTGAGCCCCTCGTCGGCGAAGCCGTTCTCGCGCAGGATGCTCTCGAGCGAGCGCGCGGTGCCGGAGGAGCCGACCGCCTCCTGCCAGCCCGCCGCGTGGTAGGCGCGCGCGACGCCTTCCAGCTCCTGGCGTGCGGCGAGCTCGGCGCGCTTCATGCGCGGCTTCTCGATGCGCCCGTCCGGGAAATACTTGAGGCTGTAGCTCACGCAGCCCATGTACAGGCTCTCGGTGAGCTGCGGCTCGAGCGCGGTGCCGACGATGACCTCGGTCGAGCCGCCGCCGATGTCGACCACCAGCCGCGGGTGCTCCGCCGGCGGCAGCGAATGCGCGACGCCGACGTAGATCAGGCGCGCTTCCTCGCGGCCCGCGATCACCTCGATCGGGAAGCCGAGCGCCTCGCGCGCCTCCTTGAGGAACTGCGGCGTGTTCTTCGCGACGCGCAGCGCGTTGGTCCCGACCGCGCGCACCGCCGCGCGCGGGAATCCCCGCAGCCGCTCGCCGAAGCGCTTGAGGGCCTCCAGCGCGCGCGCCTGCGTGGCGCGGTCGATGCGCTTCTCGGCGGTGAGCCCGGCGCCGAGCCGCACCACCTCGCGCAGCGCGTCGAGCGGATAGATCTGCCCGTCGACCACGCGCCCGATCTGCAGGTGAAAGCTGTTCGAGCCGAGGTCGACCGCGGCCAGCGTGTCGTGGCGCGCCATGGCCGGCAGCTTAGCGCCGCCCGCCGGGCCGGGCAACGTTCGGCGCGACGCGCCCCGGCCGCGCATTGTGATGCCGGCATCGCGATCAGCAGCGTGCCACGTATCCGTCATGCTGCGGAGTTACACTATCGATACGGCAGACCGCGCCCTGCGGCCCCGGATGAAAAAAACCCTGCCCGCCGCGCACTTCCTCAACCGCGAGCTCGGCATCCTGGCGTTCAACCGCCGCGTGCTCTCGCAGGCGGCGGACGATGCGGTGCCGCTGCTCGAGCGGCTGCGCTTCCTGACGATCGTCTCGTCGAACCTCGACGAGTTCTTCGAGATCCGCGTCGCGGGCCTGAAGGAGCAGATCAAGCTCGGCGTGCCCGAGCCCGGCCCCGACGGCCGCAGCCCGGGCGAGGTGCTCGCGGCGGTCGCCTCGGAGGCGCATGCGCTTGTCGCCGAGCAGTACAAGCTGCTC
>JAKALD010000093.1 GCA_021813275.1 Pseudomonadota bacterium | reverse complement strand
GTCGCCCACCATCTGCTGAATGACGGCCACACGGTGATCGGGATCGACGGCCTGAAGATCGAGCCGCTCGATCCCGCGCTCTCGGGCGTCGACGCGTTCGGCAACCGGCAGCCCTTCCGTCCGATCCGCGACGTGCGCGAGATCTACGAGGCGCTCGACGAGCGCGTGATGGCGGGCTTCGGCGGGGTCGCCGAATACGGCATTACGGTGCGCTGGGACAAGAACTTCCTCAAGATCATCCGGCTGCTGCTCGAGCGGCGCGGCCGCTTCGCCATGTTCGGCGGCGTGCGCTTCGGCGGAACGCTCAGCGCCGAGGGCGCGCTCGCGATGGGCTTCGACCACCTCGTGCTCGCGGCCGGCGCGGGCCGTCCGACGCTGCTCGACGTCCCGAACGGCCTGGCGCGCGGCGTGCGCGCGGCCTCCGACTTTCTCATGGCGCTGCAGCTCACCGGCGCGGCGCGCCGCGACTCGATCGCCAACCTGCAGATCCGCCTGCCGGTGGTGGTGATCGGCGGCGGCCTGACCGCGATCGACACCGCCACCGAGTCGCTCGCCTACTACGTGGTGCAGGTGGAGAAGCTCCTCGCGCGCTACGAGCAGCTGTGCACCGAGCGCGGCGAAGCGGCGGTGCGCGCCCCCTGGAATCCCGAGGAAGCCGAGATCGCCGACGAGCTCCTCGGGCACGCGCGCGCGATCCGCGCCGAGCGCGCTCAGGCGGCCGCCGAGCGGCGCGCGCCGCGCCTCGTCGAGCTGCTGAACGGCTGGGGCGGAGTCACGATCGCCTACCGCAGGCGGCTGGTGGATTCGCCTTCCTACACGCTCAATCACGAGGAGGTCGAAAAGGCGCTCGAGGAAGGCATCGCCTTCGCGGAGGGCCTCTCCCCGGTGCGCGTCGAGGTCGACAAGCACGGCCACGCCTGCGCGGTGCGCTTCGCGCAGCAGGGCGGCAGCGAGGTGCAGCTCGCCGCGCGCTCGGTGCTGGTCGCGGCCGGCACGCAGCCGAACACGGTGCTCGGCCGGGAAGACCCGGAGCACTTCCGCCTCGACGGGAAATACTTCCAGGCCTGCGACGCCGAGGGCCGCCCGGTGAAGCCCGAGCGCGCGATCTCCAAGCCCGCGCGTGCCGACGTGCTCATGTGGCGCAGCGCCGACGGGCGCTTCGCGAGCTACTTCGGCGATCTGCACCCCTCCTACTTCGGCAACGTGGTGAAGGCGATGGGCGGGGCAAAGCAGGGCTATCCGCTGGTGAGCGCAGTGCTCGCCAGAGTGAAGCCGGCGTTCGCGGCGGACGACGCCGCGTTCTTCGCGCTCCTCAATCGCGAGCTGCGCGCGGTCGTGCACGAGGTGCGGCGGCTGACGCCGACCATCGTCGAGGTGGTCGTGCGCGCGCCGCTCGCCGCGCGCCGCTTCGAGCCCGGCCAGTTCTACCGGCTGCAGAATTTCGAGACGCTCGCCGCCAAGGTCGACGGCACCACGCTCGCGATGGAGGGTCTGGCGCTCACCGGCGCGTGGGTGGACAAGGAGCAGGGACTGCTCTCGGCCATCATCCTGGAGATGGGAGGCTCCTCGGACCTGTGTGCGCATCTCAGGCCCGGCGAGCCGGTGGTCCTGATGGGCCCCACCGGCACGCCGACCGAGATCCCGCGCGGCGAGACGGTCGCGCTCGCGGGCGGCGGGCTGGGCAACGCGGTGCTGTTCTCGATCGGCCAGGCGCTGCGGGCCGCGGGCTCGCGCGTGCTGTACTTCGCCGGCTACCGCAAGCTCGACGACCGCTACAAGGTCGAGGAGATCGAAAAGGCGGCGGACGCCGTCATCTGGTGCAGCGACGAAGCGCCCGGCTTCAAGCCCGGTCGCCCGCAGGATCGAACCTTGGTCGGCAACATCGTCGAGGCGATGCGCGCCTACGCGAGCGGCGAGCTGGGCGAGCAGCCGATTCCGTTCGGCGCCTGCGACCGGCTGGTGGCGATCGGCTCGGACCGCATGATGGCGGCGGTGAAGCGCGCCCGCCACAAGGTGCTCAAGCCGTACCTCAAGGCAGACCACCTGGGCATCGGCTCGATCAACTCGTCGATGCAATGCATGATGAAGGAAGTCTGCGCGCAGTGCCTGCAGACGCACGTCGATCCGGTCACCGGCGACACGACCTACGTGTTCTCGTGCTTCAACCAGGATCAGCCGCTCGACCGCGTCGACTTCGGCGTGCTCGACCAGCGGCTGCGGCAAAACGGCATGCAGGAAAAGCTCACCGCGCAGTGGATCGACCGGTGCCTGCGCCGGCTCAAGCTGCGTCCGGTGCGACTCGCAGCCTAGGCGAGAGCGCGGGGGAACGGCGGATTGCGCTAACATCTCGGCCGCAGCCGCACATCCACTGGAGACCCCGATGAAGTTCAGGCAACTGACAGCGGCGCTGGCGCTCGCGGCGCTCGCGCTCGGCAGCGCGCACGCCCAGCCGATCAAGGTCGGCGAGCTGAACAGCTACAAGGTGTTCCCGGCCTTTCTGGAACCGTACAAGAAAGGCTGGCAGCTCGCGCTGGAGGAGATCAACCGCAGCGGCGGCGTGCTGGGGCGCAAGCTCGAGGTCGTTTCGCGCGACGACGGCGGCGATCCGGGCTCCGCGGTGCGCGTCGCCGAGGAGCTCATCGCGCGCGATCACGTCGCCGTGCTGATGGGCGAATTCGCCTCGAACATCGGCCTCGCCGTGTCCGACCTCGCCGCCCGCAGAAAGATCGTGTTCGTGGCCGCCGAGCCGCTCACCGACAAGCTGGTGTGGCAGGACGGCAATGCGTACACGTTCCGCCTGCGCCCGTCGACCTATACGCAGGTGGCGATGCTGGTGCCGGAGGCGGCCAAGCTGCACAAGAAGCGCTGGGCGCTCGTCTATCCGAACTACGAATACGGCCAGTCGGCCGCCGAGTCGTTCAAGAAGTTGCTGAAGAAAGCGCAGCCGGACGTGGAGTTCGTCGCCGAGCAGGCGCCGCCGCTCGGCAAGATCGACGCCGGCTCGGTCGTGCAGGCGCTCGCGGAGGCGAAGCCGGACGCGATCTTCTCGGCGCTGTTCGCCACCGACCTGCAGAAGTTCGTGCGCGCGGGCAACCTCCGCGGGCTGTTCAAAGGGCGGGCGGTCTTCGACCTGCTCGGCGGCGAGCCCGAGTATCTCGACCCGCTCGGCGACGAGACGCCGGTCGGGTGGTGGGTCACCGGCTATCCGTGGAATCAGATCCGCACGCCCGAGCACGAGAAGTTCCTCAAGGCCTACGAGAAGCGCTGGCACGATTACCCGCGGGTCGGCTCGGTGGTCGGCTACTCGGCCCTGCACACGGTTGCCGACGCGATCCGCAAGGCGGGCTCCACGGACAGCGCCAGGCTGATCGCGGCGCTCGAGGGGCTCGAGGTGCAGACACCGTTCGGCCCGATCGTGTACCGGGCGGTCGATCACCAGTCGACGATGGGGGCCTACGTCGGCCAGCTCGCCAAGAAGGACGGCAAGGGCGTGATGGTGAACTGGCATTTCGCCGACGGCGCCGACTACCTGCCCTCACCCGCGGAAGCCCGCCTGCTGCGCAAGCAATGACACCGCGCAGCTCCGCGGCGCGCCCGCAGCGCGCGCCGCAGCGGATCCCTTCCCGCCGCCCGGCCCGCACTTGTCCGCCTCGGCCGCCTTCCTGCAGCTCCTGAACGGACTGGCGAGCGCCAACTCGCTGTTCCTGGTCGCCGCAGGGCTGTCGCTGATCTTCGGGGTCACGCGCACCATCAACTTCGCGCACGGCTCGCTCTACATGCTGGGCATGTACTGCGCCGTGACGCTCATTGCGCGGCTCGGCGGCGGCGCGCTCGGCTTCTGGGCGAGCGTGCTGCTCGCCGCAGCGTTCGTCGGGGTCGCGGGCGCAGCGATCGAGATCCTGGTGCTGCGCAGAACCTACGCGGCGCCGGACCTGATGCAGCTGCTCGCGACCTTCGCGCTGGTGCTGATCATCGGCGATTTCGCGCTCTGGGCCTGGGGACCGGAGGACATTCTCGGGCCGCGCGCGCCTGGGCTCGCCGGCGCGGTGACGATCCTCGGCCGCGAGTTTCCGCAATACGACCTGTTCCTGATCGCTTTCGGGCCGCTCGTGCTGCTGGCGCTGTGGCTGCTGCTGACGCGCACCCGTTGGGGAACGCTCGTGCGCGCGGCCACCGAGGACCGCGAGATGGCCGGGGCGCTCGGCGTGAACCACAAATGGCTGTTCACCGGCGTGTTCGCGCTCGGCGCCTTCCTCGCGGGCTTCGGGGGCGCGATCGAGATCCCGCGCGAGCCTGCGAGCCTCTCCGTCGCCCTCTCGGTGATCGCGGACGCGTTCGTCGTGGTGGTCGTCGGCGGGCTCGGCTCGATCCCCGGGGCCTTTCTCGCCGCGCTGCTCATCTCCGAAATCAAGGCGCTTTGCATCGGCTTCGGGCAGGTCACCGTGTTCGGCACGGTGTTCTCGCTCTCCAAGCTGACCCTGGTCATCGAATTCCTCGTCATGGCGGTGGTGCTGGTGCTGCGCCCCTGGGGCCTGTTGGGCCGCGCCGCCGCGCCGGCGCGCGGCCCAGCTGTGCTCGAGCCGCGCTTGCCGGTGCCCTCACGCAGGGCGCTGTACGCGCTTGCCGCGCTCGTGGCCGCGCTGGCGCTCGTGCCCACGCTCTCGACCGGCTACACGCTCGTGCTGCTCACAGACATCCTGGTGTTCGCACTGTTCGCCGTGAGCCTGCACTTCATCGCGGGGCCCGGCGGGTTGCACTCCTTCGGACACGCCGCCTACTTCGGCCTCGGCGCCTACGGCGCCGGGCTGCTGCTGCTGAAAGCGCACGCACCAATGGAGCTTGCGCTGCTGCTCGCGCCGTTCTGCGGCGCGCTCGGCGCCCTCCTCTTCGGCTGGTTCTGCGTGCGCCTCTCGGGCGTATACCTGGCGATGCTCACGCTCGCGTTCGCGCAGATCGCCTGGTCGATCGTGTTCCAGTGGGACGCGCTCACCGGCGGCTCGAACGGGCTGATCGGGGTGTGGCCGGCACGCTGGCTGTCCTCGCAGAGCGCCTACTACTACCTCACGCTCGCGACGTGCAGCGCGGGAATCGCGCTGCTGTGGCGGATCCTGTACTCGCCGTTCGGCTACGCGCTGCGCGCGGCGCGCGACTCGGCCCTGCGCGCCGCGGCGATCGGCATCGACGTGCGCGCCCTGCAATGGGCGGCTTTCACCCTGGCCGGCTGGTTCGCCGGCCTCGGCGGCGCGCTGTTCGCGTTCGCAAAGGGATCGATCTCGCCCGAGACGCTGGCGGTGCCCCGCTCGGTCGACGGCCTGGTCATGGTGCTGCTCGGCGGGCTGCACACGCTCACCGGCCCGATCTGGGGCGCGGCGCTCTTCACGTGGCTCGAGGATACGCTGGCGCGCACGGTCAATTACTGGCACGCCGTGATCGGAGCGGTGATCCTCGCGCTGGTGCTGGCGTTTCCGCAGGGCGTAGCCGGGTTCGCGCGCCAGCGCTTCGCGCGCCGCGGGGACGACGCGTGAGCCTGCTCACGGTGCGCAATCTGAGCAAGGCCTACGGCGCGGTCCAGGCGCTGGCCGATGTCTCGTTCACGCTGGCCGCTGGCGAGTCGCTGGCGATGATCGGTCCCAACGGCGCCGGCAAGAGCACCTGCTTCAACATCCTGAACGGCCAGGTCGAGCCCGACGCAGGCGCGGTCGAGCTCGAGGGCCGCAGCCTCGCGGGCCTCAGGGCCCACCGGATCTGGCGCCTCGGGGTCGGCCGCACCTTCCAGATCGCCGCCACCTTCGGCTCGATGACGGTGCGCGAGAACGTGCAGATGGCGCTGCTCTCCCATCACCGGCGCCTCGGTTCGCTCTTCTCGGCGGCGAGCCGCGCGTACCGCGAGGAAGCCGACGATCTGCTTGCGCAAGTCGGCATGCGCGAGCAGGCGCGGCGGCCCTGCGCGGTGCTCGCCTACGGCGACCTCAAGCGCGTCGAGCTGGCCGTCGCGCTCGCCGGCCGGCCGCGGGTGCTGCTCATGGACGAGCCGACCGCCGGCATGGCGCCCGCGGAGCGCAGCGAGCTGATGCAGCTCGTCACCGGGATGGCGCGCAAGTCGAACATCGGGGTACTGTTCACCGAGCACGACATGGACGTGGTATTCAGGCACGCCGATCGAGTGATCGTGCTCGCGGGCGGCGCGCTCATCGCCCAGGGCCTGCCGCAGGACGTGCGCATGAACCCCAGGGTGCGCGAGGTCTACCTCGGCGGCGACCTCTTGGCGGAGGCGCGCGCGAATGCTTGAGGTCAGGCATCTCGACGTCGCGTATGGACGGGCCCAGGTCCTGTTCGACCTGAGCTTCACCGCCCGCGACGGCGAGGTGCTGGTGCTTCTCGGCCGCAACGGCGCGGGCAAGTCGACGACCCTCAAGGCGCTGATCGGGCTCGTGCCGGCGCGATCCGGGGAGATCCGGTTCGCCGGCCGGCGCGTGGATCGCCTGCCGCCCTACCAGATCGCGCGGCTCGGCCTGGGCTACGTTCCCGAGGATCGGCGCATCTTCACCGACCTGACGGTCATGCAGAACCTGGAGGTCGGGCGGCAGCCAGCGCGCCGGGGCGCGCCCCGCTGGACGCCGGAGCGCGTGTTCGAGCTGTTTCCGGACCTCGGCCGGCTGAGGGACCGGCCGGGAGGACGCATGTCCGGCGGCGAGCAGCAGATGCTGGCGATCGCGCGCACGCTGATGGGCAATCCGCGGGCGATCCTGCTCGACGAGCCTGCCGAGGGCCTGGCGCCGGTGATCGTCGAGCGCATGGCGCTCGCCGTGCGCGAGCTCAAGCGCGAAGGCCTGTGCATCGTGCTCTCGGAGCAGAACCTGCGCTTCGCGCGCGCGGCGGCCGATCGGGCGCTCATCGTCGAAAAAGGCCAGTTGCGTTTCGCGGGCGCGCTCGCCGAGCTGCAGGCGCAGCCGGCGGTGCGCGAGCAATTCCTGTCGGTGTAGAGCGCGCTCAGGCCGTGGCGGCGCGCGCCGCAGGGCGGCGCGACGCGGTCACCACCTGGTTGCGGCCGGCGTCTTTCGCGTCGTAGAGCGCGGTGTCGGCGGCGCTGAGCAGCGAGTCCCAGTCGTACCCGTCCAGCCCGAAGGTTGCGACGCCGCCGCTCACGGTGAGATCGATGCGCCGGCCCGCGGCCTCGACGCCGCGGCTCTCGACCTCGCGCCGCACGCGCTCGGCCACGCGCGTCGCGGTTTCCTCGCCGGTGTTCGGCATGAGCAGCGCGAACTCCTCGCCTCCGTAGCGGCCGATCACGTCGTGCCTGCGGATCGCGCTGCGCAGGATCTCCGTGAAGCCCTTGAGCACCAGGTCGCCCGTCGGGTGGCCGTAGCGGTCGTTGAGCAGCTTGAAGCGATCCAGGTCGAAGATCGCGAGGCTGAACGTGCCGCCCTCGCGCTCGGCGCGCGAAACCTCGCGCTCGAACTCCTGCAGGAACGCCCCGCGGTTGAGCACGTCGGTGAGCGCGTCGACGCGCGCCAGGCGCACCAGGTCGCGCTGCAGCAGCTGGATCTGCATCCACAGGACGCCGAGCGTCGCGCCGGTCATCGCCCCGATGTAGAAAAGGAACGTAGAGACCTGCAGCATGCCGGGCGCGAGCAGCTCCGGAGACTTGTCGAATAGCGCGCTTCCCGCGCGCGCCAGAGCGAGCGCCGCCGAGCCCCAAAGGACGTACTCCGTGAAGCGGAAGGAGCGTTGCGCCTCCTCGGGCACGTCCGGATGCAGGATCAGAGCGCCGCGGGCGAACAACAGCGCCAAGGCACCCGAGGCCACGGCCACGCGCGCGCGGTACGAGGGCAGCGCTTCCGAGAAGACGGCCTGGAGAATGAGCACCAGCGCGACAAGGCCCCAGCCCCAGGGATCGCGTGTCGCCTGTCCGCGCATCAGGCGCAGGCTGCGCAGCGCGAGCACCACCGCGCCCACGATGACCGCGTTGGCGATTCCTACGGAGACGATATCCGGCACAAGGTCGCGTAGCGCGATGCCGCTCAGGCCGATCGCCAGGGTGACCATGGCGGCCCCCCAGGTCCCGATCGTGCGCGTCGTGCCTTCGCGGCTCGCGAACGCGAGCGCGATCACGCCGAGAAGGGCTGCATCCATCAGGCAGGCGACCACCAGCGTTCGCGGATCGAGCTCCATGACCGAATCATGGGCCCGGCGATGCCCGTGGACAACTTGATTCATGTTGCTTGTGCGCCGCACAAGCAGCGTTCGCCGGGTCGTCGCGCGCCGCTAGAATGCGCCATGACGAAATGGGTCGACGCGGCGCGCCTGGACCTGTCCGATGTCTTGCGCCCCGGTGACGGCGTTCTCTGGGGCCAGGCCTGCGCCGAGCCGCAAACGCTCGTCGAGGCCCTGGTCGCGCAGCGCGCCGCCTTCTCCGGCGTGAGCGCCTTTCTCGGCGTGAATTACACCGGCATCGTCAAGGCGGAGCACGCCGATCACCTGCGGCTCACCGCTTACTGCGGGGCCGGCCACAACCGCCGCCTCGCCGATGCCGGGGCGCTCGACATCCTGCCGGTGCCCTACTCGCAGCTCGCCCAGCTGCTGCGCGGCGGACGCATCCGCGCGGACGTCGTTCTGCTGCAGGTCAGCCCGCCGAACGAGCGCGGCGAGTACAGCCTCGGGCTCGCCGCCGAATACCTCGTGCCCGCGCTCGAGGGCTGCCGCGCCATCGTGGCGGAGGTCGACGAGCAGGTGCCGTGGACGCACAGCGACCGGCTGCTGCGCGAGCAGGATTTCGCGCTCGCTGTGCGCGGCGCGCGCGGGCCCGCGCCCGTGCCCTACGGCGCGCCGGGAGACCTCGAGCGCAGCATCGCCCGCCATGCGGCGGCGTTCGTTCCCGACGGCGCAACGCTGGAATTCGGGCTCGGCGCGCTGCCCGACGCGCTGCTCGGGGCGCTCGACGGGCATCGCGAGCTCGGCGTGCACTCGGGCGCGATCGGCGACGGCGTGGCGGAGCTGACGCGGCGCGGCGTCATCACCAACGCGCGCAAGGCGATCGACGCCGGCCGCAGCGTCGCCGGGCTGCTGCTCGGCAGCCGCGCGCTGCACGCCTTTGCGCACCGCAATGCGGCGCTGCGCCTCGCCTCGGTCGAGCACACGCACGACGCGCGCGTGCTCGCGCGGCTGGAGCGCTTCGTCGCGGTCAACTCGGCCGTCGAAGTGGACCTGACCGGCCAGGTGAACGCCGAGGTCGCGAACGGCAGCTACGTCGGCGCGGTCGGCGGAGCGCTCGACTTCATCCGCGCGGCCAACCAGTCGCCCGGGGGCGTTTCGCTGATCGTGCTTCCGGCGAGCGTCGGCGGGAAGGTCTCGCGCATCGTCGCGCGGCTCGCGGGGCCCGTGGCGACGCCGCGCAGCGAAGCGGGCGTCATAGTGACCGAGCACGGGGCGGCCGACCTGCGGGGCGCGACGCTGCGGCAGCGCGCGCGCCGCATGATCGCGATCGCGCAGCCCGCGTTTCGCGAGGACCTCGAGCGCGAAGCGCGCGCGATGGGACTGCTGCGCTAGGCCGTCTGCCTGAAGTTGCGCAGCGCCGGGACGGTCCAGAACGGCGCGCAGGCGAGCGCGATCGCGCCCAGCGCGAACGCGAAGCCGGCGCGATAGCCGCCGGTCAGGTCGTGCAGCACGCCGCCCATGAACGCGCCGAAAGCGGCACCGAGCGAGTTCATCGCGAAGATGGTGCCGTAGATGGTGCCGAGCGACCGGCCCGCGAAGCGGCGCGTGCAGATCGAGGAGATGATCGGACCGCGCACGCCCTGGCAGAGCCCGAAGGCGAGCACGTAGGCCACCAGGAGCGGCGTCGCGGGATAGCTCGCCAGCACCATCAGCAGAAGCATGCCCGTCGCCGTCCCGACATAGCTCGCCGTGACGGTCTGGCGATGGCCGAAGCGCTCCGAGAGCACGCCCGCCGAGGTCACGCTGATCACCGACAGCATGCCGGTGAAGCCGTACGCGGTTGCGGCGGTGAGGGGCGAGAATCCCGAGTCGATGAGGAACACCACGGTCTGCGCCATCACGACGAACATCCCGGTCGCCGTGCAGAAGAACGCCTGCCCCAGGGCCCAGTACATCGGCGTGCGCACCGCCTTGCGCAGCGTCCATCCCGAGTCCGCCAGCGCCTGCTTGGCCTGGGCGCGATGTTCGGGATGCCCCGCGGAAAATCGCCGCCATGGCACCACGAACAGCACCAGCGGCAGCACCGCGAGCAGGAATCCGCCCTGCACGCGGTAGGCGATGCGCCAACCCCAGTGGCTCACGAGAAACTGGACCAGGGGGATGAAAGTGATCGCGCCCATCCCGATCGCGGAAAAGGCCACCCCGAGCGCCGTGGAAAGCCGCGCGCGGAACCAGCGCGACAGCAGCGCCGATGCGGGCACCATGCCGTTCAGCCCGCTGCCCAGCCCGACGAGCGCGCCCACCAGAAGATAGAATCCCGCGAGGCCGCTGATCGAGCCGGCCAGGAGGAAGGCCGTGCCGAGGCAGGCCACGCCGGCGCCGTACACGGCGCGCGGCCCGGCGCGGTCGAACAGCAGCCCGACCAGCGGCGAGGCGAAGCCGCCGACCACCAGGAACACCGAGTACACGCCGGTCAGCTCAGAGCGCGACCAGCCGAATTGCTGCTCGAGCGGACGCAGGTAGACGGTGTAGGTGTCGCCCATCGCGCGCCCGAGCATGTTGAGCCCGAAGCACAGCGCGAGCACCGCGAGCGCGGTGCGCGTGTGCTTCGGGCTCGAGTCCTCGGGCTGCGGCACGGGTCCTGCGGACATCTGCGCCCCCGGGGTCGGGGTCGGGGGCGCGGTGCGGGCGGCTATCGCTCGGGCGGCTCGAGCCCGAACACCTGGCGAAGGTACGCCAGATAGCGCTCGTCCTTGCACATCGTTTTGCCAGGCGAATCGGAGACCTTGGCCACCGGCTGGCCGTTGCACTCGGTCATCTTGATCACGATGTTGATTGCCTCGCAGCCGACGTCGTTGGTGAGGTTGGTGCCGATGCCGAAGGCGGTGCGCGCGCGGCCGTGGAAGCGGCGCGCGATCTCGATCGCGAGCGGAAACGACAGCTGGTCGGAGAACACCAGCGTCTTGGAGCGCGCGTCCACCCGATTCTTCACGTAATGCGCCACCAGGCGCTCGCCCCACTCGAACGGGTCGCCCGAATCGTGGCGCGCGCCGTCGAACAGCTTGCAGAAGTACATGTCGAAGTCGCGCAGGAACGCGTCCAGCCCGTAGGTGTCGGAGAGCGCGATTCCGAGGTCGCCGCGGTATTCCCTCGCCCAGGTCTCGAATGCGAAGGTCTGCGAGTCGCGCAGCCTCGGGCCGAGCCCCTGGCAGGCCTGCATGTACTCGTGCCCCATCGTGCCGAGCGGCGTGAGCCCGTTGCGCATCGCGAACCAGACGTTCGACGTGCCGGCGAACGACTCCGGCATCTCGCGCTTGAGCGTGCGCAGCGCCTCCTCGTGCCAGGCCGCCGAGAAGCGGCGCCGCGTGCCGAAGTCCGAGATCCTGAACTCGAGCGCGGGGTCGACCTGGCGCACCAGGGCGACCTTGGCGCGCAGGCGCCGGCGCCCTTCGTCGAGATCGAGGCCGGGCCGCGTGCGGCGGAAGTAGAGCTCCGAGACGATCGCGAGGACCGGGATCTCGTACAGGATCGTGTGCAGCCACGGCCCGCGGATCGTGATGTCGATCTCGCCGGGCGACTGCGCCGCGCGCTCGACCCGGATGTACTTGGCGTTGAAGTGGAACAGCCCGAGAAAATCGACGAAGTCCGACTTGAGGAACCGCAGGCTGCGCAGGTACGCGAGCTCGTCATCGGAGAAGCGCAGCGTGCACAGCGCGCGCAGCTCGGCCCGGATCGCCTCCAGGTCGGGTGTGAGGTCGACGCCTTCGGTGCGGCATTTGAACTTGTATTCGACCTGTGCGCCCGGAAAGTGATGCAGCACCACCTGCATCATCGTGAGCTTGTACAGATCAGTATCGAGCAGCGACTGGATGATCACTCGGCGGGTCCGTGGCCGCGAGGCGCGCATTGTACCCTGCGCCCTCCGCCGCCGAGCGCTGCGCGCGCTCAGCGGCTCGTCGCGCTGCCTTCCGACCCGGCGGCGAGCCGCGCCCGGATCTGCGCATCGCCGAGGCGTCGCCAGGCGTGCGGCATCGCCGGGGTGCCGTGCGCGACACCGACATCGCCGCGCGCGCCGAGCGCGATCGCGCCGATCGGCGTCGTGAAGCGCGCCCGCATCGCCGCGAGGATCCCGTCGACGGCCTGCTGCGCGCCGGCGCCGGCCGCGATGCGCTCGGCGATCGCGCGCGCCGTGCCGAAGCGCAGCATCAGCTCGCCCCAGCCCGTGGCGGACACGGCAGCGTGCGCCGTGGCGATGTTCCCGGCGCCGGGGATCGGCGAGTCCCCGACCCGTCCCGGGCGCTTGAGCTCGCGGCCGCCGGTCGAGGTCGCCGCGGCGAGCCGCCCGGCGGCATCGAGCGCGCCGGCGCCCACGGTCCCGCCC
>JAKALD010000357.1 GCA_021813275.1 Pseudomonadota bacterium | reverse complement strand
CCTCCGCTAGAGTCCCTCTGTCACGCCGGGGGTCGCGGGTTCGAGTCCCGTCCACTCCGCCAGATATCCAGAGGGGGGCGAAGCGGTGGCCCTCCCGACAAGAGGGCCCGGCGGGGCCCTTTTTCTTAGACTGCGGCGCAGGCATGTTCAACTTCATCGACAGGCACAAGCGGCTCATGCAGATCCTGCTGGGCCTGATCGGGCTGACGTTCGCGACCTGGGGAATCCAGTCCTACACGCGCTTCATCGGGCCGGGCACCGACGTTGCGACGGTCGACGGACTCGGCATCTCGCAGAAGGAATTCGCCGACCAGCTGCGCCGCCAGCAGGACCGCATGCGCGCGCTGCTCGGCAACACGGTCGACGCCGACAGGCTCGACACGCCGCAGATCCGCCATGCCGTGCTCGAGTCGATGATCCAGGAGCGCCTCGTCGCCGAGCAGGCGGCGAAGGCGCGCCTCACGGTGAGCGACGACATGCTGCGCGCGGTCATCGGCGCGCAGCCGGCCTTCCAGAAGGACGGCAGGTTCTCGCGCTCCGCCTACGAAACGCTGCTCAACGCCCAGGGGCTGACGCCGGCGATGTTCGAGAGCCGGGTGCGCTCCGAGCTGGCGCTCGGCGAGCTGACCGGCTCGATCCAGGGCACGGCGATCGCCTCGCGCACCGTCGCCGAGCGCATCGCCGCGCTGCTCGCGCAGAAGCGCGAGGTGTCCCAGGCGACGGTCCCCGCGCAGCAGTTTCTCTCCCAGGTGAAGCTGGAGGACGCGCAGCTCAAGGCCTACTACGAGTCCCACCTCGCCGAGTTCCGCGTCCCGGAGCGCGTGCGCGCCGAATACGTGGTGCTCTCGCCCGAGACGCTCGGCGAGCAGATCCAGGTCAGCGAGGCCGAGCTGAAGGCCGCCTACGAGGCGCACGCGAGCGAATTCCGCACGCCCGAGGAGCGCCGTGCCAGCCATATCCTGATCACCGTGCCGGCGAACGCCACGCCCGAGCAGAAGGCGGCCGCCCGCAAGAAGGCCGAGGAGATCCTCGCCGAGGCGCGCAAGGACCCGACGGATTTCGCGGCGCTGGCGAAGAAGTACTCGCAGGATCCCGGCTCGGCGGCGAAGGGCGGCGACCTCGGATACTTCGAGCGCGACACCATGGTCAAGCCGTTCGCGGACGCGGTGTTCGCGATGGACAAGGTCGGGCAGATCGTCGGTCCGGTCGAGACCCAGTTCGGCTACCACATCATCGAGCTCACCGGGATCCAGCCCGCCAAGGTGCGCCCGCTCGCCGACGTGACCGCGCAGCTGACCGCCGAGGTGCGCAAGCAGAAGGGCCTGCAGAAGTTCAACGAGGCGGCGGAGAAATTCAGCGACACGGTGTACGAGCAGTCCGACAGCCTGAAGCCGGCGGCGCAGCGTTTCGGCTTGACGGTCAAGACGACCGGCTGGGTCGTGCGCGGCGCGAATCCCGATCTCGGGGAGCTCAACAACCCCAAGCTGATCGGCGCGCTGTTCTCCTCCGATTCGCTCCAGCACCACCGCAACACCGACGCGATCGAGGTGGCGCAGAACGAGCTGGTCTCGGCGCGCGTCGTCGCCCACGAGGCGGCGCGCGAGCCCAAGTTCGAGGAAGTGAAGGAGCGGATCGCGCGGGAGCTGAAGCAGCAGGAGGCGGCCAAGCTCGCGCGCCAGGCGGGCGAAGCCGCGCTCGCGCAGCTGCGCAAGGGCGCCGCGCCCGACCTCAAATGGGCTGCGGCGAAGCAGGTCTCGCGGCTCGATCCGCAGGGCATGCCGCCGCAGGCGCTCGACGAGGTGATGGCCGCCGACGCGTCGAAGCTGCCCGCCTACGTCGGCATGCAGCAGGACGCCGCGGGCTTCGTGATCTACCGCATCTCGCAGGTGATCGCGGCGCCGCCCGGCAGCAAGCAGCAGCAGGCGGGGGAGCTGCTGCAGGCGCAGCGCGCCGCGGGCGCCGAGGAATTCGCAGCCTATCTGGCCGCGCTACGCGCCGGCGCCGACATCAAGATCCACGACAAGAACCTGGAGAAGAAGTAGCGCTTCAGGCGGGCGCGCCGCCGTTGTCGCCGCGCGGGATGCCTCCGACCGCGGTGCTGAAGCCGCCGTCGACGTAGAGGATCTCGCCGGTGATCCCGGCGGCGAGGTCCGAGAGCAGGAAGGCGGCGGCGTTGCCCACGTCCTCGATCGTGACGTTGCGGCGCAGCGGCGCGTTCTCCTCGACGAACTTCAGGATCCGGCCGAACCCGGAAATTCCCGCCGCGGCGAGCGTCTTGATCGGGCCAGCCGAGATGGCGTTCGCGCGGATGCCGTGGGGACCGAGATCCGAGGCGAGGTAGCGAACCGCCGCCTCGAGGCTCGCCTTGGCGAGCCCCATCACGTTGTAGTGCGGCACCACGCGCACCGCGCCCAGGTAGCTGAGCGTCAGCAGCGCCGCGCGCCGTCCGCGCATCAGCGGCAAGGCGGCCCGGGTGAGCGCCGGGAAGCTGTACACCGAAACGTCGTGCGCTTGGCGGAAGGCATCGCGCGTAAGGCCCTCGAGGAAGTCGCCCGCGATCGCCTCGCGCGGCGCGAAGGCGATGGCATGCACCAGGCCGTCGAGCCCGTCCCAGCGCGCCGCGAGCGACCCGACGAGCGCCTCGATCTCGCGGTCGCTCGCGACGTCGCAGGGCAGCGCGATCTCGGAGCCGAGCTCGCGCGCCATGCCGAGGGCGCGCTCCTTGAAGCGCTCGTTCTGATAGGTGAACGCGAGCTCGGCGCCCTCGCGGCGCGCCGCCTGGGCGACGCCGTAGGCGATCGAGCGATTGCTGAGCAGGCCGGTGACCAGGATGCGCTTGCCGGCGAGAAAACC
>JAKALD010000092.1 GCA_021813275.1 Pseudomonadota bacterium | reverse complement strand
GATCGGCGCGGCCTCGGTTTTCTTCTTCAGCGTCTCGTGGTCGGCGTGCGCGTGGTGCAGCGTCCAGGGCGCCTTGCCGCCGAACACGATCTGGTCGATGCCGAACATGAGCGAGCCGACGTAGAGGCCCTTCGCCATCCACGGCTTGAAGTTGCGCGCGCGGTACAGCTCGTCGAAGAGCCAGGAGCGGCGGAACGCCTCGGGATAGGCGGCGAGCTCGTCGTGCGCGCGCCCGGCGCCGAGCGCCTCGAACGCCGCTTCCGCCGCGAGCATTCCCGTCTTGATCGCGGCGTGGCTGCCCTTGATGCGCGCGGCGTTGAGGAACCCCGCGTCGTCGCCCACCAGGCAGCCGCCCGGAAAGACGAGCTTCGGCAGCGCCTGCAATCCGCCGGCCGCGAGCGCGCGCGCGCCGTAGGCGATGCGCTTGCCGCCCTCGAGGAAGCCGCGGATCGCGGGATGCGTCTTGTAGCGTTGGAACTCCTCGTAGGGGCTGAGGTAGGGGTTGGAGTAGGCGAGGCCGACGACGAAGCCGACCGCGACCTGGCGGTTCTCCAGGTGATACAGAAACGAGCCGCCGTACGTGTCGCGCTCGAGCGGCCAGCCGGCGGTGTGGATCACCAGCCCCGGCTGGTGCATTTCAGGCCTCACTTCCCACAGCTCCTTCAGGCCGAGGCCGTACACCTGCGGGTCGACGCCGATGCGCAGGCCGTATTTCGCCTCGAGCTGCTTGCCGAGATGCCCGCGGCAGCCTTCGGCGAACAGGGTGTACTTGGCGTGCAGCTCCATGCCCGGCTGGTAGGCGTCGGTGCGCTCGCCCTTGCGGTTCACGCCCAGGTCGCCTGTCGCGACGCCCTTCACGGCGCCGTGCCCGTCGTAGAGCACCTCGGCGGCGGCGAAGCCCGGGAAGATCTCCACCCCGAGGCTTTCCGCCTCGCGCGCGAGCCAGCGGCACACGTTGCCGAGGCTCACCACGTAGTTGCCGTGATTCCTGAAGCAGGCGGGCAGCATCCAGTTGGGCGTGCGCCGCGCCGTGGTCTCGGTGAGGAAGAGGAACCGGTCCTCGCTCACCGGCGCGTTGAGCGGCGCGCCTTTCTCCTTCCAGTCGGGAAAGAGCTCGGCGAGCGCGCGCGGGTCCATCACCGCGCCCGAGAGGATGTGCGCGCCGACCTCGGAACCCTTCTCGAGCACGCACACGCCGAGCCCGGCGCCCTTCGCGGCGGCGAGCTGCTTCAGCCGGATCGCCGCGCCAAGGCCCGCCGGGCCGCCGCCGACGACGACCACGTCGTACTGCATCGATTCGCGTTCCATGCGGGCAATTATAATCTTGGCTTATGAACGAAGAACGCAGGCTCGCGCACGTCGAGCGCATCCCCATCCGCTGGGGCGACATGGACGCGATGGGGCACGTGAACAACACGGTCTATTTCCGCTACATGGAGCAGGCGCGCATCGGCTGGTTCGACGCGCTCGTGCCGGAGGCGGAGGCCTGGGGCTCGACCGGCATCGTGATCGCCGATGCGCACTGCAACTACCTGCGCCCGATCACCTACCCGGGCACCGTCGAAGTTCGCCTCTACGTCGGCCGCATCGGCGGCTCGAGCGTGGCGACGAGCTACGAGCTGCGCGTCGATGCCGATCCGAAGCCGTACGCCGATGGCGCTGCGACGGTGGTGTTCATCGACATGGCGAAACAGAAGCCGGTGCGCATCCCGGACCACATTCGTGCGAGGCTCGAGCGCGCGGAGGCGGCGGTATGAACGCCAAGCCGCTGTGGGCGCCGAGCCCCGAGCGCGCGGCGCAGACCGCCATGGCTCGATTCATGGCCGAGGCCGCGCAGCGCGCCGGCCGACCGATCGGGGACTACGCCGCGCTGCACGGCTGGTCGATCGAGCGGAGCGCCGATTTCTGGACGCTCGTGTGGGAATTCTGCGGCGTGCGCGGCGCGCTCGGCCGCGAGCGCCTGGTCGAGGGCGAGCGCATGCCCGGCGCGAGGTGGTTCGGGGATTCGCGCCTGAACTTCGCCGAGAACCTGCTGCGCGAAGCGGACGACTCGGACGCGCTCGTGTTCTGGGGCGAGGACCGGGTGAAGCGGCGGCTCTCGCGCCGCGCTCTGCACGAGCTGGTCGCGCGCCTCGCGCAGGCGCTCGCTGCCGCGGGCGTGAAGAAGGGCGACCGCGTCGCGGGCTACCTGCCCAACCTGCCCGAGGCCGTGGCGGCGATGCTCGCCAGCGCGAGCCTGGGGGCGATCTGGTCGTCCTGCTCGCCGGACTTCGGCGTGCAGGGCGTGCTCGACCGCTTCGGCCAGATCGGGCCCAAGGTGCTGTTCTGCGCCGACGGCTACCTCTACGGCGGCAAGCAGTTCGATTCGCTCGACAAGGTCCGCGAGATCCTCGCGAAGCTGCCGAGCGTCGAGCGCTGCATCGTGGTGCCCTATGGCGGCGAACGGGCGTCGGCCGCGGGCGTGCGCGGCGGCGTCGCGCTCGCCGATTTCATCGCGCCGAACGCGCCCGGGCTCGGCTTCGAGCGGGTCGAGTTCAACCATCCGCTCTACATCCTGTACTCCTCGGGCACCACGGGGGTGCCCAAGTGCATCGTGCACGGCGCCGGCGGCACGCTCCTGCAGCACCTGAAGGAGCACGTGCTGCACTCGGACGTGAGGCCCGGTGACCGGCTGTTCTACTTCACGACGCTCGGCTGGATGATGTGGAACTGGCTCGCCTCGGGGCTGGCGGCCGGGGCGACGCTTCTGCTGTACGACGGGTCGCCGTTCGCGAACCGCGGGCGGGTGCTGTTCGACTTCGCCGACGCCGAAGGCATGACCCACTTCGGCACCTCGGCCAAGTTCGTCGACGCGATCGCCAAGATCGGCCTCGAGCCGAAGAAGACCCATCGGCTGGAGAAGCTGCGCGCGCTGCTCTCGACCGGCTCGCCGCTCGTGCCGGAGGCCTTCGACTACGTCTACGCGGCGGTAAAGGAGGACCTCTGCCTGTCCTCGATCTCCGGCGGCACCGACATCGTGTCCTGCTTCGTGCTCGGCAACCCGATGCTGCCGGTGTGGCGCGGCGAGATCCAGTGCAAGGGCCTCGGCATGGCGGTCGAGGTCTACGACGAGGGCGGCCGGGCCCTGCAGGGCGAGAAGGGCGAGCTGGTGTGCACGCGGCCCTTTCCGTCGATGCCGCTCGGGTTCTGGAACGACGCCGACGGCGCGAAGTACCGCGCGGCCTATTTCGATAAGTACCCCAACGTGTGGCGGCACGGCGACTGGTGCGAGGTCACCGCGCACGGCGGCCTGGTCATCTACGGGCGCTCGGACGCGGTGCTCAACCCGGGCGGGGTGCGCATCGGCACGGCCGAGATCTACCGCCAGGTCGAGCAGCTCGACGAGGTGGTCGAATCGATCGTGATCGGCCAGGACTGGCCGCCCGAGCGGCCGAGCGACGTGCGCGTGGTGCTGTTCGTGAGGCTCAAGGACGGCCTCGTGCTCGACGAGCGGCTGGTGGCGAGAATCAAGCAGCGCATCCGGGACAACACCACCCCGCGCCACGTGCCGGCCAAGGTGCTGCAGGTGGGCGACATCCCGCGCACCAAGAGCGGCAAGATCGTGGAGCTCGCGGTGCGCAACGTGGTGCACGGCCAGCCGGTGAAGAACGTCGAGGCGCTCGCCAACCCCGAGGCGCTCGAGCAGTTCCGGGCCCGGGCGGAGCTGCGCACCGAGTAGCCGTGCGCGATTGAAGCGCGCGTGCATTGCGTGTAGACTTCCCCATCCGCGCCCGACTTGGGTAAATGACCAAGTACGTCTTCGTCACCGGCGGCGTCGTTTCCTCTCTGGGGAAGGGCATCGCCGCCGCGTCCCTCGCCGCGATCCTCGAATCGCGCGGCATCCGAGTCACCAACATCAAGCTGGATCCGTACATCAACGTCGATCCGGGCACGATGTCGCCGTTCCAGCACGGCGAGGTGTTCGTGACCGAGGACGGCGCCGAGACCGACCTCGACCTGGGGCACTACGAGCGCTTCCAGTCGAGCAGGATGCACCGCTGGAACAACTTCACCACCGGCCAGATCTACGAGAGCGTGATCCGGAAAGAGCGGCGCGGCGACTACCTCGGCGGCACGGTGCAGGTGATCCCGCACATCACCGACGAGATCAAGGCGTTCATCAAGAAGGGCGCCGGCGACGCCGGCGTGGCGATCGTCGAGATCGGCGGCACGGTGGGCGACATCGAGTCGCTGCCGTTCCTCGAGGCGATCCGCCAGATGGGCCTCGAGCTCGGGCGCTCGAACGTCTGCTACATCCACCTCACGCTCGTGCCCTACATCGCCTCGGCGGGCGAGATCAAGACCAAGCCCACGCAGCACTCGGTGAAGGAGCTGCGCGAGATCGGGATCAGCGCCGACGTGGTGCTGTGCCGCACCGACCGCCCGCTGCCCGAGGACGAGCGGCGCAAGATCGCGCTGTTCTGCAACGTGCAGAAGGAGGCGGTGATCTCGGCCTGGGACGTGGACTCGATCTACAAGATCCCGATGATGCTGCACGAGCAGATGCTCGACGAGATCGTCTGCCACAAGCTCGGCATCCTGGCGCGCGCCGCCGACCTGTCGTCCTGGCGCAAGCTGGTCGAGGCGCTCGAGCATCCCGAGCACGAGGTCGACGTCGCCTTCGTGGGCAAGTACGTCGACCTGCAGGACTCGTACAAGTCGCTCAACGAGGCGCTGGCGCACGCCGGCATCCACACCCGCAGCCGGGTGAACATCCACTACGTCGACTCGGAGGAGATCGAGAAGTCCGGCATCGGGCCGCTCGAGCGCGTCGACGCGATCCTGGTGCCCGGCGGCTTCGGCAAGCGCGGCACCGAAGGGAAGATCGGCGCGATCCGCCACGCGCGCGAGAACGGCGTTCCCTACCTCGGCATCTGCCTGGGCATGCAGCTCGCGACGATCGAGTTCGCGCGCAACGTGTGCGGGCTCGCGGGCGCGAACAGCACCGAGTTCGACCCGGACACGCCGCACCCGGTCGTGGCGCTCATCACCGAGTGGCTCGACCGCACCGGGCGCATCGAGCGGCGCACCGAGGCCTCCGAGCTGGGCGGCACGATGCGCCTGGGCGCGCAGAAATGCCCGGTCGAGCCCGGCACGCTCGCCGCGAGAATCTACGGCGCCGAGGTGAACGAGCGCCACCGCCACCGCTACGAGGTGAACAACGTCTACGTGCCGCAGCTCGAGGCGAAGGGCTACCGCGTTTCGGCGCACACCCCGAGCGAGAACCTGCCCGAGATGATGGAGCTGCCGGACCATCCGTGGTTCGTCGGCTGCCAGTTCCACCCCGAGTTCACCTCGACGCCGCGCGCCGGCCACCCGCTGTTCACCGCGTTCGTCACGGCGGCCCTCGCGCACCGCTCCCGCAGGCGCTCCGCACCCGGCGGCACGCTCTCGGTGGTCGCGGCGTGAAGCTTTGCGGGTTCGAAGCGGGGATCGACCGGCCGCTGTTCCTGATCGCGGGCCCGTGCGTGGTCGAGTCCCGCGAGCTGCAGATCGAGACCGCCGGGCGGCTGAAGGAGATCTGCGCGGCGCTCGACCTGCCGCTCGTCTTCAAGTCCTCCTACGACAAGGCGAACCGCAGCTCGGGCGCGTCGTTCCGCGGCCTGGGCATGGACAAGGGCCTCGCGATCCTCGCCGAGGTCAAGCGCCAGGTCGGCGTACCGGTGCTCACCGACGTGCACACGGTCGAGGAGGTGAAGCCCGCGGCGGCGGTGGTCGACGTGCTGCAGACGCCCGCCTTCCTGTGCCGCCAGACCGATTTCATCCGCGCCGCGGCCTCGGCGGGACGCCCGGTCAACATCAAGAAGGGCCAGTTCCTGTCGCCGCACGAGATGAAGAACGTGGTCGCCAAGGCGCGCGAGGCGAGCGGCCGCGACAACGTGCTGGTATGCGAGCGCGGCTTCGCCTTCGGCTACGGCAACCTCGTGTCCGACATGAGGTCGCTTTCGATCATGCGCGAGACCGGCTGCCCGGTGGTGTTCGACGCCACGCACTCGGTGCAGCTGCCGGGCGGGCAGGGCTCGACCTCGGGCGGGCAGCGCGAGTTCGTGCCGGTGCTCGCGCGCGCCGCGGTGGCGAGCGGCGTGGCGGGGCTCTTCATGGAGACGCATCCCCATCCGGAGCGCGCGCTCTCGGACGGGCCGAACGCGTGGCCGCTCGGGCTGATGCAGGAGCTGCTCGAGACGCTGGTCGAGCTCGACCGGCTCGTCAAGCGCCGCGGCTTCGCGGAAAACCTGATCAGGCAATGAGCGCGCCCGAGCGCTCCCCAACGAGAACAACGGGAATCCAATCATGAGCTCGATCGTCGACGTGGTCGCAAGGGAAATCCTGGATTCGCGCGGCAACCCCACGGTGGAGGCCGACGTGCTGCTCGAATCGGGCGTCATGGGGCGCGCCGCGGTTCCTTCGGGCGCCTCGACCGGCAGCCGCGAGGCGATCGAGCTGCGCGACGGCGATGCGCAGCGCTACGGAGGCAAGGGCGTGCTCAAGGCGGTCGAGGCGGTCAACACCGAGATCTCGGAGGCGATCGTCGGGCTGGACGCCTCCGAGCAGAGCTTCATCGACCGCACGCTGAACGACCTCGACGGCACCGAGAACAAGTCGCGCCTGGGCGCGAACGCGCTGCTCGCGGTGTCGATGGCGGTGGCGAAGGCCGCGGCCGAGGAGTCCGGCCTGCCGCTCTACCGCTATTTCGGCGGCTCGGGCGCGATGCAGATGCCGGTGCCGATGATGAACGTCGTGAACGGCGGCGTGCACGCCAACAACCGGCTCGACTTCCAGGAGTTCATGATCGTCCCGGTCGGCGCCCAGTCCTTCCGCGAGGCACTGCGCTGCGGGGCGGAGGTGTTCCACGCGCTCAAGAAGCTGATCGACGGCAAGGGCATGTCGACTGCGGTCGGCGACGAGGGCGGCTTCGCGCCGGACCTGCCGTCGCACGCCGCGGCGCTCGACCTGATCGTCGAGGCGATCGGCCGCGCGGGCTACGCGGCGGGGCAGGACGTGGTGCTCGCGCTCGACCCCGCGGCCTCGGAGTTCTACCGCGACGGCAAGTACGTGCTCGGCTCCGAGCGCCTGACGCTTGACTCCGCGGAGATGTGCGACTACCTCGCGGGCCTCGCCGAGCGCTACCCGATCGTCTCGATCGAGGACGGCTTGGCCGAGGGCGACTGGGAGGGCTGGAAGCTGCTCACCGCGCGCCTCGGGCGCAAGCTCCAGATCGTCGGCGACGACATCTTCGTGACCAACACGCGCATCATCCGCGAAGGCATTCGCCAGGGCGTCGCCAACGCGATCCTCGTCAAGGTGAACCAGATCGGCACGCTCACCGAGACCTTCGCGGCGATCGAGCTCGCCAAGCGCTCGGGCTACGGCACGGTGATCTCGCACCGCTCGGGCGAGACCGAGGACACGACGATCGCCGACATCGCGGTGGGCACCAACGCGCTGCAGATCAAGACGGGCTCCTTGTCGCGCTCGGACCGCGTCGGCAAGTACAACCAGCTGCTGCGCATCGAGGAGGACCTGGGCGACTCGGTCGGCTACCCGGGGCGCGGCGCGTTCTCCCGCGTGGACTGAGCGAGCCGCGCGCGCCCGCATGAAGGTCCTCGCCGGCGTCCTGGGCGCGCTGATCATCCTGATCCAGTACCCGCTCTGGCTCGGCAGGGGCGGCTGGCTGCGGGTCTGGCAGATCGACCGCCAGCTCGCGGCGCAGCAGGCGACCAACGCGCAGCTCGAGGCGCGCAACGCCGCGCTGACCGCCGACGTGCTCGACCTGCAGCACGGCTATGCCGCGATCGAGGAGCGCGCGCGCTACGAGCTCGGCATGATCAAGCAGGGCGAGGTCTTCTACCAAATCGCGAACCGGCCCGCGCCGCCCGCGCCAGCCGCGAAATAGCGCAGCCATGTTCAGCCTGGCCGAGCTCGAGGCCGCGGCGCGCTCGGTCTACGCCGCGATGCCGCCCACGCCGCAGTACGCCTGGCCGCTGCTCGCCGCGCGCACCGGCTGCGACGTCTGGGTCAAGCACGAGAACCAGACGCCGATCGGCGCCTTCAAGGTGCGCGGCGGGCTGGTGTACGTCGAGCGCATGAAGCGCGAGCGCCCCGGCGTCGCCGGGATCGTGAGCGCGACGCGCGGCAATCACGGCCAGAGCCTCGCCTACGCGGGGCGGCGCTTCGGGGTGCCGGTGGCGATCGTCGTGCCGCGCGGCAACAGCGTGGAGAAGAATGCCTCGATGCGCGCGCTCGGCGCGGAGCTCGTGGAATTCGGCCGCGACTTCGACGAGGCGCGCGGGGAGGCGGCGCGCATCGCCGCCGCGCGCGGCTACGAGATGGTGGCGCCGTTTCACCCCGACCTGGTGCTCGGCGTGGCGAGCTACGCGCTGGAGCTTCTTCGCGCCGTGCCGGAGATCGACACGGTGTATGCGCCGATCGGCCTGGGCTCGGGGATCTGCGGGCTGATCGGCGTGCGCGACCTGCTCGGCCTCAAGACGAAGATCGTCGGCGTGCAGGCCGAAGGGGCGGACTCGTACGCGCGCTCCTTCGCCGCCGGGCGGGTCGTCGCCACCGAGCGCGCGGAGACCGTCGCCGATGGCATGGCGACGCGCGTGCCCGATCCGGCGGCCTTCGAGATCATCCGCAATGGCGCCGATCGCATCGTGACGCTCTCCGATGCCGAGATCGCCGCGGCGATGCGCGCCTACTTCCAGGATACCCACAACGTTGCCGAGGGCGCGGGAGCGGCGCCGCTGGCGGCGCTCGTGAAGGAGCGCGGGCGTATGGCAGGAAAGCGGGTCGGATTGGTGCTCTCGGGCGGGAACGTCGATCTGGAAGTATTCTGCCGGTTGGTGGGAGGGGCCTGACGCCATGGCTGGCAAGACGCGCGATCCGGTTACCCCGGGCGAGAACCTCCGAGAGGAGCTCATGAAGCCGCTGGGGGTGAGCATCAACGCGCTCGCGCGTGCGATCGCGGTGCCGCCCAGCCGGATCAGGGCCATCGTCAGCGGCAAGCGCTCGATCACCGCTGACACTGCGCTGTGGCTGGGTCAGTATTTCGGCGTGTCGCTCGAGCTCTGGTTGAACCTGCAGGTGGATGACGACCTGCGCGTGGCGAAGCGGACAACTTGGCTGAAGGCGGAGCCGCGCGTGCGAGTGCACAGCGCTTAAGGGCAGAGGGGCGATGCCGCATCTCGCCAACGCGGCCGCGTCGGGCGACTGCGAGGTGTTCTACTGGCGCGAGCGCAACCGCGAGGTGGATTTTGTAGCGCGCGCCGGGCGCACGGTGACGGCGATCGACGTGAAGAGCGGCCGCCGGCGCGAGGCGTTCGCGGGCATGGACGCATTCGCTGCCTCCTTCAAGGGCGCGCGGCGCCTGCTCGTGGGCGGTGACGGCATTGCGCTCGAGCAGTTTCTCGCGAAGCCGGTGGAGCATTGGGTGACGGGAGGCTAGGCATTGCGCGTCCACGTCCTGCGTGTTTTCGCCACAGGCAACGGCATGCGTTGCCGCAAGCGCGTGCGTGCGGTAGCCTTGAAGAAATGGGCGATTTCAAGGAAATCGAGTCTGCGGCGCGACGCCTGAGCCCCGAGGAACGGCGGCGGCTGTTGCTCTCGCTCGCCGCCAGCCTCCGCGAGGAGGGGCGCCGGTTGCCGCCGCCCCGCGCGTTCACGTCCGCCGAAATCGCCGGCTGGGTCAAGGAGGATGAGCGCGATCTCGCCGATTACCGCGGCGGGGCGTGAACGTTTTCCTGGATTCGAGCGTGCTGCTCGCCGCCTGCGGCAGCGCGGCGGGGGCGTCGCGGGCGGTCATCGAGATGGCGGCCCGGCAGCGGTGGCAGCTCCTCTCAAGCGCCTATGTCATCGCCGAAGCCGAGGCGAACCTGGCCGCGCTCCCCGCTGGCGGCGCGGACAACCGGGCGCGGATCCGAGACATGCTGCAGAAGGTGCCGGACGTGCTGAGTTTCGAATGGCCCGCCGTCTTCGCTCCGGCGCGCGACCGACCGATTCTATTCACGACTTCGGCCTGGGCCGAGGTGCTGCTGACGCTCGACCGGCGGGACTTCGCGGATCTACTCGGCAAATCGTTCTACGGCCTTGCGATACTGAGGCCGGGCGAATTCCTGCAAAGAGAGCGCGCCGCGGGCAGACTTGTACCAGAATGAGCGCCCAAAATTTCAGGCCGGCGGGTGGCAGACAGCTCCGAAGTCGCGCTCTAGGTTTTCCGAAACTCTCTCACGAGAGGCAAAAGGAGAGGCACATGACGTAGTTACCTTGACCGGGAGCTATGTCATGTCACGCACTTACCGCCGCCGCAGCGAGCGGCACGAGTACCGCTGGGTGCTGCGCGACCTGGTGTTCGCGTCGGACCGCCTCGGCGAAATCCGGATCGATCGCAATTCATCCCAAGGCCGGCGCGCGATCGCGCGCTTTCATTCGGATGCCGAATTCACGATGCGCTGCGCCGCGCCGCGCTGGTATCGCCGGGTGTTCGACCACCGGCTGCGAACCCTGAACGACCGGGAGCTGCGCCGCTGGCTATGCGATCCCGGCTACGACCCGGTGCAGCAGGTGCGCCACCGCCATCGAGCCAACTGGAGTTGGTGGTGATGGGCATCTGCCATGATGCTATGCTTCGCAAGTCGTTGGGCGATAAAGCAAATGATTGGTCGAGTGCGATGGGGACTCTGACCGTGGATTGGAAGCGCCATATCGGCACGGACCCGCAGATTATGCACGGCACCGCGTGTTTTCGCGGCACGCGCGTGCAGGTTTCGGTCGTGCTCGACAATATTGGAGGCGGCCTGAGATGAATCTCTACGCCAAGCTGCGCGAGCGAGCGGCCGAGGGCAGGCCGCTGCGCGTCGGCGTGATCGGCGCCGGCAAGTTCGGCGCGATGTACATCGCCCAGGTGCCGAACACCCCGGGCGTGCATCTGGCCGGCATCGCGGACCTTTCGCCCGACAACGCGAAGACGAACCTCGAGCGCGTCGGCTGGAAGAGCGAGGCCTACTCGGCGCCGACGTTCGATGCGGCCCTCAAGGACGGGCGCACGCACGTCTCGGAGGACTGGCAAGCGCTCGTCGCGCATCCCGCAATCGACATCGTGGTCGAGGCGACCGGCAACCCGATCGCGGCGGTCGAGCACGCGCTCGCCGCTTTCGCGCACGGCAAGCACGTGGTCATGGTGACGGTCGAGGCGGACGCCTTCTGCGGCCCGCTGCTCGCGAAGCGCGCTGCCGCCGCGGGCGTGGTCTACAGCCTCGCCTACGGCGATCAGCCGGCGATCATCTGCGACCTGGTCGACTGGGCGCGCGCGGCGGGCTTTTCGGTGGTGGCGGCGGGCAGAGGGCACAAGTGGCTGCCGCACTTCGCGCAGTCGACGCCCGAGACGGTGTGGGGCTACTACGGCCTCACGCCGGAGCAGGCGAGGATCGGCGGCCTCAATCCCAAGATGTTCAATTCCTTCCTCGACGGCTCCAAGCCTGCGATCGAGACCACCGCGGTCTGCAATGCCACCGGCCTCACGCCCGCGCCCTACGGGCTCGCGTATCCGCCGGCCGCCGTGGACGACATCCCGTACGTGATGCGCCCGCGGGAGGAGGGCGGGCAGCTCCACCACAAGGGCCAGGTCGAGGTGATCTCGTCGCTCGAGCGCGACGGCCGCGCGATCGGCTACGACATCCGCTTCGGCGTATGGGTCGTGTTCGAGGCCGAGACCGAGTACGTGCGCCGCTGCTTCGCGGAGTACGGCGTGAAGACCGATCCCTCCGGCCGCTACGCGTGCCTGTACAAGCGCTGGCATCTCATCGGCCTGGAGGTGGGTATCTCGGTCGCCTCGGTGGGCCTGCGCGGCGAGCCGACCGGCTGCGCGACCGGCTTTCGCGCCGACGCGGTCGCCACCGCGAAGCGCGACCTCAAGGCCGGCGAGCTGCTCGACGGCGAGGGCGGCTACACCGTCGTCGGCCGCCTCATGCCGGCCGCCGATTCGCTCGCGCAGGACTGCCTGCCGCTCGGCCTGGCGCACGGCTGCAAGCTCGTGAAGCCGATCGCGGCGGGGCAGGCGGTGAAGTGGAGCGACGTCGCGGCCGACCCGGGCAATGCCGCGGTCAGGCTGCGCCGCGAGATGGAAGCCGCATTCCGCGCGCCGCAGCGCGACGCCGCCTGAGGCGCATGTCCGGCTCGGCGCCGCTGAGCAAGTACGGCTTCCGGATCCGCACGCGCAGCGGCACGCCGGTCGAGAACCTCGTGGTGCACGCGTGCGACGAGGACGAGGCCGCGCGCAAGATCCGGCAGATGTACCCGGGTTGCGAGATCCTCGAGCGCAGGCAGATCCTCACGGCGATCGGCGACGACGCGGCCAACCTCGAGAGCATCATCTCGCAGATCGCGCGCGAGCAGGAAGAGGGAGAGAGCTAGGACCGGGCCTCGATGAAGCCGGTCTGCACCAGCTCGCCGACCAGCGCGTCGTAATCCTGCGCGCCCCGACTCTCCGGGGCGTGCGCGAAGACGTCCTTGCGCGCCATCGGGCTCTCGGCGAGCGCCACGTTCTCGGCGATGCGCGTGCGGCAGATCTCGTCGCAGTAGCGCGT
>JAKALD010000091.1 GCA_021813275.1 Pseudomonadota bacterium | reverse complement strand
ATAATTGTGTTTTTAAGGCTTTGTGCAGGCCGTTCGAGGTAGCCCGCTCAATCGGAAGGCAATTCCACTCCGACAGCATGCACATCTCCCGGATTCCACGAGATTGTGAAGATGCCGCGGCGGAAGAGCGTCACGATCACCACGAACACCGCGCCGAAGATCAGCTTCCAGGCCGCCCCGAGGTGCGGAACCTGCTGCAGCACGCTGCGCAGGTCGATCCAGGTGAAGGCGCCGATCAGCGGTCCGATGAGCGTGGCGCGCCCGCCGATCACGGTCGAGAGGACCAGCTGGCCGGAAGTCGACAGGAAGAAGGCGTCCGGCGGCATGTAGCCCTGGAATACGCCGAGCAGCCCTCCGGCGAGCCCGGCGTAGGCCGCCGCCAGGACGAACGCGCTCAGCTTGTAGCGCTGCGCGTCGTGGCCCACCGCCGGGGCGCGCCGCGGGTTGGACTTGATCGCGCGCAGCACCACGCCGTAGGGCGAAGCGACGATGCGCCGCGCGACGACGTAGCCCGCGAAGAAGATGGTCGCGATGAACGCGTACAGCGGCCAGCCCGCCTTGACCGCGTAGACGTGGCCGAAGAGCCCGAGGCTCGGGGTGGGCACCCCGGGCAGGCCGTTCTCGCCTCCGGTCCAGGCGGCGAGCGGCGAGTTCTCGAGGAAGAACGACATCTCGCCGAACGCGAGCGTGATCATCGCGAAGTAGATGCCGACGCGCCGCAGCGAGACGTAGCCCACGATCAGCCCGTACGCGGTGGCTGCGGCCATGCCGATCAGCAGGGCGAGCGGCACGCTGCTCAAGGTGCCGCTGGTGAGCAGCCAGGCGGAGACGAAGCCGCCGGTGCCGTAGAACGCCGCCTGGCCGAAGGACAGCATTCCGGTGAAGCCGAACAGGATGTCGAAGCCCAGCCCGAACAGCCCCCAGATCAGCGAGCGCGTGAGCACGTCGGCGGGGACGTGCAGCGCCGGCGCGACCCAAGGCAGGAGCGCGAGCACCGCGAGGACGATGCCTTCGGCGCGCAGCGCGCGCAGGCGGCTCATCCGCGCCCCTCGGTGCCGAGCAGCCCGCGCGGCAGCACGAACAGCATCAGCGCCATGAGCGCGTACAGGGCGACGTCGGAGTAGGCCGGATCGAACATCGAGGTGAGGCTCAGGATCTCTCCGGCGATGATTCCGCCGACCACTGCGCCCGGAAACGAGCCCAGCCCGCCAATCACGACCACGACGAAGGACTGCACCTGCACGCTGCTGCCCATGTCCGGCGCGGCCGAGACGATCGGCGCATAGACCACTCCGGCGAAGCCCGCGGCCACCGCCCCGATGCCGAACACCAGGGTCATGACGCGCGGCACGCGGATGCCGAGCATGCGCACCATGAGCGGGTCCTCGATCCCGGCGCGTACGATCAGCCCGAGCCGCGTCCAGTAGATCAGCAGGTACAGGCCGAACAGCGCGAGCGCCGCGATGCCGAGCACCTCGAGCCGGTAGACCGGGTAGAAGAAGTAGTGCAGGTTGAGGATGCCGCGGCCCCACGCAGGCTGCGGCACGTTCTGGGTCAGGCCCCCGAAGGCCATGCGCAGGGACTCGACGATGACGATGCCGATGCCGAAGGTCACCAGGATCTGGTCCTCGGGCGGGCGGGCGTAGTAGCGCCGGATCAGGCTCCATTCCATGAGCAGGCCCAGCAGCCCGGTGACCAGCGCACCGGCGGCGAGCGCGAGCACGAAGGAGTGCGTGAGGCCGTAGGTGACGAAGCCCGCGTAGGCCCCGAACGCGAATAGCGCCCCGTGCGCGAAATTGACCAGGCCCAGCGTGCCGAAGATGATCGTGAGGCCCGAGGCGACCAGCGCGAGCAGCGCGCCGAGCGCGAGGCCGTTGAACAGTTGCGACAGGAACAGTCCGAGACTGGGCATGGCCGGATGGTGATCGTCGTGCGGCGCGGGCGGGGCGGGAACCGCGACGCACGCGGGGCCGGCAAGGCCGGCCCCGCAACGTGCTGCGTCGATCGCGGCGCGGGGTGCGCGCCCCGGCCGCGGCCTCCTCCTAGGTGTAGCTCCCCAGCTTGCAGCCGAAGAACCCCGCTGGCGGCATCGTTTCCGCCCCCGGCACCAGGCCGGCGATGCGGTAGTAGTCGTCGGGGTGCTTCATCGCCGAGGGCTTGTTGCCGACGACCACCGGCACGGGGCGCACGAGCTGGTGCGTCGCCGCATCGTAGTGCACGGTTCCGAGGGTGGTGTCGCTGAACGAGGTCTTCTCGAGCGTCTTGATGACGTCGACCGGGTAGAACGATTTCGCCTTCTCGACCGTCGCCGCCCAGAGCATCGTCTGCATGTAGGCGATGTGCGCGCACCACTCCGGCTTGTAGTGGTAGCGCTTCTCGAATTCCGCGACGAAGAACTTCGCCAGCGGGAAGCGGCCCTCGAGCCCCCAGTAGAAGTCGAAGGTCCCGTACACGCCCTGCATCAGCTCGGCGCCGAGCTCCTTCGCCTGGAAGGGCGAGATGTTCGGCACCACGAGCTTCATCTTCTCGAGGATGCCGAACTGCTTGGCCTGCTTGGTCGAGAGCACGCAGTCGGCGCCGAACGCCACGTTGACGAACACGTCCGCGCCGCTGTTGGCGATGTTGAGCAGGTAGGAGCTGAAGTCCTTCGTGCCGAGCGGCACGACCTGCTTGGTCGCGATCTGCCAGCCGCCGTCCTGCTTGGTGAACTGGCTGGTCGAGTCGAACACCGACTCGCCGTAGGTGTAGTCGGGGACGAGGTAGGCGACCTTCTTGTTCTTGCCGATTTCCTTGACGACCACCGGGGCGAGCGCCTTGGCGGCCATGTAGGCCGAGGGCTGCGAGCGAAAGCCGTAGCGCTGGCAGTCCTTGCCGGTGGTGTCGTTCGAGCCGCTCGCGCCCACCATGTTCACCACCTTCTCGCGCTGCGCGAGCTTCTCGATCGCGATCGCGGTCGCGCTGTTGACGCTGCCGGTGATCATGATCGCCTTGTCCTGCGTGATGAAGCGCGTCTGCGCCTGCACCCCGGGATTGGGCACGCTCTCTGTGTCGCCGACCTGGTAGCGGATCTGCTTGCCGAGCACGCCCTTGCCGCGCAGGTGGTGCCAGTGCTTCGCCAGCTCGCCGCTGTTGATGTGCTCGATCACCAGCTCGTAGCCCTTCTTGTGGTCCTCGCCCGCGGCCGAGTAGGGTCCGGTAAGCGGGCAGGTGACGCCGACGAATACCGAGTCGCCGGTGACGCCGAGCGGCCAGGTGCCGAGCGGCTGCGGCGCGGCCTGGGCGGCGCGCGGCGCGAGCCCTGCCGCCAGCAGGCCGCCGGCGATGCCGGCGGTGCTCCTCATGAAATCGCGCCGCGCTGCGTCGCGCGGAACGCGCCGATCTTTTCTTGCCATGGGCACTCCTCCTCGTATTGTCCGGCTGCCGGCGGCAGCAAGCGTTCGCCGTCGCGCTCGGGGTCGACCGGAGCGCTCGGCTCGTGTCTGTCTATGCAAACGAATATATCTGCATCGCCCGCAAGAAGCCTGACCGGCCGCTGACGCGGCGCTGGCGCGGATGAAACCGTGCCGCTCAGCGCGGCGCGATGCCGAACGAGCCGAGCGCGCGCTCCATCGCCGCGGCCCAGCCGCGGTTCGCCGCAGGGCTCGCGGGGCTCGGATGCGGTACCGAGCCGAGCTTCACCTCCAGGCCGGCGAGCGCGTCGCGCGCGCGCTGCGCGGCGAACGCGCCGATGCCGACGGCGTAGCGCGGCTGCAGCCGCTCGACGGTGGCGCGCAGCGCGCGGTCGCACGCCGCGAACAGGGCCTCGCGCTCGGCGCGCGGCAGCTTGTCGGGCGTACGGTTGCGCCCGCTCGCCTCCATGAACGCGAGCGGGCAGTAGTTGGCCACGAAGAAGCGCGCGAAGAAGCGCTGCGGCGTGCCGAAGCGCGCGCGCGCCCAGCCCCACAGGCGCTGCCCGCTCACTTCGCCGCGCGGGCAGGCGAAGCCGAGCACCGGGCGCTTCGGATGCTCGCGCGCCGGCCGGCCGACCGGCGCTTCGATGCCGAGCCAGTCGCGCACCAGGGCCACGTCGCCGAAGGGCACCCCGGTCTGCGCCATGCCGAAGGGGCCGGGGTTCATGCCGACGAGCAGGACTTCGCGACGTCCTTCGCCGTAGCGCTCGAGGTAGAGCCGGTGCGGCGCCCAGGCGTACTCGAGCGGATCGTAGACGTACGCGACGGGAGGCGCGAACTCGAGCCCCGCGACGTCGGCGCGCAGGCGGCGCGCGATCCCGACCAGGCCGCCGCCGCGGCGCGCCGTCTTCACGCGTCGGGCAGCGTGAACAGCTCGCGCTCGCCCTCGAGGCCCTTGAGGCGGTAGCGCCCGACCGACACCAGCTTGCCGGGATACTGGTCGGCGAACGTCGAGGACACGAGCACCGCGCGCTTGAGCTCCTTCGTCATGCTCTCGACGCGCGCCGCCTCGTTGGCGGCCGTGCCGATCACGGTGAACTCGAGCCGCCTCGGCACGCCGATGTTGCCGTAGGTGACGTCGCCCAGGTGCAGGCCGATGCCGTAGCCGAGCGGCGGAAGCTCGGGGTGGGCCTCGTTCGCCGCGCGGATGCGCTCGCCGGCCGTCTTCGCCGCCTTGATCGCGCGCCGGCAGGCTTCGAGCGTGCCGGTCGCGGTGGTGCGCGCCGGGGCGACCGACTCCGCGATCGGGAAGATCGCGAGCACCGCGTCGCCGATGAAGCGCAGCACCTCGCCGCCGCCCTCGATGACCGCTCCGGCCATGCAATGGAAGAAGCGATTGAGGTGCTGCAGGTAGGTCTCGCGGTCCATGCTCTCGGAGAGCGCGGTCGAGTCGCGGAAGTCGCAGAACCAGATGACCGCGTGGATATGCTCGCCGTCGCCGTGCTTGACCAGCCCCTCGAGCACGCGCTTGCCGGTGTGCTGCCCGAGGTAGGTCTCGAGCAGCGCCACCGCGGTGCGGCGCTGCGCGTGCACCTCGAACAGGCGCCCGAGCGCCGGGAGCACCTCGTAGATCCGGCCCAGGTGCGCGGTGCTGAAGCCGCCCGCGGCGAACGAGGTCATCGACATCACGTTGATCTGGCCGTCGGAGAAGCGGAACGGCATCGCGACGTAGTCGGTGGCGCCCTCGGCGTGCAGATCGCGCACCACGGGAAAGTCGAGCTTCACGTCGGCGTCTTCCAGCCGGCGGCGAACGCCGCCCGCGCCGCGCATGATCGGCGCGAACGGGCTGTCGGCGAACTTCGGCTGCAGCAGGATGTCGTGCGGCTCGAAGATGACCTTGATCTCCGGGGTGTCCTCGCGCCACACCAGCACGGTGGCGAAGATCTGCGGGTGCAGCGTCGGGATGATGACCGTGGCGCGCGCGATCGGGCACCCGCTCGCGCGCAGGAAGGCGAAGAATTGCGCCGCGAGCGCTTCGGTCGAGGGCGCCTTCCAGGCCTCGGCGAGCAGCCAGCCGGCGAGCGGGTTGGCGTGCATGCTGGCGGGCTGCCCGGTGAACGCGATCTCCTCCTCGCCCTCGTACAGCGCGGCGATCTTGTCGGGATAGAACGAGAGATAGCCGCGGATCGGCTCGGCGTCGCGGTACGGCTCCTCGTAGGACCAGGCGGCGTTCTCCGCTTCCTGTCCCGCGACGTGCAGCGTCCAGTAGCTGGCGTTGCCCTTGAACGGACAATGGGTGCGCAGCGCGGTCGGCTGCAGGAACTCCATGCGCACGTCCGCGCGCGGGAAGTAGTAGGCGGGCTTGGCGCGCGTTTCGTGCACCACCACGGCGCGCGACGAATCGGCGACCCAGATGCCGTTGAACTCGGCCCGCACGCGCTTTGCGCAGGGCTCGAAGCGGATCTCGTAGTCGCCCGGCGCTGCCTCTGCCATGACCAGCCGTCGGAGTGGGGGAGGAAGGGATTCTGGCCGCTTCGGCGCGCGAGTTCAACTGCGGTCGCGCTCGCCCCAGATCGCGCGTGCGGCTTCGACGCAGAGCCTGAGCTTGGCGCGCTCGTCGGCCTCGGTCACCGGGTTGCCGCCCAGGGTGCTGGCGAAGCCGCACTGCGGGCTGATCGCCAGGCGCGTGGCGTCGACGTAGCGCGCCGCCTCCTCGGCGCGCCGGCGCAGGGCGTCGATCGGCTCGAGCGCCGCGAGCTTCGAGCTCACCAGGCCGAGCACCACGCCCTTGTTGGCGGGCACGAAGCGCAAGGGGGCGAAGTCGCCCGCGCGCGGCGTGTCGAACTCGAGCAGGAAGTGGTTGACGCGCGCGCGAGCGAAGAGCTTCTCGGCCACCGAGTCGTAGCCGCCCTCGGACAGATACATGCCCTTGTAGTTGCCGCGGCACATGTGCACGCCGATCACCATCTCGGGGGGAGCTCCCGCGACCGCCTCGTTGATCGCGTCCACGTAGAGGTCGACCAGCGCCTCCGGGTCGGTGCCGTCGGCCGCGACCTTCGCCCGGGCGGCCGGGTCGCACAGCATCGCGAGCGCCACCTCGTCGAGCTGCACGTAGCGCGCCCCGGCGCGCGCGAGATCGGCGATCTCCTCGCGGTACACGCGGCCGAGGTCGGCGAAGAACTCGCGCGCGTCGCGGTACGCCGCCGGGTCGGCGTAGTCGCGGTAGCGGTACAGATGCATCGTCGAGGGCGCTGGCATCGTGATCTTGGGCGTCGCCCAAGCCAGGCCGTGCACGAACGTGAGCTCGTCGAGCGTGATCGGCTCGACGCGGGCGAGCTTCGCGTGCGCGTACGGCGCGGTGAAGTCCGATTCGTGGCCGTGCGCGTCGTGGAACTTGAACAACGCGTTGCGCACCGCGAGCCCGCGCGTCAGGCGCACGAATTTCTCCCAGTACGAGACGCGGCGGAACTCGCCGTCGGTGACCACCTCGAGGCCGCAGTCCTCCTGCAGTTTCACGACCTCGCGGATCGCCTCGTCCTGTGCGGCGCGCAGTGCCGCCGCGTCGATCTCGCCCGCCGCGTGGCGCCGGAACGCCTCGCGGAGCCGGGGCGGGCGCAGCAGGCTGCCAATGTGGTCGGCGCGAAAGGGGGGGCGGCCGCTCGGGCGGATCGGGCTGCGCATGCGGTTCTCCTCGCTCGGCACGGAGTTGATCGCGGATGAGCGGCGTATTCTATGGCCACGCCAAGGAGGCGCGCCATGCCGAATGCCGACCGCAAGCACGCCACGCGCAGGAAGTGGCTCGAAACCCTCGACAAGTATCGCCGCGACTTCGAGCAGCCCGGATCGGCCGAGTACTGGTCGCCGTCGCTCGACTGCGCCTCGCGCGACGAGCTGCGCGCGATCCAGGACGAGAAGCTCGCCGCGCTCACCCCGTTCCTGTACGAGAACTCGGCGTTCTACCGGCAGCGCTTCGACCGGCTCGGCCTCACGCCGGCCGACATTCGCAGCGTCGACGACCTGCTGAAATGGCCGCCGATCGACAAGAAGGAGATGGCCGATGATCTCGTGGCCAATCCGCCATGGGGGACCTACACCACGCACGACGACGAAATCTGGAACGAGCGCGGCTGGACGCTCTTCCCCACCTCGGGCACGACGGGCCTGCCGCGGGTATTCCGCTACTCGCAGCTCGATCTCAGGCAGTGGCAATGGGCCAACGCGCGCGCGCTGTGGTCGCTCGGCGCACGTCGCGGCGAGAAGGTGTTCCTGGTGGTGGGGTTCGGGCCGCACGTGTGGGCCTGGGGCGTGCTGCACGCGCTCGCGCACATGGGCGTGCCGTGCATCCCGGGCGGCGGCCTCACGGCCGAAGCGCGCTGCAACGTGATTCTGCGCTACCGACCGACGGTGCTCGCGACGCTGCCCTCGCAGCTGCTGCGTCTGGGCCGCGTCATGCAGCAGATGGGCCACGACCCCCGCAAGACTTCGATCAGGACGCTGTTCACCGGCGGCGAGCCCGCGGCCGGCGTCGCGGCGACACGCGAGCGACTCGAAGACCTGTGGGACGCGAAGCTAGTCGAGTTCTACGGATGCACCGAGGCCGCGCCGCATTCGGGCGGCTACTCTTGCCCGGCGGCGCTGCGCCCCGATGGCCGCATCCAGACGCACCTCATGGAGGATCTCCAGGTCTGGGAGCTGATCGATCCCGAGACCGGCGCGCGCGTTCCGGAGGGCGAGCGCGGGATCACCGTATGCACCAACATGAACTCGGAGAGCTCGTCGCAGCTTCGCTTCGTGGTCGGCGACTACACCACCCTCGACACCGCGCCCTGCGCCTGCGGACGTACGCACGTGCGCGCGATCGGCGGCTTTCAGGGCCGCGCCGACGACCTCATCAACCTGCGCGGCATCAAGTTCTACCCGTCGGTCCTGGAGGAGGGCGTGCGCTCGGTGCCGGGCGTCGGCGACGAGTATGAGGTGGTGCTCGACACCAACGCCGAGGGGATCGACTTCATGACGGTGCTGGTCGAGCACCCCGACTATCAGAAGCCGCAGGCGGTGCTCGGCGCGGTGCAGAATGCCCTCAGCTCGCGGATCGAGCTGCGGGTGGGCGTCGAGGTGCTGCCGCCCGACACGCTACCGAAGACCGAGTTCAAGGCAAAGCGGGTCAAAGACCGCCGCAAAAAGTGACGCGGCGGTGAGAGTCGTCTGACCTCCGCGCCCCCTGGTCCATCTCCCGATCGCGCGTCGCGGCGTCGCACACGTCAGCGAAATCTCCGCGCGCGCATCGCAGCTTCTAGTCAGCCAGAAATCAGCTTCGAGTCAGCTGTAAGAAGGTCTGGCGTGCAAGCCTGAATCGATTCGTCCGAATGCTTGACGCTCGTCAATGGCGGGCCGTGCCTGTTTTCCAGAACATGGGCCGCCATGCGATCCGCACGCGATCGCGACTGCGTGCGCGCGGAGCGGATCACTCGGAGTCCGTACCAAGATCCATACCACTAGACCGAGGAGGAGAACATGAGCGATAACTTCACGTCCGGTTCGGCGGCCGCTGCACCCAACCGCTGGTGGCAGCTCATCATCGGCATCATATGCATGATCCTGATCGCCAACCTGCAGTACGGCTGGACACTGTTCGTGCACCCGATCAATGCCGCGCACGGCTGGGCCATCGCGAGCATTCAGGTGGCGTTCAGCATCTTCGTCGCGCTCGAGACCTGGCTCACGCCGATCGAAGGCTGGATCGCCGACAAGCTCGGCGCGACGCGCGGCCCCAGGCTGGTCGTCGCGGTGGGCGGGATCCTGGTCGCGGCCGGCTGGATGCTCAGCGGCAGCGCTGACACCCTGGGCATGCTCTATTTCGGCGCGGTGCTCACCGGCACCGGGGCCGGGGCCGTCTATGCGACCTGCGTCGGCAACGCGGTCAAGTGGTTCCCCGACAAGCGCGGCCTCGCCGTGGGCCTGACCGCCGCGGGGTTCGGCGCAGGTGCCGCCCTGACCGTCGTTCCGATCCGCCACGTGATCGCCGCGAGCGGCTACGGTGCCGCGTTCTTCTGGTTCGGCCTGATCCAGGGCGGGATCATCTTCGTCGTCGCGTGGGCGATGCGCGGCCCGCTCGAGGGCCAGGCGCCCAGCGCGGTGAAGGCCAAGGTGGCGATGAGTGCGCGCAACTACACCCCCGGCGAGATGCTGCAGACCGCCAGCTTCTGGGTGATGTACGTGATGTTCCTGCTGGTGGCGGCGAGCGGCCTGATGGCGACCGCGCAGGTGGCGCTGATCGCGAAGGACTTCGGCGTCGCGAGCACCCCGATCGTCGCGAGCGTGACCGCGCTGTCGCTCGCGCTGATCATCGACAACGTGGCGAACGGCGCCGCGCGGCCGCTCTTCGGCTGGATCTCCGACCACATCGGCCGCGAGAACACCATGGCGATCGCCTTCGGCCTGGGCGGCATCAGCTACTGGCTGCTCGGGGCGATGGGTCACGCGCCGTGGGCGTTCGTGCTGTTCGCCGCGCTCATCTTCCTCACCTGGGGCGAGATCTTCAGCCTGTTCCCGTCGACCTGCACCGACACCTTCGGGACGAAATACGGCACCACCAACCTCAGCTTCCTGTACACGTCGAAGGGCGTGGCGGCGTTCCTTGTGCCGGTCGCCAACGTGATCAAGCACCAGACAGGCAGCTGGCACATGGTGTTCGTGGTCACGGCGATCATGAACTTCATCGTCGTCGCGCTCGCGCTGCTCGTGCTCAAGCCGCTGCGCTCCAAGCAGATGGGCGAGGCGGGCCAGAGGCTCGCCCCGGCCGCTGGCTGAGCGGACCATCCCGGCAAGCCGGAGGCCGGAAGGGGCTCGACCCTTCCGGCCTGCGCCGCGCCCGCGCGCCGCCCTAGAGGGCGCGCGAGACGCGCCGGAAGTGGTGGCCGAGGATCGACAGCTCCATCGCCGCGCGGAACTTGCGCGGCCGCGCCAGCAGCGTCGACCAAAAGAGGCGCCAGTAGGCGAGGCGCCCGCGCTCGCGCACGCCGAGCACCCATAGCGACTTCAGGAACGCCTTGACGTCGCCCCCCGAGAGCCGCGCCCCGGGTCCGCGCGGCCGGTAGGCGGCGAGAAACGTGCGGATGCGGCGGTAGTAGTTGACCGGCTCGTAGAGGCTGCGCATCAGCTCGCGGTATCCCGAGATCAGGAACTCGGGCTCGAGCCGGGTGACGAAATTGAGCGCCGCGTCGGTGTTGTTGCCGAGGCTCTCGACGAGCAGCCGCCCCTCGCGGGCGAGGCGCTGGTAGAGCGCCGTCTGCGGCAGGGCGTTCAGCAGGCCGACCATCGCGGTGACGACGCCCGAGCGCTGGATGAACTCGAGCTGGCGCCGGAAGATGTCGCGCGGGTCGCTGTCGAAGCCCACGATGAAGCCGCCCATCACTTCGAGCCCGGCGGCCTGCAGCGTGCGCACCGAGTCGGCGAGGTCGCGCTTGCGGTTCTGGCGCTTGTTGCACTCCTCCAGGCTCTCGGCCGCGGGGGTTTCGATCCCGAGGAACACCTTCCTGAAGCCCGCGCTCACCATGAGCTCGCACAGCTCGGCATCGTCCGCGAGGTTCACCGACGCCTCGGTGAGAAAGCCGATGTTCGTGCACCGGCGCGTGCGCCACGCGATCAGCTCGCGCAGCAGCTCGCGGGCGCGCTTGCGGTTGCCGATGAAGTTGTCGTCGACGATGAACACCATGTCGCGCCAGCCGCGGCGCTGCAGCGCCTCGAGCTCCGCGACGACCTGGGCGGGCGCCTTGGTGCGCGGCACCCGGCCGTTCATCACCACGATGTCGCAGAACTCGCAGCTGAACGGGCAGCCGCGCGAGAACTGAACCGGCATCGTCACGTAGTCGCGCAGGTCGACCAGCTCCCAGCGCGGCACGGGCACGCCGCGCACGTCCGGCCAGCTCGCGCGCTGGTAGAGCGGCTTTACCGCGCCGCGCTCCATGTCGGCGACGAGCTCGCCGATCAGGTCCTCGGCCTCGCCGAGGACGAAATGGCCGATCTCGGGGAATTCACGGTACCCGGTCGTGAACAGCGGGCCGCCGGCGACGACCGGCTTGCCGAGCGCCGCGCAGCGCGCCGCGATCTCGTGGGCGGAGGCCTTGTGCACGATCATGCCGCTCAGGAACACGTAGTCGGCCCACTGCAGGTCGGCATCCGCGAGCGGCCGCACGTTCAGGTCGACGAGCCGCAGCTCCCAGCTCGCCGGCAGCATCGCCGCCACCGTGAGCAGGCCGAGCGGCGGGAAGGCGGACTTCTTGGAGACGAACGGCAGCACGTGCCGGAAGCTCCAGAACGTGTCCGGATTGCGCGGGTAGGCGAGAAGGACGTTCACGAAGGACCGCTCCCGGCCGAAAGGGGGTGAAAGCCATTATCCTGCCGCTGCGGAAATCGCAACCGCGCCACGCGCGGATGTTGTCCTGCGTCAACACGGCCGAAGATCGAGCCAGCGCGCTTCCGCTTGCCCGCACCGAACGCGGGCTGGCACCATTCGCCCCCGTGCGGCCATGCTGCTGACCCTGGTCATCTTCTACCTGCTCGTTACGATCGCCATCGGCCTGTGGGCCGCGAAGCGCGTGAAGAACACGGGCGATTTCGCGATCGCCGGCCGACACCTGCCGCTCGTGATGATCGTCACGACCACCTTCGCCACCTGGTTCGGCTCGGAGACGGTGCTCGGCATTCCGGCCAAGTTCGTTTCCGGCGGCCTGCACGCGGTGGTCGAGGATCCGTTCGGCGCGAGCTTCTGCCTGATCCTGGTCGGGCTGTTCTTCGCCGGCCGGTTGTACAAGATGACCCTGCTCACGATAAGCGACTACTACCGCGAGCGCTTCGGGCGCGGCATCGAGGTGGTGTGCTCGCTGCTCATCATCCTCAGCTACCTCGGCTGGGTATCCGCCCAGGTGACGGCGCTGGGTCTCGTATTCAACGTGCTCTCGGGCGGCGCGATCAGCCCGCCGGCGGGGATGATCATCGGCACGATTTCGATCCTCGCCTACACGCTGTTCGGCGGAATGTGGTCGGTGGCGGTGACCGACTTCATCCAGATGATCATCCTCGTGTCGGGCCTGTTCGTGCTCGCGCTGTTCGCCGGCCACCAGGCGGGCGGCGCCGACAAGGTGATCGCGCTTGCGGCGAGCCGCGATCTCTTCCGGTTCCTGCCCGAGCCCGGCTTCAAGGACGTGGCGTTCTTCCTCGCCGCCGGCATCACCATGATGCTCGGCTCGATCC
>JAKALD010000356.1 GCA_021813275.1 Pseudomonadota bacterium | reverse complement strand
GGGCGCGTGGCGCTCGACCGCCCACAAGGCGCGCGACCGCTATCGCCACCCGATCCCGACGCTCGAATTCTTCGGCCTCGAGCCGGACATGACGGTCGTCGAGCTCGAGCCGGGCGCGGGCTGGTACACCGAGATCCTCGCCCCGGTGCTGCGCGAGCACGGCCAGCTCGTTGAGGCCGCGCCGCCGCTCGACGCGAAGAAGCCCTTCATGCGCCGCATGGCGGCGGGGTTCGCGCACAAGCTCGAGTCCGATCCCGCGGTCTACGGCAAGGTGAAGCTCGTGCCGTTCGATCCGCCGGCGCAGGCCGATCTCGGCCCGCCGGACTCCGCCGACATGGTGCTCACCTTCCGCAACGCGCACGACTGGCTGAACGAAGGCCCGCAGGTGCTGGCGAAGGTGTTCGAAGCGGCGTATCGCGTCCTCAAGCCCGGCGGAGTCTTCGGCGTGGTCGAGCATCGCGCGCGCCCCTACGCGAACGCGATCGAGAGCTCGCGCGCGCTGCACCGCATCCCCGAGGACACCATGATCGGGCTCGGGCTGAAGAGCGGCTTTCGCCTGGCGGGGGTCTCCGAGGTGAACGCCAACCCGAAGGACGACGAAACGGTGAACGTGCACCGCCTGCCGCCCGACCTCTCGGGGCCGAAGAGCGAGCACGCGAAGATGCGCGCGATCGGCGAGTCCGACCGCATGACGCTCAGGTTCGTGAAGCCGGGCTGCCCGTAGCGGGCGGCGCACGGCTCACGACGAGTGCTCCATGCACTGCACGTGCTTCGCGCCCTGGCAGTGGGCGCGGAGGTACGGGCTCCACAGGGTCTTGATGTAGGCCACGAGGTCGAGCGCGGGCGCAGCGTGCTCGATGCCTGCGTGGGGTTCTTCTGCCGGCAAATCGTCCAGATCGAAGACGTCGCGGAGCCCGACCCCTACACCACTGCTGCGCGGATTGTCCCGGGCGAAGGCGATTTCGGGGGCGGCTCGTGCTTCTGGCGGGTGACCCGCCGAGAGAGCGCGCACCCGGCGGCATTATGAAGCGACCCGCGTCATCGGCTTTTGGATTCCATCGATCATTGAACCATGGGTCATCGCGCACACCCTGCGCGCGCAGCTGACCTCCAGCATCGCCGTGCTCAAGCGCCTGGCCAACCAGCCGGACTCCCCGAGGCCGAAGGCCGATCACAATTCGTAGCAATTCCAGACAGACATTTACGGCGATCGCGCGCATGCTGCTCACGTAATGCCGAGATCGCAGTCGCGGTGTTGAGAGGAGGACGATCGTGAAAGCACCCCGTAAAGTGATCCTTGCGCTCGCGGCGGCGGCCACGTTCGCCGCCGCAGCTCCCGCATTCGCTCACGGCTGGCGTTACGAGCGCGTCTACGCCCCGAGGGTCGTTTACGCGGCGCCCGCCTACTACTACGCGCCGCCCGCCGTCGTCTACGAGCCCGCGCCCGCCGTCGTCTACGAGCCCGCGCCGGTCGTCTATCAGGCCCCGGCCGTTGTCTACCAGGCCCCGCGGGTCGTGTACGCCGAGCCTCCGGTCGCCCCGGTGGCGCCCGCTTACGCCTACTCACCCAACGCAGGCCGCGTCGCGGGCGCAATCGCAGGCGCGGTGATCGGCAACCAGCTCGGACAGGGCAACGGCCGCGTCGCGGCGACCGCCGTAGGCGCGGTCGTCGGCAGCATGCTCGGCGGCGGGATGTAGTTCCGGCGGCGGCGGGGCGACGCGTCCGCGCCGGCGCGAGGGTGCCCGGCATGCGGCTCGAATGGGTGGCGCTGCCCGGGCTGTTTTTCTGCGCAGCGCTCGGGCACGCGCAGGTGTACCGCTGGGTGGACGCTTCGGGCGGCGTGCACTACTCGAACACCGCTCCGCCGGCGACCGCGCAAGCGAGCATCGTCGACATTCCCGCACAACCCGGCCCGCCGTCGGCCGAGAGCGCCGAGTGCCACACGCTGCGCTGCCAGGCCGAGCGCGCCGACCGGCGCCTCGAGGAGCGGACGCTGCTCGAGGCGCAGCGCGCGGCCGAGCGCGCGGCGCTCGCACCCAGGCCCGTGCACGGGCTCGAATTCCGCCGGTACATCGCCATCGAGCGCGGCATGACGGAGGGCGACCTCCTCGCGGTCGCCGGCGACCCCGATCTGCGTAGCGGCGGGAGCGCGGCGATCACGGGCCCGGTGCTCGCGGTGCCGATCGGCCATCGCGTGCTCGTTCCGGCGCGCGCGCTTCTCTCGCTTGAGACCTGGACCTATCTTCCCACGGTGAGCGACCCGTTCACGACCACGGTGACGCTCGTCGGCGGACGGGTGACCGACGTCGAGCGGGTGCGCAAGTTCTGATCGCGGGCCGCGGAAATCGCTGAACAGGCCCGACCGCAGCGCGAGACGCGGTCGGCTGAAGCAGCGTGCGTTTGGTGCCGCGTCGTGGAGCGCTCTCTCGTTACGCCGCCTTGCCTCAGCGGCCGCGGGGGGGGCAAGACGCACCGGCCATCCGCAGTTTTTTACGTTTGGCGCTACTATTCGAAAGCGTGCCTGCGATTAGTACGAGGCGGTTCTGGCTCGCGCGCACGCTCCCCGAGGCGGAGTACCTGGACTGCGAGCTGCCGCGTACGGCGGCCGCTCGCGAGCCCCGAGGATTTCCTGGACGCGCGCCGCGGTCGCGCGGTGGTGCTCGACGAGATCCACCGCCTCGCAGCCGACGGAATAAATCCGCCGCCCGGCGCGTCTTCCGAACGGAGCTCACGATGAAACTACGCATCCTGCATGCCGCGGCGCTCGCCGCGTCCCTGCTCGGCAGCGGGACGGTCGGCGCCGCGCGCGCAGCCGAGAATTCCCCCCCGCCCGCCGCCGACCAAACGCGTGCTGCGCCGGATGCCGAAGCGCTGT
>JAKALD010000355.1 GCA_021813275.1 Pseudomonadota bacterium | reverse complement strand
GGCGCGCGGGTGTGCGTGGCGGACATCGATGCCGAGGGCGCGCGGCGCCTCGCGGGCGCGCTCGGGGACGCGGCGATCGGCCGCGGGATGGACGTCACCGACGAGGGCGAAGTCGAGCGCGGGGTCGAAGCCGCCGCGCGCGCGCTCGACGGAATCGACATCCTGGTGAGCAACGCGGGCGTGCAGCACCTCGGCACGATCGCCGAGACGTCGTTCCAAACCTGGAAGCGCCTGCTTGCGGTTCATCTCGACGGCGGATTCCTCACGACGCGCGCCTGCCTGAAACGCATGTATGCGCAGAAGCGCGGCGGCTCGATCATCCTGATGGGCTCGGTCCACTCCAAGGAAGCCTCGGTGCAGAAGGGCCCTTACGTGGTCGCCAAGCACGGATTGCTGGGCCTCGCGCGGTTGGTGGCGAAGGAAGGCGCGGCGCACGGGGTGCGCGCGAACACCATCTGCCCGGGCTTCGTGCGCACGCCGCTCGTCGAGCGCCAGATTCCGCAGCTCGCCGCGGAACTGGGCCTCAGCGAAGAGCAGGTGGTGCGCGAGGTCATGCTCCGCGCGACGGTGGACGGCGAATTCACCGCCGCGTCGGACGTCGCCGAGGTCGCGGTCATGCTCGCTGCGTTCCCGAGCAACGCGCTGACCGGGCAGTCGATCACGGTCAGCCACGGCTGGCACATGGCCTAGCCGCCGAGGCGGCGCCTTCAGCCGACCACGTACGCCGCCGAGCCCGTGGCGATCAGCTCGCCCGCGTCGCTCGCGAGCTCCATGTGCGCGACGGCGATGCGGCTTCCCATGCGCACGGCGCGGCCGCTCGCGACGAAGTACGCTCCGCGCCCGGGCCGCAGGTAGTCGACCCGCAGGTCGATCGTGCCGATGTTGGGGAACGGAACGCTCTCGTCGATCCCGTGGCGCCGCAGGTGCGCGAGGTGGATCGCGACCGCGCCCGTGACATCGAGCGCGGAGGAAATGACGCCGCCGTGGAGAATGCCGCGCGCCGGATTGCCGACCAGCTCCGGGCGCATGTCGAAGCGCAGGCGCGGCTCTTCGCCTTCGATCGACGCGAGACGCAGCCCGAGCACCCGGTTGAACGGGATCCGCTCCTCGAACACCTGGCGCAGTCGCGTGGCGAGCGCCTTCGCGCCGGGAAGATCGGACTTTCTCACGGCGCGGGCTCCGCGACCAAGCGCGCACGGGGCTCGAGCTCGACGAGGAGCTGCCCGGCCGAGACCTGGGCTCCGGCCGCGACGTGCACGGCGCGCACGCGCGCCGCGGCAGCCGCGGCGAGGGTGTGCTCCATCTTCATCGCCTCGATGACGAGGAGCGCGCCGCCCGCCTCGATCTCGTCGCCCGCGCGCGCGTGCACCGCGACGACGCGGCCGTTGGTCGGCGCGAGCAGCTGCCGGCCCGCGGGCCCGGCCGCGCGCTTCGCCGGCGGCGCGTGCAACACGTTCTCCAGCCGCCAGCTGCGTCCGCCGCGCGCCAGGTGCACGGCCTCGCCCTCGATCGCGTAGGCGACCGTCTCCTCGCGCCCGTGGTCGAGCTCGACGCGCGCGCGCCCGGGCTCGAGCGCGACGAAGCGCAGCGCGAGGTGCTCGCCCCCCACCTGTGCCGCGTAGCTGCCCCGCGAATACGCCAGCGCGACGTCGCGCGCGCCGAAGCTCGCCCGCATGAGCCGAGCCGGGTTGTTGCTCCAGGAGCGCCATTCGCCGAATCCCGCGGCGGCGCATTCGGCGAGCAGCGCCGCCCCCAGCGCGAGGACGGCAGCGTCAGGCTGCGCGGATTCGATGCGCCCAAAGCGCCGGGACACGAAGTCGATGCTCGCCTCGCCGCGCGCGAATTCGGCATCGCGCAGCACGTCGGCGAGGAAGCCCTGGTTCGTTACGACGCCGAGCGCAACCGTCGCTTCGAGGGCCGCGACGAGCCTTGCGCGCGCCTCTTCTCGCGTGGCGCCGTGCGCGATCAGCTTCGCGATGAGCGAGTCGTAGTGGGGCGCGATCACGCTGCCGCGCTCGAGCGCGTGGTCCACGCGCACGCCCGGCGCGGGTCGCCACGCCTGCAGCCGCCCGGACTGAGGCAGGAAATCGCGCGCCGGGTCCTCGGCGCAGAGGCGCGCCTCGATCGCATGGCCGCGCAAGCCGATTTCCTCCTGGCGCAAGGGAAGCGGCTCGCCGGCGGCCACGCGCAGCTGCCATTCAACCAAGTCGAGCCCGGTCAGCGCTTCGGTGACCGCATGCTCGACCTGCAAGCGCGTATTCGCCTCGATGAACCAGAACCGGCCATCTTTGCCGAGTAGGAACTCGACGGTGCCCGCGCCGGCGTAGCGCGCGGCGCGCGCCAGCGCGATCCCCGCCGCGCCGAGGCGCGCGCGCAGCGCGCCGTCGACCGCCGGGGAGGGCGATTCCTCGATCAGCTTCTGATGGCGGCGCTGCACCGAGCAGTCGCGCTCGCCGAGGTGCACGCAGCGACCCTGCTGATCGGCGAAGACCTGCACCTCCACGTGGCGCGCGTCCTCGAGCGCGCGCTCGAGCAGCACGCGCGCGTCGCCGAAGGCGTGCTCGGCCTCGGAGCGCGCCTGCGCGAGCGCGGGACCGAGCTCTTCGGCCGAGCGCACGAGTCGCATGCCGCGCCCGCCGCCGCCCGCGGCAGCCTTGACGACGAGCGGAAAGCCCGCCTTGCGCGCGGCGTGCTCGAATGCCGTATCGCTCTGCTCGGCGCCGTCGTAGCCCGGCAGCACCGGCACGCCCGCCGCCTGCGCCAGGCGCTCGGCCTCGGCCTTGTCGCCCAGGGCGCGCATCGCCGCGGGCGGCGGGCCGACCCAGACGAGCCCCGCGTCGAGCACCGCCTGCGCGAAGTCCGCGCTTTCGGCGAGGAAGCCGTAGCCGGGGTGCACG
>JAKALD010000354.1 GCA_021813275.1 Pseudomonadota bacterium | reverse complement strand
CAGCGCCGGCTGCGCGGCCACCCGCCGCGCGGCGGCGGCGAGCGCCTCGCCGCCGTGCTCGGCCGCCGCGACGCGCAGGAACTGCCACACCGCGTCGGCATCGCCGAGCGCGCGGTGCCGCATGCGGCAGGCGAGCCCGTGGCGCGCGATGAGGCTGTCGAGGTTGTGGCGCGCGTGCTCCGGGTAAAGGCGCCGCGACAGCTTCACGGTGCACAGCGTGCGCGCCGCGTAGCGGATCCCGGCGCGCTCGAACTCCTGCCGCAGGAAGCCGTAGTCGAAGCGCGCGTTGTGGGCGACGAGCACGCGCCCGGCGAGCCGCTCGCTCAGCGCGTCGGCGAGCTGGCCGAAGGTGGGTGCGCCTGCGACCATGTCGTTGGTGATTCCGGTGAGCGCCTGGATGGCGGGCGGGATCGGCGTCTCGGGATTGACCAGCGTGGACCACTCGCCGCTCAGCTTGCCCGCCTCGACCTCGATCACCGCGATCTCGGTGATGCGGTCCCGCGCCGCATTCGCGCCGGTGGTCTCGAGATCGACGATGGCGAGCGGCGCGTCGAGCAGCTCCATAGTGGATATCCGTCCAGTTCGCAGGATATCAGACCAGCGGCGCGAGCTGCCACAGCGCGAACGCGAGAATCGAGCTTCCGGAGGCCACGTTGATCGCGCGCATCAGGCGCGGTCCGGCGCGCCCGTGCAGGCGGCCGGCGGCCGCGGCGAGGATCACCCACCAGGACGCCGAGCCGAGGAACACGCCCAGCGTGACGAGCGCCGCCGCGCCGTAATCGGCGCCCTGCGCGAGCCCCAGCCCGGCGAAGATCGCCGCGAACGCGAGGATCGTGGGTGGATTGGCGAGCGTCAGGCCGAGGGTCGAGAGAAACGCCGCGGCGAGCGGCTGCCGCGGCAGCGTGTCGTGGCCCGGCGGGGGCGGCGGCGCGGCGAGCGTGCGCACGCCGAGATAGGCGAGAAAGAGCGCGCCGAGCAGGCCGATCCACAGCCTGTGCCCGAGCAGCGCGCCCGAGAGCGCGGTGAGCCCGAACGCGGCGACCGCGCCGTACAGGGCGTCGGCGACCGCGATGCCCATGCCCGAGACGAAGCCCGCGAGCGCGCCCGCGGCGACGGTGCGCCGGAAGCACAGCACCCACATCGGCCCCACGGTCGCGGCGAGCACGAAGCCGAAGGCGAGGCCCTTCAGGAGCAGCGCCACGCCGTCAGCCGCTGTTGCGCAGGCCGGCGGCCACGCCGTTGATGGTGAGGTGGATCGCGCGCCGCGTGCGGTCGTCGGTCTCGCCCGCGCGGTAGCGCCTGAGCAGCTCGACCTGCAGGTGGTTGAGCGGATCGAGGTAGGGAAAGCGGTTGCGGATCGAGCGCGCGAGCGTCGGGTTGTCCGCGAGCAGCTCGTCGCGCCCTGTGATCGCGGCGAGCGCGCGGCGCGTGCGCCGCCACTCGGCCGCGATCATGCCGAAGACGCGCTCGCGCAACGCCATGTCCGGCACCAGCTCGGCGTAGCGCGAACCGATGGCGAGATCGGTCTTGGCGAGCACCATGTCGAGGTTGGACAGCACGCTGCGGAAGAACGCCCAGCGCGCGTGCATCGCGCGCAGCTCCTCGAGCGTGCCTGCGCCGGCGGCGAGCCACTGCTCGACCGCGGCGCCAAACCCGTACCAGCCCGGCAGCATCAGGCGGCACTGGCTCCAGCTGAACACCCACGGGATCGCGCGCAGATCCTCGAGCCGCCCCGAGTGCCGGCGCACCGCCGGCCGGCTGCCGATGTTGAGGTCGGCGATCTCGGCGATCGGCGTCGAGGCGCGGAAGTAGTCCATGAAGCCGGGAGTCTCCTTCACCAGCCCGCGGTAGGCGCGGAAGGCGAGCGCGGCGAGCTCCTGCATGGCTCGGGCGTCGCGCGCGCGCTCGGCGTCGCCGTGCGGGCGCGCGCACAGGCTCGCCTCGAGCGTGGCCGCCGCGAGCGTCTCGAGGTTGCGCCGCCCGGTGTCGGGATCGGCGTACTTGCTCGCGATCACCTCGCCCTGCTCGGTGAGGCGCAGCGCGCCGTCGACGCTGTCCGCCGGCTGCGCGAGGATCGCGTCGTAGCTCGGCCCGCCGCCGCGGCCGATGGTGCCGCCGCGGCCGTGGAAGAGGCGCAACCGCACGCCGTGCGAGTGGCACACGCGCACCAGATCCGTGGCCGCCTCGTGCAGCGACCAGTTGGACGACAGGTAGCCGCCGTCCTTGTTGCTGTCGGAGTAGCCGAGCATCACCTCCTGCTCCCCGCCGCGCGCGTCGACCCAGGCGCGGTACAGCGGCAGCTTGAGGGCCCGGTCGACGATCGCGCCGCTCCTCTCGAGGTCGGCGATCGACTCGAAGAGTGGAATCACGTCCATGTCGAGCTGCGGCTCCGCGCCCGCCCTGAGCAGCCCCGCCTCGCGCAGCAGCACGCCCACCTCGAGCAGGTCGGAGACGGACTGGCAGTGCGAGATCACGTAATGCGGCACGGCGCGCGGCCCGAAGCGCCGCCGGCCGCCGGCCGCCGCCTCGAGGATCGCGAGCTCGCGCTGCACGCGCGCCGAGTACTCGAGATGCGGGGAGCGCAGGGGACGCGGGCCCGCGAGCTCGCGCGCGAGCAGCGCGATGCGCGCCTCCTCGTCGAGGGCCGCGTAGTGCGCCTCGACGCCCGCGCGCGCGAGCAGCTCGGCGACCGTCGCCTCGTGCTCCTCGGCGCTCTGGCGCAAGTCGATCGGCGCAAGGTGAAAGCCGAACAGGCTCACCTGCCGGCGCAGCGTCGCGAGGCGCCCCTGCGCCAGGCGCCCGGCGCCCTGCTCCTCGAGAGCGTCGGCGATCGCCTGCAGGTCGGCGGCCAGCTCCTCGGCGCTCGCGTAGGGCGCGAGCGCCGCGCCCGGCGCGGGCACGGCC
>JAKALD010000090.1 GCA_021813275.1 Pseudomonadota bacterium | reverse complement strand
GCCGCCACCAGCCCGGCGCGCTCCATGTCCTCGATCAGCCGCGCGGCGCGGTTGTAGCCGATGCGCAGGTGCCGCTGCACGAGCGAGATGGACGGCCGGCGCGTGCGCACCACGATCTCCACCGCCTGGTCGTACAGCGGATCCTTCTCGCCCGCGAGCTCGCCCGCTCCGCCCTCCGGCCCGTCGCCGCCCGCGGCCGCCTCGAGCACTTCCTCGATGTACTCCGGCCGCGCGAGAGCGCGCAGGTAGTCGACGACCTTGTGCACCTCGTGGTCGGCGACGAAGGCGCCGTGCACGCGCTGCGGCAGCCCCGTTCCCGGGGGAAGGTAGAGCATGTCACCCGCGCCGAGCAGCGCCTCGGCGCCGGACTGGTCGAGGATGGTGCGCGAGTCGACGCGGCTCGAAACCTGGAACGCGATGCGGGTCGGGATGTTCGCCTTGATGAGCCCGGTGATTACGTCCACCGAGGGCCGCTGCGTCGCGAGCACCAGGTGGATGCCCGCCGCGCGCGCCTTCTGCGCCAGGCGCGCGATCAGCTCCTCGACCTTCTTGCCGACCACCATCATCAGGTCGGCGAGCTCGTCGATCACCACCACGATGAACGGCAGCTGCTTGAGCGGCTGCGGGCTGCCCGATTCGAGCGTAAGCGGGTCCTCGAGCGTGCGCCCCTGCTTCTCGGCCTCGGCGACCTTGTGGTTGAAGCCGGAGAGGTTGCGCACGCCGAGCCACGACATGAGCTTGTAGCGCCGGTCCATCTCCGCGACGCACCAGTTGAGCGCGTTGGCGGCCTGCTTCATGTCCGTGACCACCGGCGCGAGCAGGTGCGGGATGTCCTGGTAGACGGAGAGCTCGAGCATCTTCGGGTCGACCAGGATGAGGCGCACCTGGCGCGCTTCCGCCTTGTACAGCAGCGACAGGATCATGGCGTTCAGCGCCACCGACTTGCCCGAGCCGGTCGTGCCGGCCACCAGCAGGTGCGGCATCTTGCCGAGATCCGCGACCACCGGGTTGCCGGCGATGTCCTTGCCCAGTGCGAGCGCGAGCGCGGAGTGCGCATCGTGATAGACCGCGGAGCCGAGGATCTCCGCCAGGCGCACCTGCTGGCGGTGCGGGTTCGGGATCTCGAGCCCCATGCAGGACTTGCCCGGAATGGTCTCCACCACCCGGATCGAGACCACCGACAGCGCGCGCGCCAGGTCCTTGACGAGGTTGACGACCTGGCTGCCCTTCACGCCCACCGCGGGCTCGACCTCGTAGCGCGTGATCACCGGCCCGGGATAGGCGGCGAGCACCTTGACCGCGACCCCGAAGTCGGAGAGCTTCTTCTCGATCAGACGCGAGGTGAATTCGAGCGTCTCGGCGCTCACCGCCTCGCCCTCGTGCGCCGCCTCGTCGAGGAGCTTGAGCGGCGGCAGCGGCGTATCGGGCAGGTTGTCGAACAGCGGCGCCTGCTTTTCCTTCTGCACGCGCTCGGAGCGCTTGATCTCCACGACCGCCGGCTCGATGCGCAGCGGCGGATGCTCCTCTTCGCGCTTGCGATCGGCCTGCACCGCGAACTCGCGCTCCCCGCGCGCGACCTCGCCCAGCTTGCGGTCGCGGCGCCGCTCCCACTGGCCCATTGCGAAGCCGTACGCCTCCTCGAGCAGGAAGCCGGTCACCTCCGCGACGTGCAGCCACGAGACGCCGGTGAACAGGCTGAAGCCCACCGCGACGAGCGCAAGCAGCGTGAGCGTCGCGCCGGTGAATCCGAGCAGACCCGACGCGAGCCTCGACCCGACCTCGCCCACCAGGCCGCCGGGGGCAAGCGGCAGCTCGGCCGGCAGCCCGTACAGGCGCAGCGACTCGAGCGACGCGCTCGCTACGAGCAGCACCCCGAAGCCGGCGAGCGCGACCACGAGCGGCCGCGGATCGATGAGCCGCGTGCCGTCCAGCCGCCGGTAGCCCCAGATCACGACGTACGCGCACAGCGCGGCCCACCAGTAGGCCGAGAGACCGAACAGGTAGAGCAGGAGGTCCGCGAGCCAGGCGCCGAAGCGCCCGCCGGCGTTCTGTGCGAGCGCGCCGGTCGCGCTGTGCGACCAGCCGGGGTCGCTCTTGTGGAAGCTGAGCAGGATCAGCAGCAGGTAGGCCGCCAGCGCGACCAGCAGCAGCCACTTCGCCTCGCGAAGGAGGCTCGCGAGCTTCGCTGGGAGGGGGGCCCCGGAGGTTTTCGCTGCTGCGCCCATTGCGACGGCCGACCCGGGCATTCTAACCCAGATGCCGGCTGCGCCCTGCGGGCGCGGCGCGCTATTCGGGCAGCAGGATCGAGTCGCGCAGCACGATGCTCGAGCCGCGCATCTCGATGTAGCCGCTCACCTGCAGGTCCTTCATGACGCGGCTCACCATCTCGCGCGAGGCGCCGATCATCTTGGCGATGTCCTGCTTCGGCAGCCGCTTGGTGACCATCTTCTGGCCGTTGACGGTCTCGGCCATGTCGAGCAGCAGGCGCGCGACCCGCCCGTAGACGTCCAGCAGCGCGAGGCTGCCGATCTTGCGGTCGGCCTCGCGCAGCCGGCGCACCAGGCCGCGCATCACCGCCATCGTCATGTCGAAGTGATCCGCGAGGCAGGTCTTGAAGTCGCGCTTGGCGATCGCGAGCAGCTCGCAGGGCTCGATCGCCACCACGCTCGCCGAGCGCGGGGCGTCGTCGATCAGGCCCATCTCGCCGAAGAACTCGCCCGGGCCGAGAATCGACAGGATGACTTCCTTGCCGTCGGCGTCGCTCATCATCACCTTGAGGCGCCCCGAGATGACGATGTAGAGCGAGTCGATCTGGTCGCCGGCGGCCATCACGGTCGTGCCGCGCGTGACGCTGCGGCGGCTCACCATGCCGGTGAGCATGCGCAGCTGGTCCTCCGGAAAGCTCGCGAACAGCGGCACTGCCCTCAGCATCGCCGTCGAAACGGTCGCCGTCATCGCCGCCATAAGCCTCGCGCTCCTCCGTTTCCCACCGCGGCTATCTTAGCAGAATCGGGCGCGTCAATAGGCGGCCCGCCCGCGCGCCGCAGGCGGCCGCCGCGCCCGGCTATAATCGGCGGGCGGATCACGCTCGAGACCCGCTCTCAAGACACGGCAATGCCCACGCGTCACGTCCGCCTGCTCATCCTCGGCTCCGGACCGGCCGGCTACACGGCCGCGGTCTACGCCGCGCGCGCCAACCTGAAGCCGGTGCTCGTCACCGGGCTCGAGCAGGGCGGCCAGCTCACGACCACCACCGACGTCGACAACTGGCCGGCCGACGCCGACGGCGTGCAGGGGCCCGATCTCATGGAGCGCTTTCGCAAGCACGCCGCGCGCTTCGACTCCGAGATCGTGCTCGACCACATCCAGCGCGCCGCGCTCGGCGAGCGCCCGCTGCGGCTGGAGGGCGATGCCGCGACCTACACCTGCGATGCCCTGATCATCGCCACTGGGGCCTCCGCGCGCTACCTGGGCATGCCCTCGGAGCAGAAGTTCATGGGGCGCGGTGTGTCGGCCTGCGCCACCTGCGACGGCTTTTTCTACAAGGGCCAGGACGTCGCCGTCGTGGGCGGCGGCAACACGGCGGTCGAGGAGGCGCTCTTTCTCGCCAACATCTGCCGCCGCGTCACGCTGGTGCACCGGCGCGACAAGTTCCGCGCCGAGAAGATCATGATCGACAAGCTGATGAAGCGCGTCGCGGAAGGCAGGATCGCGCTTGAGCTCGACGCCGCGCTCGACGAGGTGCTCGGCGACGCGAAGGGCGTCACCGGCGCGCGCATCAAGCACGTGCGGACCGGCGCCGCGAAGGAGCTGGCGGTGACCGGGGTGTTCATCGCCATCGGCCACACTCCGAACACGCGGATCTTCGAGGGTCAGCTCGAGATGGCCAACGGCTACATCGTGACGCGCGGCGGGCGCGACGGCGACGCCACCGCGACGAGCGTGCCCGGCGTATTCGCCGCCGGCGACGTGCAGGATCACGTCTATCGCCAGGCCGTCACCAGCGCGGCGACCGGGTGCATGGCGGCGCTCGACGCCGAAAAGTACCTCGACGCGCTGGCCGGCTGAGCGTCGCGCGGGCCCGACCGTGCGCAAGCCGCGCGCCGACGCAGAGTTCCGCGAGGCGGTGGCCGACGTCCAGCCGCTCGCGGGTGCGCGCCGCGTCGCGCTGCGCAAACCCCCGCCGCCCCCGCACCCCGTCCAGACGCGGCGCGACGAGCAGGCCGCGCTCGCCGAGAGCCTAGCCGGGCCGCTCACCGTGGACGACGCTCTCGATTCGGGCGAAGAGCTCGCGTTCCTGCGCGACGGGCTGTCGCGCCAGGTGTTGCGGCGGCTGCGGCGCGGTCAGTGGGTGGTGCAGGCAAGCCTCGACCTGCACGGCATGAACCGGATGCAGGCCGCGGCGAGCGTCGCCGAGTTCCTGCGCGGCTGCACCGCCCGCGGGCTGCGCTGCGCGCGCATCGTTCACGGCAAGGGGCTGGGATCGAAGGACCGCCAGCCGGTGCTGAAGGGCAAGCTGCGTCACTGGCTCGCGCAGCGCGAAGAGGTGCTCGCGTTCTGCCAGGCGCCCGCGCACGACGGCGGCGGCGGGGCGCTGCTGGTGCTGCTGCGCGCGAAGCGCTAGCCGGCGCCGGGTGCCATCAGACGGCGGACTCGTTGGTCTCGCCGGTGCGGATGCGCACCACGTGCTCGACGGACGTGACGAAGATCTTGCCGTCGCCGATCTTGCCGGTGCGCGCCGACTTGACGATGGCGTCGATCGCCTGCTCCACGTGCTCGTCGGCGAGCACCACCTCGATCTTCACCTTCGGCAGGAAGTCGACCACGTACTCGGCGCCGCGGTAGAGCTCGGTATGGCCCTTCTGGCGGCCGAAGCCCTTCACCTCGGTGACGGTAAGCCCGGTCACTCCCACCTCGGAGAGCGCCTCGCGCACCTCGTCGAGTTTGAAGGGCTTGACGATGGCTTCGACTTTCTTCATGTGCAATCCTCCCGCTCGCGCCCTGCCGCAGCGCGACAGCCGATGAGCGCCGATTGTAGCGCGGCCGCCGCGCGCCGTGCGCGCCGGGTCGCGCCGGCGCCCGGCCTCTATAATGCACGCATGCCGATCATCGCCGCCGCATGCCCCCGGCGCGCGGCACCGCCGAGCTGACACGCGTTGGAAGCGCTGCGCGTCGTCGAGTCGCTCGCCGGAGTCGACCCCGCGGCGTGGAACGCGCTCGCCGCGGGCAACCCGTTCGTGCGCCACGAGTTCCTCTCGGCGCTGATCGACACCGGCTGCGCCGTCGCGCGCACCGGCTGGCGCCCGCAGTTCCTGCTGCTCGAGCGGGCCGGGCGCCTCGCGGCGGCGATGCCGCTGTTCGTCAAGTCGCACTCGTACGGCGAGTACGTGTTCGACTGGGCGTGGGCGGATGCCTACGAGCGCCATGGCCTGGAGTACTACCCGAAGATGCTGTGCGCCGTGCCCTTCACGCCGGTGTGCGGGCCGCGGATGCTCGCGGCGAGCGACGCCGACCGGCGCACGCTCCTCGCCGCCGCCCTCGAGGCCGCGAAGGAGGTCTCCTCGCTGCACGTGCTGTTTCCGACGGCGCCGGAGGCGCGGCTCATGCAGGCCGAGGGACTGCTCCTGCGCCGCACGGTGCAGTTCCACTGGCGCAACGAGGGCTACGAGGATTTCGACGCCTTTCTCGCGCGCATGTCGCACGCCAAGCGCAAGAACATCCGCCAGGAGCGCCGCCGCGTGCGCGAGGCGGGCGTCAGCTTCCGCTGGCTGCGCGGCGCGGAGATCGAGCCGGAGCACTGGACTTTCTTTCACCGCTGTTACCGCAACACCTACGCGGCGCACCGCTCGCGGCCGTACCTCAACCTGGAGTTCTTCCAGCGGCTCGGCGCGACGCTTCCGGAGCATACGCTGCTGATCCTCGCGCAGCGCGGCGGCCGGCTGATCGCGGGCGCGCTGAACATGGTCGCGGGGCGCACGCTCTTCGGCCGCTACTGGGGCGCGCTCGAGCACGTGCCGCTGCTGCATTTCGAGGCCTGCTACTACCAGGCGATCGACTTCGCGATCGCCGAGCGGCTGGAAAGCTTCGAAGGCGGCGCGCAGGGCGAGCACAAGCTGTTCCGCGGCCTGCTGCCGGTCGAGACGCTCTCGGCGCACTGGCTGGCGCGGCCGCGCTTCGCCCGCGCCATCGAGGCCACCCTCGAGCGCGAAGCGGCGGGCGTGGCGCGCTACGTGAACGAGCTCGCCGAGCACTCGCCGTTCAAAGCCGATCTCTGAAGGGGCAAGCCATGCGATTGCGAGACAAGGTCACCCTCATCACCGGCGCCGCCTCGGGGTTCGGCGCGGGCATCGCGCGGCGCTTCGCCGAGGAAGGCGCGCGCGTGCTCGCGAACGACATCGACGCGGCCGGCGGCGAGCGCGTGGCGCGCGAGATCCGGGACGCGGGGGGAAGCGCCGAGCTCGTGCTCGGTGACGTCACGCGCGACGCCGACTGGCAGCGGCTCGTGCAGGCCGCGCGCGAGAAGTTCGGGCGCCTGGACGTCGTCGTCAACAACGCAGGCTGGACGCACCGCAACAAGCCCTACCTCGAAGTGACCGAGGCCGAGTTCGACAAAGTCTACGCGGTCAACGTGAAGAGCGTGTTCCTGTCGGCGCGGCACGCGCTGCCGTTGTTTCGCAGCCAGGGCGGCGGCGCGATCGTCAACATCGCCTCCACCGCGGGCGTGCGGCCGCGCCCCGGGCTCACGGTGTACAACAGCTCGAAGGGCGCGGTGATCGTGCTGTCGAAATCGATGGCCGCCGAGTTCGGGCCCGACAAGGTGCGCGTCAATTGCGTCAACCCGGTGTTCAGCCCGGATACCGCGCTCTCGGCCGAGTTCGCCGGCGGCGCCCTGACCGCCGAGGCGCGCGCGAGATTCCTCGCCACCATCCCGCTCGGGCGCTTCTCCACCCCGCTCGACGTCGCGAACGCCTGCCTCTATCTCGCCTCCGACGAGGCCGCGATGGTGAGTGGTACCTGTATCGAGGTCGACGGCGCGCGCTGCGTGTAGTGGCTTTCCCTACCTGAATTCGGGGCCGATGCGCTCGAGCGCATCGGTGACGAGCGAGTCGGCGCCCAGGCCGAGCAGTCGCCGCGCATCGGCCGGATCGTTCACCGTCCAGGCGAGCACCGCGCGGCCGGCGGCGTGCTGCTCGCGCACCAGCGCCTCGGTCACGAGCGCGAAATCGGCGTGCAGCGCCACGCATTCGAGCGCCGCGAGCCGCTCGGCCCAGCCGGGCAGCGCGCGGCGGCTCACCAGCAGCGCGCGCGGCAGTTCGGGGGACGCGCTGCGCGCTCCTTCGAGCGCCTCGGCCGAGAATGAGGAGAGCACCGGCTGCGGCTCGGCCCCGCGCCACAGCTCCGCGGCCGCCCGCGCCACCGCCTCGCCGACGGCGCGCTCCATTCCCGTAGGCGCCTTGATCTCGACGTTCGCCCAAAGCTGGAGCTCGCGGCACAGCCGGGCCGCCTCGTCGAAGCGCGGCACGCGCTCGCCCCGCCAGGCATCGCCCGCGCGCACGCCGGCATCGAAGCGCGCGATCTCGGCGTAGGCGAGGCGCGCGACCTCGCCCCTACCGTCGGTGGTGCGCTCGAGGGTCGGATCGTGGATCACCACCGGCGTGCCGTCGCCCGCGATCCGGACGTCGAGCTCCACGCCCTTGAAGCCGAGCGAGGCGCCGTGGCGGATCGCGCCGAGCGTGTTCTCCGGAGCAAGCGCGCCGCCGCCGCGGTGCGCGACCACGCGCGGGTACGGCCGATGGCCGGTCGCGCCCGCCCGCGTCACCGCGGGTCTCCGTTGCGGGCCGGCGCCAGCCTCTCGCGCGAGCGGCTCCTGAGACGGCTCGCACGCAGCTCTCCGGCCGCCTCGAGAACCGGGTAGGCGGCGGCGCAGACATGCGAGTGGATCCGCTTCAGGTCGCGCAGGATGTCCAGGTGCAGGCCGCTTGTCTCGATGCTCTCGGGCCGGCCCTCGCGCAGCCGCGCCAGGTGGCTCTCGGCGGCGGCGATCTCGGCCTCGCGGAAGCGGGTCTTCTCGTCGAGCAGCTGGCGCGCGACCTTGACGTCGCCCGAGATGAAGATGCCGAACGCGAGCTTCAGGTCCTCGAGCACGCGCCGGTGCATGGCCTCGAGCTCCTCGGCCCCTTCCCTGGAGAAGCGCAGCTTGCGCTTGATCTTCTTGGCCGCGAGCTCCATGAGGTTCATGTCGACGATGTCGCCGATGTGCTCGAGGTTCATGGCGAAGGCGATGATCTCCATCGCGCGGCGTGCCTCGCGGTCATCGAGGCTGTCGCGCGTCACCCGCACGACGTACAGCTTGATCGCCCCGTGCAGGCGATCGACCGCGTCGTCCATGCGCGAGACCTCGGCCACGAGATTGCGATCGTCGGTCGTGAGCGTGGCGAGCGCCCGCTGCAGCATCGTCTCCACGACGTCGCCCATGTGGAGCGTCTCGCGCGCCGCGCAGGCGAGCGCCAGCGGCGGACTGTCGACCGCCGACGGATCCAGGTAGAGCGGGGCGGCGGGATCCGCCGGCTTGCCCGTCTCGGGCAGCACGCGCTCCAGCAGCCGCGCGAAGGGGCCGAGCGGAACAATGAACAGCGCAGCCAGCGCGAGGTTGAAGGCGAGATGAAAGCCGGCGATCAAGCGCACCGGGTCGGGGACGTAGCCGGCGAATCCGGCCGCAATCCGGTCCAGGAACGGCAGGAACAGCGCGCAGCCCGCGACGCGATTGATGAAGTTGCCGAGCGGCACCCTGCGGCTCGCGGGGTCGCCCTTGGAGCCCGCCTCGATCAGCGGGTTGATGGCGCTGCCCAGATTGGCGCCGAGCACCAGCGCGAGCCCGGCCGCCGGCGTGGCGAATCCCGAGTACCCGAGCGACATCGCCAGCAGCACCACGGCCACGCTCGAATGCGCGGCCCAGGTGAGCAGCGCGGCGACGAGCACGTTGAGCAGCGGCGCGCCGCTCGCCACCTGCAGCACCGTGCGCAGGCCGGGCGCCTGCTCGGCGGGCGCCACGCTGTCGAGCAGGATGTGCAGCGCGAGCAGCATCAGGCCCAGGCCGATGCTCACGCGACCCAGGTCGCGGGTGCGGGTGCGGCCGCCGCGCTTGAACGCCACCACGCCCGCCACGAGCAGCACCGGGGCCGCCGCCGAGATGTTGAACGACAGGACCTGCACGACCAACGCCGTGCCGACGTTGGCGCCGAGCATCAGCGCCAGGGCGGGCACCAGCCCGAGCAGGCCGTCGGCCGAGAAGGAGGTCACCATCAAGGCCATCGCGGTACTGCTTTGCAGGAGCGCCGTGACGCCGACGCCGGCGAGAAACGCCTTGAAGCGGCCGCGCAGCGCGACGGTCAGGACATGGCGGATCTCGGCGCCGAAGGCGCGCACGATGCCGCTCTGGACCATGTGCAGGCCCCACAGCAGCAGCGCTACGCCGCCCATGACGTCCAGCAGAATCACGCGCATGCTCCAGTCGTTCCCCTCACCCCCGGAGCATAGTGCATCGCTTCATGCAGCGCATCCCGGCACGCGCGGGGCCGCACGGCGCCGCGTATCGCGCCGGCTCATGCCCCGATGCGCGTGCCGCTCGCCGCGTCGAAGAAGTGTGCGTGCGCCTCGGAGAAGCGCAGCGGCAGCCGCCCGTCGTGCGCGTGCGTCGAGCCGGGCAGGCGCGCGGCGAGGCGCGTCGCCCCGAAGTTGCCGTAGGCGAGGGTGTCGGCGCCGAGCGGCTCGACCAGATCGACCTCGAGCTCGAGCAGCGCGTCGCTCTCGGCGCAGGGCTCGAGGTGCTCCGCGCGCAGCCCGAGCAGCGCTTCGCGATCGCGCAGCCCCGCCGGAACGACCGCCAGCGCCAGGCGCCGCCCGTCGGGCGTAGCGAAGCCGCCGTCCACCGCGCGCCCCGCGATCAGGTTCATCGGCGGCGAGCCGATGAAGCCGGCGACGAAGGTGCTCGCCGGCCTGGCGTAGACCTCGAGCGGGGCGCCGATCTGCTCGGCGCGACCCGCGTTCATCACGATCATGCGCTGCGCGAGCGTCATCGCCTCGATCTGGTCGTGGGTGACGTACAGGCTCGTGGTGCGCAAGCGGCGGTGCAGCGCCTGCAGCTCGGCGCGCATCTGCACGCGCAGCTTCGCGTCGAGGTTCGAGAGCGGCTCGTCGAACAGGAACACCTTGGGCTCGCGCACGATCGCGCGCCCCATCGCGACGCGCTGGCGCTGCCCGCCCGAGAGCTCGCGCGGCCTGCGGCCGAGCAGCGGCGCGAGCTCGAGGATCTCGGCCGCGCGCCGCACGCGCGCCTCGATGTCGGCCTTCGGCAGGCCGCGGATCTTGAGGCCGTAGGCCATGTTGCCGTACACCGACATGTGCGGGTACAGGGCGTAGTTCTGGAACACCATGGCGATGTCGCGGTCCTTCGGCTCGAGCCGGTTGACCACGCGATCGCCGATCGCGATCTCGCCGGCGCTCACCGTCTCGAGCCCCGCCACCATGCGCAGCAGCGTCGACTTGCCGCAGCCCGAGGGGCCGACGATCACCACGAACTCGCCGTCGGCGACGTCCACCGACACGCCGTGCACCACCTCGTGCGCGCCGAATGACTTGCGCACGCCGCGCAGAGACAGGCCCGCCATCACTTCTCCGATTCCACGAGTCCCTTGACGAACCACTTCTGCATCAGCAGCACCACCACCGCGGGCGGCACCATCGCCAGCATCGCGGTCGCCATGACCAGCTGCCACTCGGTGGCCGCATCACCCCCGGCCATCATGCGCTTGATGCCGATCACCGTGGTGTACATGCCCTCCTGGGTGGTGATCAGCAGCGGCCACAGGTACTGGTTCCAGCCGTAGATGAACATGATCACGAACAGCGCCGCGATGTTGGTGCGCGACAGCGGGATCAGCACGTCCCAGAAGAAGCGCAGCGGGCCGGCCCCGTCGATGCGCGCCGCCTCCGCGTACTCGTCCGGCACCGTCAGGAAGAACTGCCGGAACAGGAACGTCGCGGTCGCCGAGGCGATCAGCGGCAGGATGAGGCCGGGGTAGGTGTCGACCATGTGCAGGTCGGAGACGACCTGGTAGGTCGGAAAGATGCGCACCTCGACCGGCAGCATGAGAGTGATGAAGATCAGCCAGAAGAAGGTGCGGCGCAGCGGAAAGCGGAAATACACGATCGCGAAGGCCGAGATCACCGAGATCGCGATCTTGCCGATCGAGATGCCGAGCGCCATTACCAGGCTGTTCAGCATCATCCGCCCCACCGGCGCGCTCGAGGCGCGCGTGGTGCCGTGCTCGATCACCGCGACGTAGTTCTCGATCAGGTGGCTGCCCGGCCAGAGGCGCATCGGCACGTGCATCACCTGGTCGAACGAGAGCGTCGAGGCGACGAACGCCACGTACACCGGGAACATCACCAGCGCGACGCCCGCGATCAGCACAGCGTGGCGCACGAAGCCGAGCCAGGGTCGGTTCTCGATCATCTGCCGCCCGCCTCAGTACTGGACGCGGCGCTCGACATAGCGGAACTGCACCACCGTGAGGCTGATCACGATCAGCATCAGGACGACCGACTGCGCCGCCGAGCCGCCGAGGTCGAGCGCCTGCACGCCATCCTGGTAGACCTTGAACACCAGGATCTGGGTGGCCTGCGCCGGCCCGCCCTGGGTCGTGGCGTCGACGATCGCGAAGGTGTCGAAGAACGCGTACACCACGTTGACCACCAGGAGAAAGAACGTGGTCGGCGACAGCAGCGGGAAGACGACCGTCCAGAAGCGCCGGAACGGCCCTGCGCCGTCGATCGCCGCCGCCTCGACGAGCGAGCCCGGGATCGACTGCAGCCCGGCGAGGAAGAAGAGGAAGTTGTAGCTGATCTGCTTCCACACCGCGGCGACCACGATGAGCAGCAGCGCCTGGCCGCCGTGCACGTAGTAGTTCCAGTCGACCCCGAGCGACTGAAGCGCGTAGGCGAGCACGCCGATCGACGGCGAGAGCAGAAACATCCACAGCACGCCGGCGATGGCGGGCGCCACCGCATAGGGCCAGATGAGCAGCGTCTTGTACACGCCCGCGCCGCGCAGCACCCGGTCGGCGAACGCGGCGAGCAGGAGCGAGATCGCGAGCCCCGCGACCGCCACCAGGCCCGAGAACAGGAGCGTCACCTTGATCGAGCCCAGGTACAGCGGGTCCTCGAACAGCGTCTTGAAGTTCTGCAGCCAGACGAATTTGGTGCGCGAGGCGAACGCATCCTGCAGCAGCACCGACTGGTACAGAGCCTGCAGCGCGGGCCAGACGAAGAACACCAGCGTCACCGCGATCTGCGGCAGCACCAGCAGGTAGGGCAGCCCGCGCGAATGAAACCGGGCACGCTTCTCCATGTTCCGGGAATGCGGGGGGAGAAGCGGGGCGCGGCCGGGCGGCGGCGCCCCGCCGGGCGTCAGCTATTGGCTTCCTGGAACTTTCTCAGCAGCTCGTTGCCCCGCTTCACCGCCTCGTCGAGCGCCTGCTTCGCGGTCTTCTGCCCGCTCCAGACCGACTCCAGCTCCTCGTCGATCACGTTGCGGATCTGCACGAAGTTCCCGAGGCGCAGGCCGCGCGAGTTCGGCGTCGGCGCCTTGTTCGTGAGCTCCTTGATCGCAGTGTCGAAGCCCGGGCGCTCCTGGTAGAGCCCCTCCTTCTTCGCCAGCTCGTACGCGGCGAGCGTGATCGGCACGTAGCCGGTCGACTTGTGCCAGTCGAGCTGGATCTCGGGCGAAGAGAGGAAGGTGAAGAACCTGGCGATGCCCTTGTAGACCGCCTTGTTCTTCTGCGTCATCACCCACAGCGTCGCGCCGCCGATGATGGTGTTCTGCGGCGCGCCCTTCACGTCCGGGTAGTACGGCAGCGGC